>CAYZHB010000004.1:28819-66884 GCA_964478245.1 uncultured Desulfobacterales bacterium | reverse complement strand
CTTATAAAGGGATCGCCGATTTGGCTTGTTCACCCATGTCGTCACATTCGGATGTAACAATTCAAACCGGCACAGCCGCCTACATGCCCGGTGTGAGCGACAATTCCGTGGACCTGATCTGCATGGATCCGCCTTATTACAACAATGTCCAGTACGCCGAACTGTCCGACTATTTTTATGTCTGGCAGAAGCGTATTTTGGCGGATCTGTATCCCCACTGTTTCAAACGGCGGCTGACAGACAAACAGAGCGAGGCCGTTGCCAATCCTGACCGGGATGGCGGCAATAAGAAAGCCCATGCGGCTTATGAGGATATGATGGCCGAAATTTTCAAGGAATGCCGCCGGGTAGTAAAACCTTTGGGCATCATGACGTTGATGTTTACCCATAAGAGCCAGGATGCCTGGGAGGCTTTGACAAGATCTTTAATAGAAAACAATTGGATCATCAGTGCGGCCTTTCCTGTTGAGTCGGAATTTACCAATTCACAGCACATCATGAATAATGCGTCTGCCGCCAGTTCCATTTTCATCGCCTGCCGGAAACGCATGGGGCAGTCTGACGAGCCGGCCCTGTGGACGGGGTTTGGGGGCAGCGGCGTGCAGCAGCGGATTCAGAAGGCGGTGGCCGAAGGCCTGACAGATTTTGCCCCCTTAAAACTTAATCCCGTGGACGAGATGGTGGCCGCCTACGGGCGGGCGCTGCGGGTGCTGTCCGAACAATGGCCGGTTATTGACGGGGATCAGGAAGTCGGGCCGGTACGGGCCATGAACGAGGCCAGCCGGGTGGTGGCGGAAAATCAGATCCGGCGCATCACCGGTGGCCGTTTGACCGTGGCCGATCTCCTGCCGGAGGCGGCCATGGCCGTGACCTTGTTCGGGATTTACCGGCTGGCGGAATTTCCCTATGATGAGGCGTTGAATATTTCCAAATCTTTGAGCACAGCCCTGGAAAACAAGACCGGCGGCTACGAGGCAAAGGGCCGGTTTATCGGCTATGCCGCCCAGGCCGGCAGCAGGCGGAGCCGGGGGATGAAGGCTGAAGAGATCGGGTTTCACGCCCCCCTTGTGCGAAAAGGGGCCAAACTTCGACTGGCCCGGCCCGAAGAGCGCCATGAAGCCCGCCTGAACCATCCCCAGACCGAATGGGATGTACTGGCCGGGGTCATCATGGCATTCCGTCAGGGAGATATTCCGGTGGCCCGGGCTTATCTGGACCGGCATGCAGAGGGGAAATACCCTCTGGTTCTGGCTCTGCTGGAGGTGTGGGCCGCGGAAATGCCGGATGAGACACTGCAGAAAGAGGCCCGGGCCATCGTTTTTGGATTGCAGTAAAGCGGATGCAAAATTGAACCAGTTTGCCGTAATATACTCGTGATATTGTATCCGATCAGGGAAAGTGGTAATATGCCACTCAAATTCATGGATATTATGCGCATCCATGTGATCTATGATAACATTAACAGGTATGGGCGGCATGTCGACAACAGAGACGGACAACACAACGACAAACAAAGATAACGATTCTTTTCCCGGTTTGTTTGCTTTCGGGGCGTGTTGGATTCGGGCGGATTTTCATCTGCACACCGAAATGGACCGTCAGTTTATGCCGATTCCCGAAGGAATTTCCTTTAAAAAAGCCTGGGTGGATCGGCTGGCAAAAGAAGATGTCCGTTTAGGGGTTATCACCAATCATAACAAGTTCGATATCAGGGAATATAAAGTTCTCAGGCGAGAAGCGGCGAGAAAGGAGATCTATATTCTTCCGGGGGTAGAGCTCTGCGTGACGGGTGGACGGTCCGGTGTGCACATTCTGATTGTCTTTGATCCGGAGACGTGGGTTTTTAATACCGAAAACGAGGATTTCATTAACCGGTTCCTTGACAATGCCTTTCCCCATGCGGCCAACCGGGAGAGTGATGATGCTCCCTGCGACTGGACGCTTCCACAGACGCTTACAAAGCTTGAAGATCACCGGAAGAACAAAAGGGATGCCTTTGTGATCCTTGCCCATGTGGATGACACAAAAGGGGCGTTCAAGGAACTGGGAGGGGGCTTGGAAACGTATTTTGATGCACTGTTCGAGAAAACCGTTCTGGCTGTACAAAAAGTACGTTCCCGGGCCAACTGGGACAAATTGTCCCAATGGGTGAATAAGAAGTGGCAACCGGCAAAAGTCGAAGGGTCCGACGGCAAGTCACTGGAAACCGTTGGCGCTGCGCACACAGAAGGAAATATGGAGAAGCGGTGTTATCTCAAACTGGGCGCCTTTTCGTTTCAGGCCGTTCGTCTGGCTTTGCTGATGAAGGAACAGCGGGTTTCTGATACCCTGCCGGCACCGTCAAGCGGATATATTCGTTCATTGACTTTCACCGGCGGTCTTCTTGACGCTCAAACCCTTCGGCTGAATCCGGATATGAATAATTTTATCGGGATACGGGGAAGCGGCAAATCCTCTGTGATAGAGTGCCTGCGCTATCTGTTGGATATCGGACTCGCCTGTATTGATGAAGATGATGAGTACAAGGAAAAACTGGTTGAGCGAACCCTTGGCAGCGGAGGAAAGGTGTCTGCCGAAGTTGTAACCGGTGACAACAAGGTGTATCAGTTCCAGCGAATATTGGGAGAAACCCCCCGTGTATCCGGAAATGAAGGAATTGTTCCTCATCTGCGGCCGCGGTCACTTCTTAAAACCCGGTATTTCGGTCAAAAAGATCTGGTTAAATTCAGCGAACAAAAATTTGCAAGGGACTTGATCGACCGGTTTACCGCGCATAAAAGCACAAAAGAAGAAGAGATCGAACAGGTCCGGCAGCGGGCGGAACAGCGGCTGGCCGCCATCGTACAATACCAAAAGCATCTTGAAAAAATAGAGGAAATAAAGGCGGATCTGGCAGAGAAAAAGGAATCGCTGAAAAAATTTACAGAAAAGAATCTGCAGGAAAAGTTGGAAGCGCAGATTGCATTGGAGTCGGATGTAAAAGAAGCAGATGATATTGTAACTTTTCAGGAAGATACGACCGAGTCGTTAAGGCGGTGGTATGAAGATTATGAAACGCCACTGAAACGGCGTTTATCACAAAAAACAGCTTCTGATCTCGAGTCCTTCGGCGAAGTCATGGCGGGATTGAACCGTTTTGCCGAGCGTTTTGATAAAATACGCATCCTCCTTGAGGAGATGGAAACCGCGCATGCTTATACGCGTAAAGCGCAAGCCGGGCTTAAAGAATATTTTGAGGCAAAGAAAGAGGAATTTGCCGAAATCAGAAGGACGGTGAAAATCGAAGGAGAACTCAACCCGGACACCTATGTGGAACTGACAAAGAAAAAAAATATTCTGGAGGCCAAGCTTTCGGAACTGCAGAATATACGTAAAAAGGAGGATAAAGCGTATCAGGAGCTGCTTAAGGATCTTCTGTCTCTGCAGGCGCTTTGGAATGAAGCCTACCAGGAGCGCATGCAGGAGGTCAAAAGACTCAATGAACGATCCGATGAGGTCACTGTGAAGCTTGCATTTAAAGCTGACAAAGCGGCGTTTACAGAGCGATTGAATTCGCTGACCAGCGGCATTCAACGGCGTACCCTGCAGAAGGTTTGCGATGTGTTTGCGGACGGCGTGGAATTGTACCGGGACCTTTTTTTCTCGAATGCCGAGCGCCTGACTGATGAAGCCGGGCTGAACCAGGCGCAAATCAACCGGTTGTATGCCGACCTGGCTGAAAATCTCAAAAGCATTATTACTTATTGTCCCCCGGATCGCCCGGAAATTCTTTATAAAAACGAACCATTACATGATCACTCGCTGGGGCAGCGGGCCACCGCCTTGATGCTATTTCTGCTCGGCCAGAAGGATTTTGACCTTTTGATCATTGATCAGCCGGAAGACGACCTGGACAATCAAACCATTTATACCGAAGTGATAAAACGCCTTCTCGATTTAAAGGGGCAACGACAGATCATTTTTGCCACCCACAGTCCCAATATACCGGTGCTGGGTGATGCGGAACAGATTTGCCGGTGCACGTTTTCACCGGACACGATTCAGCTGTTGACCGGGCCCCTCGATGACCGGATCATGCAGCAGGAAGTGGTAACCGTTATGGAAGGCGGAGAGGACGCTTTTAAAAAACGTCAGCAGATTTACGAATCATGGAACCGTTAGAACTTTTGGATATCATAGCACTCGGTGAAACCTCGACTGTGCAGTTCAAGCGAACGCTTAACAGCCCGGACAAGCTTGCCGCCGAGATGTGTGCTTTTGCCAATTCAGAGGGCGGGATGATCGTTTTCGGCGTGGAAGATGACGGTGCCATTACCGGATTGTCGCCGGACGAAGTGCGGGAGCTGAATTCAAAGATAGCCAACTTTGCGACAAACAGAATTAAAGAACCCCTTTTCCCCCGTTCCGAAGTCGTCAAAATCGAGGAGAAGAACGTACTGGTGGTCCATGTCCCGGAAAGCCATTCAAAACCCCATTTCGACCCTTCTGGTGCAATCTGGGTAAAAAACATGTCTGATAAAAGACGGGTGACATCGCGGGAGGAACTGCGCCGGATATTCCAGGATGCCCATGTCTTTTATGCCGACGAACAGCCGGTTTACCGAGCCGGTATAGAAGATTTGGACCGTCAGGCTTTTGAGGCGTTTTATGAACAACGGTACGGGGAGACTGTAAACCGGGAAAAGTCTTCTTTCATAAGGCTTTTGGAAAATTTGAATCTGGCAAGAAATGAAAATCTTACGTTGGCCGGCCTGCTTTTTTTTGGAAAAGAACCGGAAAGATTCCGACCCGAACTAATGACCAAGGCAATTGCTTTTCCGGGCACGGAACCGACAGATACCCAATACCTTGACAGTGAAGATCTGAACGGCACGCTGCCGCAGCAGCTGGCCGGGGCTAAAGCTTTTATCCTTCGCAATTTGAGAAAAATCCAGAAGCATCAGTCTGTTAACACGGAAGGCGTGTTGGAAATACCGGCTGAAGCCCTGGAGGAACTTCTGGTGAATATGCTTGTTCACCGCAATTATTTTGTTGCCGCCCCCCAGAAAATTTTTGTTTTTTCAGATTGCATTGAACTGTACTCCCCCGGCATCCTTCCCAATGCCTTGACGGTGGAACAGGTGAAGGCGGGCAATTCAATCCCGCGCAATCCTGTCCTTCACGGGTTCGCTTCCAAGCTTATGCCTTACAGGGGAATCGGCACGGGCATTCGGCGTGCACTGAAATTGTATTCTGCAATCGAGTTGTACAACGATGAACAGGAAAACCGGTTCCGGGTGGTGATAAAGCGGCCGGTGTGACAGGGGGATGTTCGGCTATGTGTTTTCATGCCTCAGGACAGCTTTATTCTATCGAGTCAACCTTGCACAGGCAAGCGGCGGGGTGCTTTTCTCTGCCGGGTTTGACCGGCATCTTTTCTAAAATCATGGATGATTTTAGATGTCGGTCACCTCGGAGCCGCTCAGGAAGAGCGGCGAGAATGAGGCAGCGGAAGTTCCCTGCTGCTTGCCCGTTGAATAGAATAGATTCTACCGATTTCACGCCCTGATAGTGGTTGGTGGATAAAACAGCAGCTTGACAATACAATCAAGGCTTTTTCCCATGTCAGAAAGAAACGACACGTCTCCGGTTTTTAAGGATAAAAAATGGGCCTATTCCTATAGGACCTCCTCCGCCGGGCCGGACGGCAAACCGGTTAATATTCTCCACGATTTTTACATCCCTGTTTTAAAGCGAAGCGTGGCGTATGACCGGGTGGCCGGTTATTTCCGCTCGTCGTCTCTGGCGGCCGCATCCCAGGGTTTTTCAGCCTTTTCCGCCGCCCGTGGCAAGATGCGGCTGATTGTGGGGGCGGACCTTTCGCCGGGCGATGTGGCCGCTGTCCTTAAGGGAGACGAGCAGCGGCTGACTGATCATTTAAACCGGGCGCTTTCCGACAGGGAATACTGGCCCGAAGATGTTCAAAACGGGGTTGTACTGCTGGCCTGGATGGTGGCCCGGAAACACCTGGAGCTGCGGGTGGCGTTTCGGGTTCACGGCGGAACCGGCGAGGCGCTCTCATTTGATGCGGTGGATGACGGGTATGTCCATGAAAAGTGGGGCATATTTACGGATGCCCAAGGCGCCCGAATTTATATTTCCGGTTCTTTGAACGAATCCCGCCGGGCACTGGTGCACAATGCGGAAAACATCAACCTGCATACGGACTGGTGGGGAGACAGTGACCGGCAAAGAATCGATGAGGCAGTTGCATCCTTTGATAGTCTCTGGAACAATCAAAATCCGTATATAGCTGTTCTGAACCTCCCCGACGCGGTTTCCCGGAAACTGATCCAGATCGGGCAGGCTGTTGGATATCCGAGGGAGATAGACGGTTCCTCCGCCTTTCCCCGGGATATACCGCCGCCTTCGGCCATGGAACGGCTGAAGTTTGCCGTGATCAAAGACGGCCCCTGCCTGCCCGGCGGCCGGTATGTGGGGTTGGAAACCGCTCCGGTAAAGCCCTGGCCGCATCAGGAGGTGGTGGCCCGGCGCATGGTCCGTACCTGGCCGTATAATTATCTGCTATGTGATGAAGTGGGACTGGGCAAAACCATTGAAGCCGGGCTGGCCATACGGTCCCTCTATCTCTCCGGTCTGATTCGGCGGGTGCTGATTTCACCCCCGGCCAGTTTAACCGGGCAGTGGCACCGGGAAATGGCGGCCAAGTGCTTTCTGCCGTTTGCCCGGGTTTTGGGCGGCAGCCAGGTACGTCACGAATATATATTTCCTTATCTTAGAACGGATACGGGCAACGGATTATATGCCCCGGATTTAACGATTGTCTCCACCGGTCTGCTCAGCCGGCAGCAGCGACAGGATGAGCTTTTCCGGACTGAAAAATTTGATCTGGCCCTGGTGGATGAAGCCCATTACGCCCGCCGCAAAAATCCGAAAAACGGGGAACGAAGCGCACCAAAGTACGGACTGTTGTTTCACACCATCGCCGATTCTCTGAGCCGGAAGACCCGGGCGCTCTGGCTGGCCACGGCAACGCCCATGCAGCTGGACTGGATCGAGGTGTTTGACCTGATCTATTTAACCGATCGGGTGGCGCACTTTCAGCATGATCCAAGTTTGACCTGGGCCTATTACCAGACATTGGGCAAACTGACAGGCGGCCGTGATATGAACTCCCATGAATGGGAACTGCTCAGGCGGGCCGTTTCTTCACTGGAGCGGTTTGATCCCTTTTTGTGGGAATTTTTTACAACAGCCGTCATTGACGGCCGCATTCGAACGGTTACTGAACGTTTTCTGAAACAGGGAGATACACCCGCCGGTATTGACCGCCGAAATATTCAGCGCCTGGTTTTTGCCGCCGCTCCTTTGTCCCGGGTGATGATGCGGCATACCCGGTCGCTTCTGGAAATTTACAAGGCAAAAAACCAGTTGGAAGAGAATTTGCCCAAACGGGAGGTATGGCCGGTGCCTCCTATCGTGCTCAGCGGCTTGGAAAAAGCGGCTGACCAGACTTTGGAGACCTATTGCCGGGATCTGACGGGGCAGATTGCCGCCAATAATCCGGGCAGTCAATGGCGCACCAGCCTGGGATTTTATTTGAGTTTTCTTCGGCTGCGGCTGGCCTCCAGTCTGTTTTCCCTGCGGGAAACACTGAAACGCAGAAAGAAAAAGGTGGAAGCCGCTCTGGCCCATGAACAGCCGGTCCCGGATGCGGACAGCGAGATGGACAGCCGGGAGTATGTGTTCGGGGACAGCGAGGAGGTGGATGACACCGTTGTTGAGGCGTTTTTAAAAAACAGAAGCCCCGCCGATCTGGCGTGGGAGAAAGACCGGCTGGCAGAAATGCTGTCGCCGCTCACGGATTTATCCCAAATGCCGCTGAAAATGAATGAAGTGCTGTCGGTTCTGGATGAGCGGCGTCTCGGCGGGGGCCGGATAGCGCAGACCGTTATTTTTACGAGATTTTACGATACGCTCACCGATATTATCGACCGGCTTCGCAAGATCGACACGGCCATGCGCATCGGCACCTATTCCGGCCGCGGTGGACAGTATGTTGACTGGGAGAAAGGCCATATGAGAAATGCCGACCGGGAGGATATCCGGCAGCGCTTTTTCAGAAAAGAGATTGATGTCCTGATCTGCACGGATGCGGCTGCCGAAGGCTTGAACCTGCAGACGGCCGATCTTATCATCAATTATGACCTGCCCTGGAACCCCATGAAGGTTGAGCAGCGTATCGGCCGGATTGACCGTATCGGACAGATCCATGAGAAAGTCTATGTCCTGAATCTCTGTTATCTGGGTTCCGCCGAACAGATTGTATACGATCGGCTGTTAAACCGCCTGGCCCAGGCAGGTGATGTGGTCGGTACCCAGCAAATCGCCCTCCTCCCGGTCACCGAAGAAGAGTTTGAACAGCTGGCCGCCGGTGAGCTTGATGAAGATACGCTGTGGCGGAGAACCAGCGAACGTATTCAGCTGCAGAAGCAGCGGGCCGAAAGCATGGAAATACCGCCCGGTGAACTGTATGATATTTATCTGCAGTTAAAGGCGCGTGAGCAGGCTGTGAAGGTGCCGGTCTCCCTTCCGGATATTGGCGATGCCCTGTTCGGGTCCGGTTATTTACAGGCGCTGGGAGGTACAGCTGATCCGGAGGGTAATCTGTTTTCCCTTTGCGGTCTGGAAAATGTCCCGGATCACACAGCCCTTACTGTGCACAGACGGTTATATGAAACGGGTTCACCGGACGACCGGCAGGAGATTCATTTTGCTTCTTACGGCGATCCGGTTTTTGAGCAGGTGATGACAACGGTGAACAAATTTGACCTGCCGGACTGCATTGTACGGTTAACAGAGCGGGTGCCGGACATCGAGGCTACAGTCGTTGCTTATGCCGCTGCCTGTGTGGATGACGCCGGCAAATCAGAGGTGCGGTTGATTACCACGTATGCGGCACTGGCCGACATGATTCTGGATGAAAAGAGATCCCTGGAAAAGGAAGACCTGACGGCTCTCAAAAAAAGATTTCGCCAAATGGTGCGTTCCGAGTTTAACCCAACACGCAGTATCGACCGCATTATTCGCGACAATCAACAGGCGGCGAAAGCGCAGAGAATTTTGAACCTGTTGATTGCGGACAGCATTTTCCCCAGAGTGGGTGAAACCCAACAGGACAATTTTTTTCAGGCGGTAACCTATCTGGACCAGGAGATAATTGCCAGTCGGGAGCGACTACTGGTGTCCCGCATTCCTGTTTCTTCGCTTTCGAGAATAAAGGACGACCTCCTGATTTCTGTTCATGTGCCGCAAACCGGTGAGACCACCAGCCAGAAACTGCCCATTTTCCTGATCAAGTCCGCAGTTGACGAGGCATGTCGTCTGGCAGAAGGCCTGAAGGAAAGAAGGGCGGATATCACCATCGGAAGAGTAAAGCGCCGGATACGAAGAGAACTGGCGCACTATTTATAAACCGGCGGCCGGGGTCAGCCGGTGACTTTCGGGCCGGTCAGGCGTTCAGATGGGCATACCTGGACAGATAGCGGACCGGCGGCTTGAGCGCGTCCCGCCTGAACGGTTCGGCCAGCACGTTTTCACCGCCTTCGATAACGGCGTTGATGACACAGGGCCGGTCTGAGGCCACCGCGTCCTTTACAACGTCCTGCACTTCCCGGTAGTCCTCCACCCGGTAGCCGCGGGCCCCCATGTCTTCGGCAAGCTTTGCATAATCGGGATTGTCCGGCAGGTTGGCCCCGACAAACCGGTTGTCGTAGTAGTCGATCTGGTTTTTCTTTTCCGCCCCCCACTCGAAATTGTTCGCCACCACGGCAATGACCGGGATGTTCTCCCGCACCGCCGTCATGACTTCGGCAAGCCCGCTGATCCCCCAGGCACCATCCCCCTGGAACGCGAAAACGGCCTTGTCCGGCCGGCCGAGTTTCGCCCCCATGGCGGCGCCGTAGGCAAATCCGCAGTTGCCCCAGCTCAGGGCGGCAATGTGCTGCCGGATATCGGAAAATGTGAGGTAGGCATTGCACATGGAGGCGTTGTTGCCGATGTCGGTGGCCACGATGGATCCTTCGGGCATGGCCGCGGTCAGCTCTTTCAGGAAGCGACGGGGATGCATCAGCTTGTTCGTGGAAGCGGACATTTTTTCGAGTTCCTCCCCCCAGTATGCCTTTTCCTTTTCAACATCGGCGAGCCGTGCCGCATTTTCTTTCCGGTCCGGGGCCTGTTCTCTGAGCACCGCCAGGAGCTCGGCCGCGTATTCCTTGGCATCGGCGGCCGAGGCAACGTCCACCCGCCGGCTCAGACCGAGCACCTCGGGGTTGGCATCCACCTGGATCAGTTTTGCGTTTTCCGGCCAGTAATGGATGTCGTACTGGGGAAGTGTGCCGAAAGGTCCCAGCCGGGAGCCGATGGCCATTACCACGTCGGCCTTGGCAATGGTCCGCATGGCGGCCTTGGACCCGCAGTATCCGATGGGGCCTGTTGACAGCCGGTGGTGTGCCGGAAAGGAGTCGTTGTGGAGATAACTGTTCACCACGGGCGCGGTCAGGTGTTCGGCCACGGCCGTGACCTCCTCGAGGGCATCCCCCTGGCTGACCCCGCCGCCCGAGAAAATCACGGGATACTCGGCCGCAAGGAGCAGTTCCGCCGCCTCTTTCAGCGCTTCTCTAGGACCGGCGCCCCTGGAGATGGTGAGGGTGGGATAGATTTCGTCTTCGCATACCCCGTAGAAAAAATCCCTGGGAATGTTCAGGTGGGCCGGTCCCATTCTGGTCTTTGCCATGTAGAAACAGCGGCGGGCCAGTTCCGCCATGCGTTCGGGGCGGTTCACCCTCACCTGGTAAACGGTCTGCTTTTCAAACATCGGCATCTGGTCCAGTTCCTGGAAACCGCCGGTGCCGATGCCCATGGAGCCGGTCTCGGGTGCCACTGCTACCACCGGGGAGTGGGCCCAAAAGGCGGCGGTCAGCGCCGAGACAAAGTTGGCCGCGCCGGGGCCGTTCTGGGCGATGCAGGCCTGGGGACGGCCCGTCACCCTGGCCAGCGCGTCTGCGGCATGGCAGGCCGCCTGTTCGTGGGCCACGGGAACAAACCGGATACCGGCCGCCGGAAACAGGTCAAGGGCGTCCATGTAGGCCGAGCCAACAATTCCGAATATATTTTCGATGCCTTCGGCAACAAAGGTTTCCACGAGCGCTTCGCTCGGTGTCATTTTCTGTGTGGTCATTCTGCCTCCTTTCATCTGTTGCATAACCGCCCGTGTCCGCTGACACCGGCGATAAATTGATACGTCATTGGTTGTTTTCAAATCGGGGGGTGTGCCCCCGGGTACCAACCGTCAACGATTGAAACACTCGTGTGTTTCGTCATTCCGGCCTCTGCGCCGGGCTCGAAGAGATGCGAATGCATATACGTCAACTACCCCGGCCGAAAAGAATCGGGGTCAGACGGTGGTGCCGCCATAATTTCCGATTTAAACTGCCGGGTGACGATGCGTTCGTAAACCACCGGCGCCAGCCGGCTGATCAGGCAACCCAGTCTGCCCATGGCCGTGAGCACCAGCATGTTTTTTCCCCGGCAGGCCGCGGTGTAAATCTGCCGGGCGACATGTTCCGGCGTGTCCTGCCGGCCCACCCGGCTCTGGGGACGGGTGGTAACGGTGCCGTCGGCGCCCAGCGCCCGGGTCTGAAGATTGGTTCTGATAAAACCGGGGCAGACGATCATGACGTGGACACCGAGGTGCCGGACCTCGCACCTGAGGGAGGTGAAAAACCCGTGCATGGCGTGTTTGCTGGCACTGTACCCGGTGCGGCCGGGCAGGGGGGCGATACCGGCGATACTCTCATTGGCGATGATCATGCCCCGGCGTTGAATGATACTGTTGACGGCCGCCTTGGTACAGTAGAGGGCGCCGAAAAAGTTGACCGCCATGACCCGTTCGTACACCGCTGTATCCGTGGGGACAAATCCGCTCCGCTGGGTAATGCCGGCATTGTTGAACAGGACATCGATGCCGCCGAAACGGTGTATAACCGTTTGCATCGCATTGTCACATGCGGTTTTACTGGTGACATCGCAGGGCACGGCCATAACGGACGCGCCGTCATCTTCAAGTGCGGCTGCCGCTTTTTCCAGGGCGGCGGCCTCCATGTCCAGCATCCCGATTCCGGCGCCGTGGGCGGCAAACTCCCGGCAGACCGCCAGGCCGATACCGCTGGCAGCGCCTGTCACAACGACCGTTTTACCGGAAAAATCTCTTTTCATGTACTTTTCTTTCCCATCGGCTTCAGCACTGTGGTGGGGGGCTTTCCGCCGGCAGCTTCCGCCGGGTAAAGATAAAGGCGGTCACCAGGCCTGCGATAATATGCCATATCCCCCACCAGGCCACCAGGATCGCCATGCCGCCAAGGCCTTCGAAAAAATTGAAAACCAGCACAAGGCCGAGTGCCGAGTTCTGGATACCCACTTCAGCGGTTTTCCTTTTTTTACGCCTTGTAAGCGCCCACGTTTGCCAGGGCTTCGCTGGCGGGGCTTACCGTGGTCGTGTCGGTCATTACATTGATACAGCAGGTTTTTCCCGATGCAAACGCCGCTTCGAGCGCGGGCCGGATATCGCCGGGTTTTTCAACGAAAAACCCTTTTCCGCCGATGGCTTCCACCATTTTGTGGTAATCCACCCGGCCGATATACGTGCCGTTTTCAATGGCGTGGCCGATCCGGATTTCCTGGCTGTGTCGTATCATGCCCCATCCCAGGTCATTGGAGATCACCACGACGATGGGCAGGTTCTTTCGGATGGCGGTTTCGAACTCCATGAAGTTGAACCCCACGGAGCCGTCGCCCGTGATAAGGCAGACCCGCTTGTCCGGATAGAGCAGCTTGGCGGCATTGGCATAGGGCAGCCCCACAGCCAGTGATCCGAAAATACCGTAGTCGAGATAGTGGCCCGGCTGCTGCATTGTCCGGGTCATGCCCATCCAGGTGGTGGTGTCGCCGCCATCCGCCACCACGATATCGCCCGGCTGGTCCATGAACGTGTCCACCTCTCTTGCAAGGCGCATGGGATGAATGGGCACCGCGTCGCTCTGCCAGTTGAGTTCGGCAAAGTCCCGGCTTTCCTTGTGGGCGGCGGTCAGCTTTTCTATCCAGGGCGCAAACCGGTTTTCAAATTCTCCTGATAAATTCCGCTCTTCAATGATGTCCATCACGTCGCGCAGGAATCCGCCGGCGTCACTCAGGACCGGCAGGTCGACAGACCGGTTCCGGCCGATCTCCTCGGGTGCGATGTCCACCTGGATGAGTTTGGCGGCCGGGTTGAAGATGTCCCCGAACATGTAGTAAAGCGAGATCCGCGATCCGATGATCACCACGAGATCCGTCTCGAGATAGGCGGCCAGGCCGGCCCCGGGCCGGATGGCCAGCGAGCTTTCAAAACAGAGCGGATGGGTGTCCGAAATGGCCCCCCTTGCGGAAAGGGAGGTGAACACGGGCACGCCGCTCTTCTCGACAAACCGGACCAGGTCCTGTTCGGCCCCGGCCTGCCATACGCCGGTACCGGCGATGACAAGCGGTTTTTCGGCCCGGGCGATCATCTCCACCGCGGTCTTGGCCCGTTCCCTGTCCGAGGGGCGCGAGCTCCCGACAGTGGTGATTTTTTTGACACTTTCCCTGTCCACCTCCCGGTTCAGCACATCCACGGGAAACTCCAGGTAGACCGGTCCGGGACGGCCGCCGGCGGCGGTGCGGAAGGCAAGATCGACATACTCCCACGCCCGTTTGGCCTCGTAACAGACAAACGCCTTTTTCACCATGGGGTCTATCACGCTGTGCTGGGGCATGTCCTGGAGATCGAGCCGCTCTTTGTTTTCCAGTCCCACGCACCCGGATATCATGACCACCGGCGTGTTTGAAAAATAGGCGCTGGCCACGCCGGTCAGGGCATTGGTGAAACCGGGCCCGGCCGTCACCATGGCCACACCCGGGGTCCGTGTCAGTTTTCCATATGCCTCGGCCATGAACAGGGCCGCCTGTTCATGGCGTGTGTCGAAAATCGTGACATCCGTTTGTTCGAGATGCTGGTAAATCGGGGTGATATGTCCCCCGCTGAGCGAAAAAATGTGGTTTATGTTTTTTTCGGCAATCGCTTCCGCTACGAGCCGGGCGCCGGTTACTGTTTCCATTCTGCCTCCTTGTCTGTTTAATTGCTTCAAAGTTCCATCAACTGGCCGCCGGTAATGTTGAACGCCTGACCCGTGATGTAGGAAGCGGCCCCGGATGCCAGAAATACGACGAGATCCGCTGCTTCTGCCGGGGTGCCGATACGGCCCAGCGGGATGGTCTCACACATCTTTTTTTCCTGCTCTTCAGCGGTGGTGCCGAGAAATTTTGCCTCAAGCTCGAACCGCCACTTTTCAAGGTCGGTCATGATCTGTCCCGGGCAGATGGCGTTCACCCGGATATGCTGCCCGGCCAGTTCCTTTGCCATGACCTTTGAGAGCATGATGACCCCTGCCTTGGCCACGGCGTAGGCCCCGTTGAAAAGCGGCGGTACCTTGCCCGCCCTGGAGGCGGTGTTGACAATGCTGCCCCCCTCTTTTTCCATCAGCGGCAGGATCGCCCGGCTGACCCGGAAGGTTCCGTGCAGATTGGCGTCAATGGTCTTCATCCAGGCCCCTTCATCATAGTTTCGGACCGTGTTGGGCACGCCGAAGGTGGCCCCGGCATTGTTGCAGAGCACGTGAACGGTGCCGAATTTTTCTTTTACCGCTTCGGCCATGGCCTTAACGGACGCGCCGTCCGTAATGTCCAGGGCCGTTGCCATGGTGGCCACGCCGAACTCTTTTCCAAGAGTGTCGGCAATATCGGTCATCTCGTCATTTGTACCGGTTTTGACGTCACTGCCGGAATCGGCCTCTCCGCCGAGATCGGTGATGATGATACGGCACCCGCAGGCGGCGAGTTTTGCCGCAATGGCATACCCGATGCCGGTGCGTTTCCCTGAACCTGTAACCAAGGCTGTTTTGCCTTCAAGATCTGTGTACATACAACCCCTCGATAAATTGTTCCACTGCATAAAAATACAGCGCCTCATGGTTTTCATTTTTCAGAATCGTGTTTCTGAATTTTTTGAACTGAATCAGCCCCTGCAGGGTGCCCCAGAAAATAAGGGCGGTGCGGTATCCGTCCACTTCCCGGAAAATGCCCGATTCAACCCCCTCTTCCACGGTGCCGCGGAGAAGGGAGAGGATGTTGCGGCCTGAAAAGTCAATGTGCGCTTTCATGTCCGGTGTGAGCATCTCGGTCGGAGAAGAGAGAAAATAGTTCAGCACGTCAAAATAGTCTTTCTGTTCAATGCTGAAGTCCAGATAAGCGCCGCCCGTTTTCCGGATTTTTTCATCGGCCGGGATCTTTTCGCCACAGATGGTCCGGATGTCCCGGTAAAGCAGCTTGAGTCCCTCTTCCTGGAGATCGAAAAAGATCTCCTCCTTGCTTTTGTAGTAGAAATAGATGGTGCCGACGCCCAGTTCGGCCGCGCCGGCGATTTTTTTAACGGAAACGTCAGCGATACCGGTGGTAAAGAGGATTTTTTTGGCGGCCGCAAGGATCTGTTCCCGCCGTTTCTCTTTTTCAAGTGCCCGTCTTTCCGTAACGCCCATATGGATTCACCGCTTCAATCAAAAGGATAAGGATGTGGTTGTGATACTCGAAAGATATTCTGTTTTCGAACATCGTTCTATAAACTACTTATACTCATAAACTGGCGGTGTCAATATTTTTTGTGAATTTTTTTCAGGAAAAGGTGTTTTAATCATTTTCTAACACAATCCGTTTAGGCTGAAAAAGCATAAGTTGGTAAAAACAACAAACAGAAAAGGGGGGTTAAATGAGCCGGAACATTCTTTTCCTCTGCACGGGCAATTCGGCCCGGAGTCAGATGGGTGAAGCTTTTTTGAAAAATTACGCCGCTGATCATTTCAATGTATACAGTGCGGGTACCGAGCCCGGAGACCGGATTTTTCCGCCTGTCGTCACGGTGATGGCGGAACTCGGAATCGACTTGTCAGACCAGGGGCCCAAAGGGGTAGGAGATTTTCTGGGACAGATGCATTTTGAAAAAGTGATCATTGTCTGCAGTGAGGCCGAAAAGAAATGCCCGTCGATTTTCAGCCTTTCCCAGCGACTGGTGTGGCCTTTTGACGATCCTGCCCAAATTGCCGGCAGTGACGCGGGAGTTCTGAAAGCAAGCCGCCGTATACGGGATCAGATAGACAGGCGGATCTGTGAATGGCTGAACGAACAGAAGATTGCGGCAACGCCGGTGACCGGGGAAACTTCCGGTACCTGAGCGCCGCCTTGATGTTAAAATGCCGCCGCTCGTTTTGTTCAAGCTATAATTTTTTTTATTCAAGGTTGACAATGCATCCGGTTTGTGTGAAAAAGAAATATAATTTGTACGAAAAATGTACACAAATTGAACAAAAGAGAGGGTGGTTTTGGTTTTTACACAGGAAAAAGAGACCAAGAGGGTTATTTTCAATGTCGAGCTTCATCTGGCCCGGCGGCTGGAACAGGCGAAAAAGGAGGCCAGGGACCTGGGGAAAAAGCTGGATGTTGACAAGGCGGTCAACGGCGCGCTGGAAACGTTTTTAAAAAAGGCGGAAAAAAACATCAGCGATCTGCAGGCGCGAAAATTCAAAGATGAAGCGGACATGGACTTTATCAGGATCGGTCCTGATCTGGACCGCGAACAAAATTCAGTTGAGGAATAAAGGAGAAAGAAAAATGGCAAAAAGAGAAGAGGTCAAGATTAAAAGAACGGTTTCAAATGAGGTGATGGTAAAACTGCTGCGCGATCTGGCCGGCAGTTTCGAGAAGGGCCGGGTCGTTATCCAGGGGGGAGACGATTTTGTCACCCTTGAACCGGTAAAGCATATGAATATGGCAATGGAGGCCGCGTGCACCAAAAAGGGAAAAGAAAAGATCGAAATTGAACTGAGCTGGAAACGGTTTGATGAAGAGGGTGAAAAAGCGGACGATCTTGTGATCAGCGATGAAGAACCGGCGATTGAAGTCGAGTCGGAAGAAACATTTGAAGAGACCGAGGATGTGACTTCAGAAGAGACGGGAGAGCAGGAGGCCTGACGATCCGGCGATAGATTGTCAGGCGGGTTATAGCCGGTGGTGTGTTTGTTGCCGCCGGCTTTTTTTGTGATTGCCGCCTGTCCCTCTAATCAAATACTAACATTCCGGCGGTACAATAAGCCCGTACGGATTCGGCAGAAGAAAAATGTTTCGTGTCCGCCTGAATTTAAAATGCGGAAATTTAAGCAGGGTAGATTTATTCTGACGGGTCAATTCGGGACAACCAGGTGGCGGGGGGTTTTCTATGCCGGGTTTGACCGGCATCTTTATTTAAAATCATGGATGTCTTTAAGATGTTGGTCCCCTCGGAGCAGCCCAGGACGGGCTGCGAGACTGAGGCAGAGGAATTTCCCCGCCACCTGGCTCTGGAATAGAATAAATTCACCGCGGAATTTTAAGATTTAACCTGTTGATCACAGGGTGAATATGGTAAAACAATGATAATTGTTTGACGTCAAGCCGGATGACGGGCGTCATCCGCCGGTACGGTTTTTAAGAAGACCGCGTGACAGGCGTATAACCTATTGTTGAAGTTGGGTTTATGGATAAAGAGTACGATAACATGGCCGGCAACATTGTGCCGGCCAAAGTCAGTGACGAGCCGAGCGCGCAGGACCACGGGATTTTTCTGAAAATTATCTCCACGGAGTTGACAGACGAGCAAAAGGCGATCATCAGAACCCCGCCCAAGACCTGCCCTTTTGTGGCGCATCTGCTGGCGGTTCACTGGCACCCCGAGTATGTGCCGATACCGCTGATAGCCGAGCGCATAGAGGCGATGTATCCCAACAAATCCTCGGAATTGGTGATCCCCACCCAGCACAACGAGATTCTGACATACGATGATTATGCCGGTGTCGAAGTGGACTGCTACGCTTCCGGTTTTAATCAGAAGGTGCAGCTGCTGCTTCATTTCAAAAAAGAGAAGATCAAACATGCCACTGTACTGAAAAACATGCTCAGTCACACGTTCAAGTATCGTTCTTCGCAGCTGTTTGAGTTGATTCACGTCTTCACGGGGCCGGACGGGGAAAAACTTGACAGTGCCGCCAGGAGTACGGGAACGGACCGGAAACTGGCCGCGTTCGTGATTGATTACGTTCATAAGATCGAAAAGCTGATTGACATCCATTCCCGGGACATCCCTGCCATATCGCTGAAAAACAAGCTTTTGAGGAATTTTTTTGAAGAACTGCGGGCAAGTTACCCGTCCGAGCTGATAGACAGGGCACAGAATTTTCTGACCGCGGTAAAGAAACTGGTGAAGCAGGATTTTTCCCTTACGCATTTTTACAGGGCCTCCGAGATTATTGAGGAGGCAAGGCGGTTTGACGCCGGTATCGTGGTGCCGCACCCTGAACAGTTCTGGCCGATTCTGCTGGCGGATTACGACGTGGACGGCTACGAAGTGTGGAATCCCCAGTCAATGCGGTACACCGACTTTCTGATTTCCGTTATCCTGAAAAAGAACAGGGAAAGTGTCACCCGGCGCAAGCTTTTGATTTTCATGGGCGATGATACGCACATGGGGGAAAAGCTGGTCAAACCGTCGGCCATGAAGAAGGAAAAGGCACTGCGGGAAATCGGCGTGCAGCACGCGTGGGATGATTACAGCGTACAAAAGCGGCTTATCAAGGCGGGAATAGATAAGGCGCGTCTCATTACGGAATACAAGGAACGGCTTGAAGGCTGAGGCCTTTGAATAATCGAGGATGTATTGGAGTGACTATGCAGGATGAAAAATTCGAATATGAGTCCATCCAGGACAATGAAACGGTCGGCAATTATCTGGAATCATTTGTAAAGGGATTCAGGAGGGGAAAAATCAACCTGAAGACAGATGAGAACACCATTGAGCTTGAACCCAACAATTTGCTGCAGTTTACCGTCAAGTCCGAGAAAAAGGGAAATGAAAGCAGGATAGCCATCAAGGTTTCCTGGAGCGATGCGGATAAGGGCAAGGGGTCTGACGGGGTGATGGAAATAGAGTAAACAATGTTTGACAATCTGCTGGACAATTTACGGTTCCTTCTTGACCAGACACGCGATCAGCTCCGAAAAGCGGATTCGCTTCTGAGCGAGTTCTCGGACAAAAAGGTCAACGGAATTTCGTCAAAAGAAGATTATATCGACAACCTCAAGGTCACCATCGAGAACGAGTGCTTTTCCGTCATCCATAACCGGCCCATATCCAAACGGGATATTGACAAGGTGCGGTCCATCCAGGTCATCGCCACCAATGTTGAACGGATTGCCGATTTTATCGTGAATATCGCGGATCAGACACGGTACCTGATCAATTTTTCTTTTCTGCGGCAGTTTGATCACCGGGTGCTTGTTGAAAAAATCGAGAGCAGCCTGTCAACCGTTATCGAAGTCCTGAGAACCGAAGATCTTTCAAAAGCCCTTGATATCTGCAAAGCGGAATATGAAATCGATCTGATCTATAAAAATTATTTTGACCGGCTGATGGAGATGTTCAAAACGGCTGAGCATCATGAGGACCTGGTCACGGCTATTTTTATTTTCCGTTACTTCGAAAGAATCGGGGATTCCGTGCTGAATGCGGGAGAAGCCCTGATTTTTGCCATCCTCGGGGACCGGATCAAGATACGGCATTTTGAAGCCCTGGAACAGAATATCGTGGGGACGGAATTCAACGGGGATATTTCACAGATTTCCGCAGACCCGATACTCGGTTCGCGGTCCGGCTGCAGAATCAGCAAGGTGAAAAAGGAGGATGATCCGGACGCCAAGGAACAGGGGATATTCAAAGAGGGCAGTTTGAAAAAGATCCATTCCGAGTATGAGAACATCCTGAAATGGCAGAGCATATCGGAGCGGCTCGCCCCGAAGGTTTACGGGTATCTCGAAAAAGACGACAAGGCCTCCATGCTGGTGGAATGCCTGCCGGGCCGGACCTTTGACCAGGTACTGATCGATGAGGACCGCCATACATTTGAAACGGCCCTGCACATGTTTGTCGATACCCTGTTTGCGATCTGGGAAAAGACCCTGGCACAAAAGGAGCGCCATGCCGGATATGCAGCCCAGCTGAGTGAAAGGGCGGAAAGCGTCGAGAATATTCATCCCTATTTTTTCCGGGAAGAGATGGCGATCGATGACAACCCCATCTATTCGACAAACCGGTTGATTGAAAAACTGGTGGAAAAGGAGGCCGGTTTAAGTGCGCCGTTTTCCGTGTTTATCCACGGCGACTTCAATTTAAATAACGTGATTTATAACGATTACGAGGATATCATTCATTACATCGATCTCTATCGGTCACGCCTCTCGGATTACATCCAGGATGCATCGGTCTGCCTGGTTTCCGCCTTTCGCATACCGGTTTTCAAGGGGTATATCCGCGAGCGGATCAATCTTTTTATCGAGGAGATGTACGGCCGGTTCAGGTCGTTTGCCGAAACCCACGAAGACACGACATTCAATGCAAGGCTTGCCTTTGCCCTTGCAAGGTCGTTCTTTACGTCAACCCGTTTTTCACTGAACAAGACGTTTGCAAAGGATATGTTTGCGCGGTCGGAATATATTATGGATAAAATTGTCTCTTTTGAGGGGAGATGGGAAGATTTCAAGTTGAAGCCGTCTGTTCTTTACTATCAATGACAGAGCGGGAGATCATTATATGAGAGAAACGCGTATCGGTGTGGTCGGCACCCGTGGCGGCTGGTCGTCGGAGGTGCTGGTGGAATCGGCCCGGCAAAAGACCGGGTTCGGTTTTCTGATTGAAATGGACCGGGTTCGGCTCGATTGTTACAGCAAGAAGGCTTATTGTCACGGGGTGGACCTGACCGAACTCGATGCCCTGATAATAAAAAAGACCGGGAGCAGTTATTCACCGCATCTGCTGGACCGGCTCGAAATGCTGAGAGCCCTGAACCAAAACGGGCTTAGAATGTATTCAGCCCCGTTCAATATTATGCAGGTCCTGAACCGGTTGAGCTGTACCATCGGACTTGTCAACAACGACATCCCCATCCCGGCCACCGTGATTACCGAGAATGTGGATGAAGCCGTGAACGCCCTGGAGACATTCGGGCAGGGGGTGCTCAAACCCATCTACACCTCCAAGGCAAGGGGCATGGAAGTGGTTGATGCGGACAATCGGGAAAGTTTTGACAAGCTCAGGTCGTTCAAGGAGAATTTCAAGCTGATTTATCTGCAGAAAAAGGTGCATCTCCCCGAGGATCTTGACCTTGGTGTTGTTTTCCTGGGCGGCGAACACATCGGTACGTATGCAAGAAAGAAAACCAACGGGGCCTGGAATACCACCACCGTGTCAGGCGGGGAGTACCGGGCCTATGACCCGGCCCGGGAAATTATCGATCTTGCCGCCAGGGCCCAGCGCATTTTCGGTCTGGATCTCACCACCGTGGATGTGGCGCTGACAGAAGAGGGGCCGGTTGTGTTCGAAGTATCCGCTTTTGGCGGTTTCAAGGGCATCCAGGCAACGAGCGGCCTGAATGTGTCGGACAGATATGTTGACTACGTGATGGACAGGATAAGAACGTAAGGGGCAATAAATTGAAGTTTGACAGTATGAACGCCCGCCAGGCGGTATCCGCCCTTAAAAATGTCTGCCGTTATGAGCACGACCTGTTTCTGGATTTCAGCGGGATTTCTTTCCGGGTCGCATCCAACGCCGGGGCACTGATCCGGTTCCTTGAAAGTTATTTCAGGGATTTTGTCATACCGGAAAATGATAACCCGGTCACGTTTGAAGTGTTTGCGTTTGACGATCCGGACTTTTCGTTTGCACCGCCCGAGGGTCTGACGTTTAAACCGGTCAACCGGGAACTTCCTGAAAAACGGGTAAAAGAGTCTTTTCTCCAACTCGATGGGGTGCGGGTGGTCAGGAAGAACAAAACCGGCATGTTCATGTTTTTCGATGTCAATCACCAGATAGTGGCCGGTCCGTGTGTCCTGAATTCGAATCAGGTGGTCAATTTTATCAACAGCCTGTTTATCCGGTATCACCTGAACAGAAACGGCCTCCTGCTGCATGCCGCCGGCATCGTGTATAACGGGAACGGTATGGCGATCGCCGGTTTTTCCGGCGCCGGCAAGTCCACGCTGGCCCTTCACATAATGAATCTGAACCCGGCGGTGTGTTTTGTTTCCAACGACAGGATCGTGGCGGCCATGCAGGGGGTTGCCAAGATGCCCCGGATCAATCCCGGCACCATTATCAACAATGAAAGCCTCTGCTATATCCTTGACCCCGAAAAAATCAACGCATACAACGCCATGCCCCCGGAAGCACTCTGGCATCTCGAGGAGAAATATGATGCGTTCATTGACGAGGCGTTCGGAAAAAACCGGTTTGCCCTCGGCGCCCCTTTTACCTCTCTTGTCATTTTGAACTGGAAAAAAGGCGGCGGGCCGGTGTCGGTTTCAAAAGTGAACCTGAGTCAGAAACAGTCCCTTCTGCCGGCGGTGATGAAATCCCCGGGTATTTTTTTCATGGACGAGGGAAAAGGGGGATTTCTTCGGCATACCCAAGAGAACTATCTTGATTTTTTCAATGCGGTTGACGTATATGAAATCAGGGGCGGATACGATTTTGAAAACGGTGCAGAAATCTGCATGGATATTTTAAACCGATGATTGTCGACATCCACAAACGGGTCAGGCTGCCCTACAAGCTGGCGCTCGAGCGGTACCGGAAAACACCGGAGCTGGGGCCCCGCATTCTTTTTTTCTCCGGCGGTTCCGCACTGGGAGCCGTGAGCCGGGTGTTGACCGCGTATACGCATAACTCCATCCATATTATCACCCCTTTTGATTCGGGCGGCAGCTCGGCTGTCTTGCGGAAAGCCTTTTCCATGCCGGCCATCGGCGATGTGCGAAACCGGCTTCTGGCCCTGTCCGACAGGAGCATAAAAGGGAATCCCGAGGTGGAACGGTTTTTTAAAACCCGTCTTTCGGGAAAAATGTCAGGCGCCTGTCTGGCCAATGAACTCGATATGATGATTATGGGGCATCATCCGCTGGTGGCCCAGATTTCCGATCCCATGAACACCATTATCCGCCATTATCTGGAACTGTTCAGAAAGAAAATGCCGCCCGGTTTTGATTTGAAAAAAGCGAGTATCGGCAACCTGATCCTTACCAGCGGTTACCTGGATTCCCAGAGGCGGTTTGACTCGGTCATTTACATATTTTCCAAACTGGTGAGTGTACTGGGACTGGTCCGGCCGGTTGTGAACCGGGATCTTCACCTGGCCGCCGTTTTTGAGGACGGGCGTAAAGTCGTGGGGCAGCACCGGTTTACCGGGAAAGAGAGCCCGCCTGTAGAAGCGAAAATTGAAAAGGTCTTTTTAACAGAGGCCCTTGATTCTGAAGAAGAAGTTCGTGTCGACATAAAACCGAAGATTGAAAAACTGATACAGTCGGCTGACACGATCTGTTACCCGTTCGGAAGTTTCTATTCAAGTCTTGTGGCCAATCTCCTGCCCCGCGGCGTGGCCCGGGCCATCCAGTCGAACCCCTGCCCCAAGATCTTTATTCCCAACACATTTGCCGATCCGGAATGTTACGGCATGAGTGTGCCGGAGATGGTGGATGTGCTCCTCTCCTATCTGAAAAAAGACAGTCCCCATGTGCCGGAAACCGATCTGCTGAATTTCGTGATTATGGATTCAGGCCTTGTGCAGTATCACGGCGCTGAGAAAATCAATTTCCTTGAAAAAAGAGGGGTTCGGGTCATCAAGTACCCGATTGTCAGCCGGCGCAGCTATCCCGGCATAGACGAGGAGGTGATTGCAGAGATTCTTTTGTCGTTTGCTTTGTGATCCCGCCTCTTTGAGCGGCTGAACCGCGTGAAGGGGTGCTGCGTAAAATAACAGAGAAATGATGTCCCTTGACGTGCAGGCAATACCCGGGTCAGTTCAGCAGAAAAGGCGTGAGCTCCGACAGGGTTTTATAATCGGTGCTGTCGCACTGAACCGGCGTAACGGAAATATAATTTCTGCGCAGGGCCTCCACGTCGGTACCGGGGTCTCCGTCAAATCTGTCCATCCGCCCGTACCAGTAATACGCTCGCTCCTTGGGATCGGTGCGCTTCTCAAAATGCCTTGAAAGATTGTTCAGGGCCTGGCGGGTAATGCGGACGCCCGCCACTTCCACTATGGGAATATCCGGCCCGTTGATATTCAGAAACGTGCCCGCCGGAAGGCCCTTCTTCTGAAGGCTGTTCAAGAGATCTCTGACAAAGAGGGCCATGCCGTCAAAGTCCATTGCCGTGCCGGGTTTGACAGAGACGGCAAGACTCGGAATGCCGTTCAGCGTCCCTTCTCTTGCCGCGGCCACCGTGCCGGAATAGTTGATATCGATACCGATGTTCAACCCCGGATTGATTCCCGATATTACCATGTCAGGGGGATCGGTGAAAAGTTCAAACAGTCCCAGCTTCACGCAGTCGGCGGATGTGCCGGTAATGGCAAAGCCCCTGATTCCGGCTTCCTGATCGATTTTGCAGATCCGCACAGGATGATTCAGGGTAATGGCGTGGCTGACGGCACTCTTTTCACTGTCCGGCGCGATCACGGTGACATCGTGATGAGAGTTGAGTGCGCTGTACAGAGCGGCGAGTCCCGGTGCATTGTAACCGTCATCGTTGGTCAGTAAAATTTTCATTTGTTCTTCTCAGTGCCTGATTTTTTTCTTTTTCTGTGTTATAAAGCATCCGGTGTAAAAAGACAAGGGGCACCCGATTCGGGCCAGAGCCAATTTAATCTGTCGCGCCAACTCTGGACAAACAGGTGGGCCCGCCTGTTGAACAGAACAAATGCACGGTGACGGGGTGCTTTTTTTACTTGACGGGCGAGTGAAATTCTGGTAGCGCAACTTCTGAGTTTAGGGAGAATCCTGAGTCACTGTGAGTCAACGACCACCCGCAAAGCGTGTGGCTTGGAATGCATGCATTCGCATCTCTACCGAGCCCGGCCCTAGGCCGGAAGAACAAAAACACGTTAGTGTTTCAATCGTTGACGGTTGTAACCGGGGGCATAGCCCTCGGTTTTGAAACAACCAATAATGCAACGCTTATAAAGGGAAAGTCAAAATGATAAAAATATCGTGTGAGGGATGCGGCCGGGAGTACAAAATCGATCCGAACATGATCAAATCGGAGAAAACCAAGTTTACCTGCCGGGATTGCGGCCATGTCAACTATCTGGGCAAATATATCTCAGAACCGCCTGAAGCCGTGGAAGAGGCGCCTGCCGATGAAGCGGCGCGGCAGGAAACAGCGTCCGTCCAGACGATTCCATTTAAAAACCGTCTTCAGTTTAAGCTCAATGCCGTGTTGATCGTTTTGATTCTTATTATCATGGGGGCGTTTACGGTTTACAATTATGTCACGGTCCGGCAGAGCATGACAAAAGAGCTGCAGAAAGAGGCGGCCATTGTGTCCCAGCGGCTCTCCACTTATCTTGTGGAAGCTTTCTGGTCTCTGGATGACGACATTTTAAGCCAGTCCCTGAAATCGGAAATGACGGAGAAAAACATCTATGCCATCAATCTTCTGGATCGGGACGGGAAGACCGTCTATATGGGATACAGGCGGGATGCCGCCTGGCAGCTGGTCCCCGACAAAAAGCCCGTGAAGGGCCCCTACATTGTCAAACGGTCGGCAATCACCAAAGACGGGGATCAGCTGGGGACAGCCCAGGTTTTTTTTACCTCCCGGTTTGTGGATAAAGAGTTCCGGAAAACCATGTTGAACATTATCATTACAGCAGCGGTACTGCTTCTGGCCGTATCCCTTTCAACCGTTTTCGTGGTGAAACAGATGGTGACGACCCCCATCGGAAATCTGACCGATCTTGCCAATAAAATCAGTGTGGGAAATCTCGAGGTGACGATTCCAAAGGAGTCCAATGATGAAATCGGGGTGCTTGCCGAGGCGTTTGAGCGCATGAGATACAGCATGGTGTTTGCCATTAAGCAGTTGCGGAAAAAGTGAACGGGAACAACCCTTAACGCTGAAAAGGGGGGGGGAGATGAGGGCAAAAATCAATTTTTTGAAACTGGCAGTGCTCCTGATGGTATTGATAGGGATGCCGCTGTTTATTGCGGACGGGGCGGAGCAGAAACATATACGGTTTGTCACGGTTAAATGGGAGCCCTACTACGGCCCCGATCTCAGAGATAAGGGATACCTGACCGAACTGATCCGGGAAAGCCTGAAACGGGTCGGATATACCATGACCGTTGAGTTCGTTCCGTGGAAAAGGGCGCTGCATGATACGAAGAATCTTTACTACGACGGACTTCTGGGCCTGTTTTACAGTGAAGACAGGGCCAAGTGGATCGCCTTTTCCGACCCCGTTGATAAATCCCAGATGGTCTTTTTTACCACAAAAGACCGGGAGATTACCTGGCAGACCCTCCAGGATCTCAAGCCCTACAAGATCGGGATCGAACGCAGTTATGCCTATACCGAGGCATTTGACCATGCCGATTTCCTGGACAAGGAACCGGTCAGAAAAGTGGAGCTGAATCTGAAAAAGCTTGTCGAGGGCCGGCTGGATCTTGTTGCCGCCTCAAGGAACCGGTTTCTTTACTGGATTAAAAACAACCGCCCGGAATTGATCGATACCGTCAAGGTGGTCCCCAAGCCCCTTTCGGTAAACCCTCTCTATGTGGGATTCCCCAGAGCCGATCCGGCCCATGCCAGGCATGTTGAGGATTTCAACAAGGGGCTTTCCGCGATAAAAAAGGACGGCACCTTTGACAGGATTCTGGCAAAGCACGGGTTCAGATAGCGCCTGTCCCGCTCTGCAGGTGTGCCCTCCGGGGGCAAAGCGCCCCTGCCGCTATTTTTCGGTTTACTTTTGCCGCTTATTTGTTAAAATAAAAGAGATGGTTACGCAGTAAAGAAGGACCGGTCCGTATTTTTTGACCACCGGCCGATACGGAAAGGCGGAATAGCGACGTATGTAAACCCGGAAGTTTAGACGGCCGCGATACGATAAAAGGATGCCCATGATAAAAGAAAAAGTCCATCTCCCCCTGGAATCTGATATAAAAAAGGTGCTGAAGTTCGACAGCAAAAAACTCCCGAGCTTTCCCCAGGCAGCGGCCAAGCTTCTTGAAATGACAAAGGATGAAGAGACGTCACTCTCCGATCTTGCCAAACTCGTGGAGACAGACCCCGGCATATCCGCCACTGTGCTGAAGCTGGCGAATTCAGCCTATTACGGTTTGAAGAGCAGAATAACCACTATTTCGGATGCAGTGGTCTACCTGGGCTTTGATGAGATAAAGAAGCTCGCGATGGGGATGGCGGTTTTTAAAACACTCTTCAGCTCCGGCAAAACACGGGCTTTTGACAGACTTTTTTTCTGGCGCCATTGTCTTTCCGTGGCCGTTCTCAGCATGGAAATCGCGAGGGAAACCGGTTATCCCAACCCTGAGGAGGCCTATGTGGGAGGCCTGCTGCATGATATCGGCAAGATTTTCTTTGATACCCAGGGCCGCGCTGATTACGGTGAATTCATTGCGTCGCTTTCAGATACGTCAGTCCCGATAATTGAAGAGGAACGAAAAATAATGGGGATGGGACACGACAATGTCGGCGCCTTTTACTGCTCGCTCTGGGAGCTGCCGGAAAGGCTTCTGCTTGCCGCAAAGTATCACCACCAGCGATTCGCGCATCTCGATTTCTCCGGGGAAGAGCAGCAGCTGATCGCCATTGTCTCCCTTGCCGATTTTTTCTGCTGGACCCAGGGCATCGGTTCTTTCGACATGGTCCGGCCGCCGGTGCTCACCCCTGAAGTTGAAGCGGCCGTGGACCTGGATACCATCGATATCATTAAAATCATAAACAACATGAACAGGGAGATGGAAAACATATCCGAGTTTTACCAGTTCGTCTTCCCCACTTCAAGTGAACTCCATGAGAACCTGTTGTGGGCGAACCTCAAGCTCGGCGACGTCAATACAAAATACTACTATTACGGGGACAATCCACCGGAAACGGCGGATACCGAATACGGAGAAGCGCCCCCGGCATCCCCGGATATCACCCTGGAGCTCGGTAAACCCCTGGCAAAGGCCAGAACGGTCAAAGAGACCCTTGATATTGTCATGTATCAGATCGGCGATATTTTCAAGCCCATGCACTGGTCCCTGCTGCTGAAGGATCAGAAAACCGGGGATATGAATTTTACCCTGGTGGTGGGGCCCAACAAGGAGAAGCTTCAGGGGAAACGGCTGAAAAAGGGAGAAGGCATTGCCGGTCATATCATGGAGACAGGAGAGCCCACCATTGTCGAGGATGTGGCAAAGGACGACCGCTTCAGCATCAGAGTGGACAAATTCACCGGCTTCAAAACCCACTCAATCGTCGGGGTCCCCCTGAAAACCGGCGACAAGATCTTCGGGGTAATCGAGCTTGTCAACAAGATAAGCGGCGACAATTTCACCGAGACCGAACTGGGCATTCTGTCCTCGATCGGCGAGTATGCCGCCATCGCAATCGAGCGGTCCTATTACAACCAGTCGCTGACAAAAATTGCAATGGTGGATTCCCTCACGGGTCTCAAGAACAGATGGAGCTTTGAGCACACCTTCAGTAACCGGTCGGCAATGGAGAGCCGCTACGGCCCCCGGATCTCCATGCTCATGATCAGTATAAAAGAATTCCGGCGGGTGACGGATGAAAAAGGCTACAAGCAAGGCGAAAAGATCCTTGTGAAACTGGGGGCCGTTCTGAAAAAAACCCTGAGAAAGGTGGATGATGTTTTCCGGTATGAAGGGGACATCTTTATTGCCCTCTTACCCGATACCGACCGGGAAAGTGCCGACCTGGCGGTACAGCGCATTGTACACAATCTGGACGCCGAGGCGTTCAGGGAAGATGAGATCCCGTTCAGCCTGTCCGTCTCGGTCCGTACCGTGAAAACGGAGGATGCGTCGGAACTGCTTGCGTTCGTTAAGGAGAACCTGTCTCAGAAAAGGGCGGACAAGGAAAAAGCGCCCCTCGAGCAGATGGAAAACAACCTGCAGTCCGTCCTGGAAAAGGAGCGTGAAGCGGAAGCCGAGAGTCTGAAAACACATACCAAAAAAACCTTCCGGAAAAAGTTCCAGCTCGCCGGCGAGTACAGGCACGTCCGCTCCAGGGAGTTCGGCCCCTTCAGTGTTGAGCATCTCTCGCTCCAGGGCATTCGTTTTACCGTGCGCAAAGCCTACCACAGTATCAAGGAAAATGATTTTCTGGATATTAACTTTACCCTGGACAACAAAAAACAATCCGAGATTAAAAGGCGGCTGCTGGTCAAAACGGTAAAAGACAAGCTGATAGAGGGGGATTTTTACAACCCGCCTCCCTTTGACAGTGATCTCGGGTTTTATCTGATGCGGTGACGGCCGGCCTATGGGATTTATACGAAAACAGGAAGAGAGTCTGGCCTGCAGACTTCTCAAATGGCAGTATCAACGGCTCAACTACCCGCTGCCGGGGAATCGTGAGCTCAGAGCGCAGGCGGCCCGAATCGTGGATGACGCCCACCGGATCGCCGGTGAAAAGGGCCACAATGTGTACGCGATCATCAAGGACGCCGTCCGGGATTTGAAGAAAAAGTAAGCGCGGCCGGCAGCTGCGGCAGATGAGGCGGTTATCCCATTACATATCGGAAAACCGCCCAGAAATGGCAGGCACTTCCCGCAAGCACAAACAGATGCCAGATTTCATGAAACCCGAACACGCCGGGATATGGATCGGGTTTTTTGACAGCATACACAACCGCCCCTGTACTGTAAGCCAGTCCGCCGGCGGCCAGCCAGATGAGACCGGCAGGGCGGAGATTCTGCACCAGCGGATACACCGCAATGATACAGAGCCACCCCATAACGAGATATATGGTGGTGGATATCCATCGCGGCAAGCGGATATTCAACCCCTTTACCACAGAACCGGTAAGGGCCAGGCCCCATACGGTCACCAGAAGGCTCCAGCCCCATCCGCCCCTGATGGATACGAGGCAGAAAGGGGTATACGATCCGGCGATCAGCAGGAATATCATCACATGGTCGATGCGCCTGAGCGCGGAAAGCACCGCCGGCGACACCTTCAATCCGTGATAGAGGGAACTCGAGGTGTACATCAGTACAAGTGTTGCACCGAAGATGCTGAAGGAAACGATGTGCCATACGGATGCGCTCAGCGAGGAAATCACCACGAGAACGGTGAGTCCTGTAATCGAAGCCAGGGCGCCTGCCGCATGGGTCAGCGTATTGACAGGTTCTCTTATATTTCTTACAAGTGCGCACATGGATCGGATATATACCTTATCAGGTGCCACATGGGAAGCGGTTTTTGAAATTTTTGAATCCCATGGCTGTTCTTCTCCCCTGTGTCTATTCCAGAACCATTTTGTAAACGGCACTCCCTTCGATTTTTGGGCGGGAAACATAGTCGGGATGCAGCTTTCCCTCGATGTACAGCCGGGTCTGGTCGCAGTAATGCCGGCTTGCCGGGATGCCCGAGTTGCCCGTGGGAATCACCGACAGTGACTTGTCCCAGTCGGACAGATCGTACACGTGCCGCTGGGAAGGACCGTGAACGATCCGGTACGGATCGGTGTAATTATAGGAGAGCTGGGGAATCGTGTGGGTGCTGCCCCCGACAGGGTGGGGCCCTTCATTCAGCCCGAAAAGCATATCCAGGATCTTGACGTCGCCCATGGGATGTTTCAGTGTCAGTTGGTGCAGGTCCCCCCATTTCCAGGCGGCCGCATCGGAACCGAATGTTTCCGTTAAAAAACCGACCGCATCGGCAAAGCTTTTTCTCACGATGTCTGAAAATGTCTCCTGTTCCCGGGTGTCGGTATCGTCGAACCAGCCGGATTCGGTTTGCCATATCTGTTCCACCGCGTACTTGACCGCACTTTTGTTCTTGATGTACTTTTTGTAGAGATCGGGCCCCATCTGGTCGGCAAAGGTGTTCTGGACAAATGCCAGATAAAAGGTTTCGAAAACCGCTGCGGCAGGGCTTTGCGCATCCATGGAAAAATCCCATTCCCGAAGGGCGTCCACCGCTTCTTTTGCCGGCCCGGTCAGCTCACCGTCCGCCGTCACCGCCGTTACAATGCCGTCTACCAGGGGCTGAGGGAGTTTGGACACGGTATCGGTCTGCATGCGCTGAAAATCGGCTACAGAAAATTTTTCCTTTGATTCAAGCAGCTCATTGATCCGCTCAAGCCGGTCCGGCCGGCAGAAAGTCCACTTGCTGATATAGTAGGGAAAATTGTCCGCGATTTTGTAGTTGGCGGATGCGACATACCCTTTTGCCGGGTTAAACGTGAACGGCAGTTCACTGAACGGCACGCTGCCTTGCCATTCGTGTTCACCGGTCCAGCCCGGGAAGACGATATCGCCCCTGTTGCCGGGCCGTATGGGGATGCCGGCGGCACAGAAAAGACCGATATTGCCTTCTCGGTCAGCGTACACCACATTCTGGCTGACGGCCACGAAGTTTTCCAGGGCCTTTTTGAACTGCTCCCAGTTTGCGGCGGTGTTCAGAAGATACACCCCGAGAAGTTCGTTGCTGTCGTCATTCCCGAGCCATCTCATGGAAACGGCGGTCTCCCCGATTCCTTTGAGCTCCGATACAAGCGGTCCGTGATGGGTAAACCGGATTTCATGGACCTGGGATTCTCCGCCTTTGATTTGGATTGTCTCTTTCCGGGTTGCGATCGGCCGCGGCTTTCCTTTGAAAAAGTATTGATCCGGGTTTTCCGGGTTGATTTTTTCCATGTAAAAATCGAGGTTGTCCACCATGACATTGGTCATGCCCCAGGCGATATCCCGGTTGTGACCGGATATCACAAAAGGGGCGCCGGGCAGGGCCACGCCTGTCACGTTAAGTTCCCCTTCGATTACCTGATGCATCTGCATCCATATGCCGGGGGCATTCAGCCCCAGGTGCATGTCATTTTCAAGAAGGGGACTGCCGGTCCGGCTTTTTGCGCCTGACACGGCCCAGTTGTTGCTGGCGTTGAAAATCGGGCCCCCTGTTTTGCGCATGGCGGTTTGGGCCGCTGAAAGTCGTTCGTGCAGGTTGTCGAGAAGGGCGGTTGTCCCGTCATCCGGATATGTGACCCCGTGGTTGTCGAGTACCGGCGCGAGCTCATTGACCAGCTTTTCTCCCACCTTTTCTCTGAGCCGGTGCAGTACGATTTCAATATCCCATCCCGCTGCAAGGTCCCACGCCATATAGCCGATCAGATTCGCCGAGTGAACCGGCTGCCACGGGTCAGGCGTGTATCCCAGGATTTTGAATTCAAAGGGCAGATCGTCTTCATGTTCGGCAAGATACCGGTTGATCCCCTGGGAAAAAGCCGTGATGTAGTTTTTAAGTTCCGGCGATAGTGTCTGAAGAATATCGCGGGATTTGTCTGTTATCCGCAGCGACCTGAAAAGGATGTCGGCCTTGACCATCTTTTCTCCGAAAATTTCACTCAGCCTGCCCGTTGTCACGCGCCTGAGAAGGTCCATCTGCCACATCCGGTCCTGTGCCATGCAGTATCCCGTGGCCAGATACAGGTCCGTTTTGTTTGCGGCATAAATGTGCGGTACCGCATGCTGGTCCCGGTATACGGTGACGGGCCGGGAGAGTCCCGGCATCTTCAGATGCCTGTCGTAATCGGGCAGTCCGCTGCGGGAAAGCAAGTAGAGGTAGACGGCGCCGCCGGCGCCTGCCAGAAAGAGTACAATACAGATGATCGTGATAATTTTTTTCATTTTTTTTATTTCTCCTGACGGTCAGCGTTCCACACCACCGGCAAACCAAACCATTTATCCTGTCTGATCAACTCTGGGCAGGCAGGTGGTTTCGCTTTACAAAGCGTTTTTTTTATGTAATTTTCTATCACAGTATGTGAAAAAGTCAACTGCCGCCGGCCCCGGGGAATTGAACAAATTCACCGTTACATGCTGCAATCGTTGGCGGTTGTCACCGGGGGCGGGTCCCCGGTTTTCAAACACCCAGTGAAAGGAGCCTGAAAACAATGACACCTATCCAGGACAAGACTGTTTATCTGATTTGCTTAATTGCTGCGTTTCTGATTTCTTCCTGTGCGGGAAGTCAGTTTGTTCCCCGTGAGGTCTACCAGGGCAACGGTTTTTCCGTGAAACTGGCGGCCAAAAAAGATGCGTCCGGGGAAGTGGTCCGGCAGGGGTTCGACCATCCGTGGGAGGTGGACCGGGAAACCCTGGCCGCCCTTCTTTCGTCCGTTCGGTATCAAAAAGGTATCGCCTTTTTTAACGAGGCCCCGCTGGCGGCTTTTCCGCCCGAAATAGCGGACAGGCTCTTGCCCCAGCTTCAAAAGGCGTTTGCCGCGGCAGGGCCGGATGAATACGTGGCGTTTTCATTTGTTTTTACCAGGAACATCACGGTTTTTAAAAAAGAGTATATGACAGACGGACTTTTTTTCAGGCAGGGGGGCACGATGAACTGTGCTTTTCAAAATATGGCGTTTGATATGAGCCTTGCCGATATGAAAAACACCTACACACCGATAAAAGACAGCAGCTATGAACCCTTTACCCGGGATCCGACCGCCGAACCGGTTCCCGCCAACTGGCGGATCATACCGGGACGGGGGCAGACGCTGGCCCGCGTTGAAAATCCGGGGTTCATGGGAGAAGAGCGGTTCAAAAACTGGGTGAAACTGGACATTTCCGTTCTGGCCGCTGTTGCCGGAACCGCCGGAACCGCCGGAAGCGAAGCGCAGGAAGCCTCGGATAGGCCGGCTGAAAAGGGAAGGTCAGGCGGGGGTGAAAAAGACACGGGGCAGGTGTTTAAAAAAGGTGAGGCTGAAGAGGTTCAGGGCGGGAAAGCCCTTCCCCGGTCGGAGGAGAAGAAGCGCGACCCTGCGTCGATTGAACAGAATCTCGAATTCCTGGAAGAACTTTACGCCGAGGGGCTGATCAGTCAGATGGCATACCTGAAGAAAAAGGAAAAGCTTCTGGAGGCCCTGGACGCTCTTCAAAAATAAAGCAGGGGGAGAGATCGGTTGTTCCGGAAACCCGCATACACGGTTTTTATTACGGCAGCGGTCCTGTTTGTGATTTTTCTGCCGCGGCATCCGTATCCCCTGAGCTTTCTTTTAAAAGCCGTCCCCGCAGCCGCAGCCGCCGGACTGTGTTTCAGGCTTCTCAGGGGAAGTGACGCACGGCTCGCGGGCGTTGGATTTCTTTTCTGCGCGGCAGGGGATATTTTTCTCGATATGGCGGGCGACCGGTTTTTTTTACACGGGCTGGCATCGTTTCTGATCGCACACCTCTTTTTCTTTGCGGCGTTTGTGAGACATTTCAAAAGAGGGACGGCCGGTATTGCCCGATCGGCTTGCCTTGTTTTGTATATAATTATGGCGGCGGGCATCATCGTACCGGAACTGGGAGAAATGCGGCTGCCGGTAGTGCTCTACATGGGGGTTATCACGGCCATGGGGATAGCGGCGGCATTTGCCCAAGACACCGGGCGGGCGCTTTTTGCGGGGGCCTGCCTGTTTATTTTTTCCGATTCTGTAATTGCGTTTACAAGATTTGTATACAGCCTGCCGCACAGCGGGTACGTGGTGATGACAACCTATTATGCCGGCCTTTTTTTCATGCTGCACGGTATGACAACAGGATGGCCGAAGCGGGGTAACACAGGGAAAACGGAAATGCGGGGCGGATGAAAATTTTTATTGACATAAATTTTTGCATATTCTATTGACTTTAGTGTTAGTGAATGATTTGTTTATTAAAAAAAACATTGATATTGGGCGGGGTAACGCTTTTCACTGTTTCAACGGGAAACGGCTGAAAAGAGAAAATAGAAAAGGAGGAAAAGGAGGAAAAGGAGGAAGCTTATGGGAAGGTATTATTTTATTGTGACAACCTGTGTTGTCTGCATGCTGGCAATGGCCTCTTCTGCACTGGCGTATGATCTTTCCGAAAAGTTCAGGATTTCAGGGGAGCTCACCACCTATGCCAAAGTACAGGACGATTACCAGACACCGCTGGACGAGGTCGCCAATGTACGTGAAGGCGCCAACTACAGAAGTGATCAGCACTTCAGAGCCAAGGCCTACGTAAATATGACATACGGCAAGCCCGGCGACAAATTTTTCGGGCTGGCCCAGGTCAATTTTGACGCCAATGATCCGGATGTGGGGGACGAGGAAAACGACAACTCCAGTGAGGCGAAACTGGATGTGGATTCGGTTTTTGCCATGTACCGCCCCTTTGAGGTGAACGGGGGACGGCCTCTCGGGATCAGCGTGGGTGTGCTGCCGATAAAGGCCACGGCCAACTGCGCCTATTTCAACAAGTTTGAAGGGGATATCGACGATGATTTCATCTTCTACACCTGTACGGCCCTTCCCGAAGTGCCGGGTATCAATGTGGACTTTCATTTCACAAAAGATATCGGGATCGGTGCCGCCTACGTGGAAGGGATCGATGACGGGTCTGAAATCGGGGCCTTCATGGAAAAAGACAGTGCGGAAAACTTTGTGCTTTGGGCCGAGGCAAAGAAATGGGGATTCGGATTCAACGGGGCTGTGCAGTTTGTTGACGGCGAGGCGGACGCGGATGTGGAAGAGATCACGCCGGCCGGCAACGAGCTTGCCTCCTATACCGGTGAGTCCTCCCACACCCTCGGGAATGCCCAGCTCACCTACACCATGGATCTGGGCGGCTTTCAGGTAATGCCGGCAGTCGGCTTGCTGTGGATTTCCGGTGAAAAATGTGAAATTTCCCCGACATCGCCGGAGCGGGATATCGATATGAAGAACTACCAGGCCGGTCTCAAGTTCTTTACCAACCTGTTTGACATACCCGGCGAGCTTTCCATCCTCTATACCGCGATGGATACGGATGAGTTCAAAGGTCTGGGCACCCTGAGCTCCAGCGGTATTAATGAGGGTATTGACGATACAGGTGTCGCTGCCGGCCTGTGGAGCGACGGGACGTGGACGACAAGCAATGCCGCTTTGGGCTCGCTTGCAGACGCCCCGGCCGTTGCGGCGGCAGAAACAAGCGAGGCTGTCACACCGGTCGCCGGTATCGACAATGACCTGCATGTGGAATACAAGTTCAAGCTCACCGACAGAATCGAGATGGGACTGTTCTACTACTCAATGTCTGCCGAAACCATAAGCGCCAGTGAAATTGCCAACGAGGCATTCAGCCAGCTGGACGGTTCCGCCACGGATCAGCGCCTGACCCTGATGACCGGCTCTTCGGCTGCCGCCGATCAGATTCTCCAGGGATATTCGCAGGCGGTTGGCGAGAATCTGGCCCAGACATGGGAATGGACGGATCAGGAGTCGTTCGGTATTTTCTTCAATATCCTGTTTTAACCGGATACGCCATAACGGATGTTGACTTGACGCCCCTTCTTTACGGGAGGGGCGTTTTTACCTCCGGCGTTCGCAACCCCTGCCATGCGGGGACTTGATACGGATGCATCCCCCTTTCTCCGCACCCGCTCACAGGCCGGAAGGGGCGACCCTGTCAAATTTTCAGACATCAGGAGGACACCGGGGATACAGTCGCCGGTGTGAAAACAGCCGGCGAAAACCACAATATGCAGAGGAGCTGCAATGGAAATACCTGAAACCGGGCTTGCACGGGATGAGATTCTGGAAGCGCTCGGCCGGTACAGAAAAAATGATATGGACTGGCAGTCGGGCCGGGCGTTCGGCTATATCTTCGATCCGGGGCAGGAGGTGCTGTCGTTTGCAAAGGAAGTCTACAACCTGTTTTTAAGCGAAAACGCCCTGGACTTTACCGTTTATCCCAGCCTGCTGCAGTTTGAGAACGACCTGGTATCGATGCTGCGGCACCATCTGAACGGCGGTAGCGTGGTGGTGGGCAATTTTACCAGCGGGGGAACGGAGAGTATCCTGCTGTCGGTAAAAGCCGCCCGGGACTGCTACAGGGAGAAGCGGCCCGACATTACGGCGCCTGAAATGATCCTGCCCGCCACGGCCCATGCCGCTTTTCATAAAGCCGCCCACTATTTCGGTATCAAAACCGTCACGGTTTCCGTGGACAAAGAGACATTCAAAGCGGATCCCGCCCGGATGGCAGCGCACATCACCGATAACACGATTTTTATGGCCGGGTCCGCCCCTTCATATACCCAGGGGGTGATCGATCCCATTGAAGACCTTGCCCGGACGGCACGGAAAAACGGCATCTGGTTCCACACGGACGCCTGCATGGGGGGATTTCTGTTGCCCTATTTCAGGCGGCTCGGCCGGGAGGTTCCCCCCTTCGACTTCTCTGTGGAAGGTGTTTCTTCCATATCGGTTGATCTTCACAAATACGCGTATGCGCCCAAGGGAGCGTCGATGATCCTGTACCGCAATCCCGGCCTGAGAGCCTTCCAGATGTTTGCCTTTACCCGGTGGCTCGGATACACCATGATCAATCCCACGGTCCAGAGCACCAAGAGCGGGGGGCCGCTGGCCGCGGCCTGGGCGGTCCTCAACTATGTGGGGGACAAACGCTACCTCGGGTTCGCGGAAAAGAAACTTCACGCCGTGGATGCGATAAAGAAGGGGATTGAATCGATACCCGAGCTTTACCTCCTGGCCGAGCCGGACATGACCCTGCTCTCGTTCGGCTCCGAAAGCGTCAACGTCTTTCATATCATCGATGAAATGAATCTCAAGGGATGGTATATCCAGCCCTCTCTCTCCTTTGACAACGTGCCCGCCAACATTCATCTTTCTGTGAATCTTTCCAACGTGGATCATACGGAACGGTTTGCGGCGGACCTGAAGCAAAGCGTGGCAGACGCAAAAAAACTGCCGTCGGGAGAGCTGTTGCCGTATTTCAAACAAATCGTGGAAAAAGAGGGGGAGGCCATCCTTGACGATCC
>CAYZHB010000004.1:3651-28809 GCA_964478245.1 uncultured Desulfobacterales bacterium | reverse complement strand
GTCAACGAGGTGCTCGATGCCCTGCCGCCTGAATGGCGCGAAAAGATTCTGCTGAACGTGGCCAACACCTTCTTTCATCCGGAAAACTGAAAACAAGCTGAAGGAGGCACGATAAATGGCACCGCCGTTTCCTTTTGAACCGCTGCTGATTTTCGGGTTTTTGTCTGCCATGCTCCTTTTGGGGCTGCTTTTGAGGGCCACCGTGCCCTTTTTACAGAAATTCCTTTTTCCGGCAAGCCTGATCGGCGGTCTGGCCGGGCTTTTTCTGATCAATACCGGTCTTTTGGCCATCGATACGGAAACCGTGAAGGCGTTTGCCTATCATTTTTTTAACATTTCCTTTATTTCGGTGGGGCTGACCCCGCCCGATCCGGACACCGCAAGCCGCAAAAGAGAGAAGACCATATTCAGGGGATCGGTCTGGATGGCCCTTGTGCAGGGGGCGACCTTCCCCATGCAGGCCGTTATCGGCACGGTCCTCGTCTCTTTCTTTGTCATCGGCGGGCAGCCTTTGTTTGAAACGTTTGGATTTCTTCTGCCGCTGGCCTTTAACGAAGGCCCCGGTCAGGCCCTGTCTTTCGGCAAGGTGTGGGAGACGGCCGGTTTTGCGGATGCCGCCACCATCGGCCTCACCTTTGCCACCCTGGGCTATTTTTTCGCCTTTTTTGTGGGCGTGCCCATGGCCAACCGCGGGCTGAAGAAGCAGAAGTATACCCGCAAAAAACTGCCGGATTTCTTCTCACGGGGGATTCTGCCCGGAAACGAGACCCCGCCGTCCGCAGGGGGGCTCACAACCCACAGCGCCAACATGGACAGCCTGGCGCTCCAGTTTTCCCAGGTGGGCGTGGTCTATCTGGTGACCTATCTCTTTCTCCTTTTGATGACCCATATCATGCCGCCGGATGCCGCCGGCATGATATGGGGGTTCTTTTTCCTGTTCGGACTGGTGTTTGCCGTTATTCTCCGCGGCCTGGCCGCCCGGACCCCTTTCCGCCGCCTGATGAATCCGCCCTTCCAGCGGCGGATCACCGGTTTTTCAGTGGATTATCTCATTGTCGCGACCGGCTGCGGCATTGAACTTTTGGTGCTGCAGAAATACATGGCCCCGCTCGTGGTGATCGCACTGACAGGCGGTATTCTGACAACGCTGCTGGTGTTCATGCTGGGCAAACGGCTGTCTGAGTATACTCTGGAGCGGGCCGTGGCCATATACGGCGTGGTGACGGGTACGGTCTCCTGCGGGCTGATGCTGCTGCGCATCGTGGACCCTGAGTTCAAGACCCCGGCGGCCCGTGAGCTGGGCTTTATGAATATTTTTGCCGTTCCGGTCGTGGGGGGACTCACATGCCTGCTCAACGCCCCGTTCTGGTGGGGCTGGACTGTTTTTGCCACCACGCTCGTTTTTGCCGGTATCCTCTTTGTATCCCTGGCCCTGCTTTTGAACCGAAAACTGTGGAATACCCTGTAAAGTTGGATTTCGTTCTTTCAGACGCGATTTTCCTGGCCGGTATTGTCTTTTTTTCGTATACGGCCCAGAGCATATCCGGTTTCGGCAGTACGGTGATCGCCGTTACCCTGGGCGCCCATTTTTTCCCCCTCTGCCTGCTGATTCCGTCTCTGGTATTTCTGGACCTGCTGCTGAACGGATATCTTACAGCCCGCTACGCCCGGCATATCCGTTTCAGACTCCTGCTGGTGCACATTATTCCCTATATGGCGGCGGGGGTGGCGGCCGGACTTCTCCTGTTCGATTTGCTGGCCGGTCCCGCCCTCAAACAGGTGCTGGGACTTTTCGTGATGGTGATCTCCGCACGGGAGGCGGTCTCCCTTCTCAAATCATCGCAGAAAACCGTGCACCCGTTTCTGCAGAAGGTTTTCTTTGCAATGGCCGGCGTGATTCACGGCATGTATGCCTCGGGCGGACCGCTCGTGGTGTATGCGGCCAGCCGCCTGCAGCTTGACAAGACGGCTTTCAGGGCGGTGCTGACGGCATTGTGGAGCATCCTGAGCACCCTCATGACCCTTTATTTCATACAGGACGGCCGGTGGACAGGGGAGACCGCCATGCTCACAATGATCCTGCTGCCGAGTGTCGCCGCCGGCCTGATCGCGGGCGAGGTGCTCCACAAAAGGCTGTCGGAACGGAATTTCCGCTTTTTCGTCTATATCGTCCTTTTTTTTGCCGGCGCCACACTTTTGTAGGGGGCTGGCCGGAAACCAATCAATCAACTTGACAACGCCCCGTATTTGTGTGACATCTGATTTGTTGCTCCCAATCTCTTTTTGACTGGTGGTTTCTTGTTTTTCCGGCCCGGAAACTCTCTGGTCCGCTTTTGGGGTCCGGGTTCAATATATATAAAGGATTCGGCATGGCTTTGAAAGAGACACTTTTGACTTCCCTGGTTGATGCAAATCAGCTGCTGGAGAGTATCGCCGCCCCCTGTCTCGTGGTTGACAAAAATCGAATCGCCGTGTTTGCCAACCGGGCTTTTGAGGCGTTGAACGGATTTTCGGCCGCGCGGTGTCCGGGGGTTCCCTGTTATCATGTTGCCAGGTGCGGCGCCTGTGTTCGCGAGTGCCCGGTTTTGAAGCTGGATGCCGATGCCGAGCCGGTTACGGTGGAAACCGATATGCTGACCTTCAGCCGCAGTTTGATCCCCGTAAAACTGACAGTGGCCCCTGTCAAAGATGCGGACGATGATTTGGCGGGGTTTGTTGAAACCTATTACATCAGCCACAAAGAGGCCGACAGGTCCGTCGGAGAGAGCGTTTACAGTTTCCAGGGGATTGTGGGCAAAAGCCCGCAGATGGAAAAAATTTTTCAGATGCTGCCCGTGCTTTCCCAGTCTGACGCCTCGGTGCTGGTAACCGGGGAAACCGGAACCGGCAAGGACAAAGTGGCCGAAGAAATCCACAATGCCTCTCCCCGTTCGGATGCGTCGTTTGTCAAAGTCAACTGCGGCGCACTGCCGGAAACCCTTCTGGAGTCGGAGTTGTTCGGTCATACCAAGGGGGCGTTCACCGGCGCCGTGGATAACAAGCCCGGCCGGTTCCGGATGGCGCACAACGGCACGTTGTACCTTACCGAGATAGGGGACCTGCCCCTCACCCTGCAGGTCAAACTGCTGACGGTCCTCGATGACGGCGTTGTTTTTCCGCTTGGCGGGACAAAAGGGGTTCATGTGAATGTCCGGCTTGTTGCCGCCACTCACCGGAACCTCGAGGCGATGGTGTCGGAGGGCAGTTTCAGGCAGGATCTGTTTTACCGGCTCAATGTGGCCCGGCTTCAGCTGCCTGCCTTGCGGGAGAGAAACGGTGATATCCCCCTGCTTCTGGACTATTTTCTGCACCTGTACGCGTCTCGGGCCGGCAAAAAGATTAAAGGGTTTTCCGACAGGGCGCTTGCCATGCTCAATTCATACCCGTATCCGGGGAATGTAAGGGAGCTTTCCAATATGGTGGAATATGGGGTAGCGGTCTGCAGTGAAGAGGTTGTCGGGGCGGATCATCTGCCGACCTATCTCAGGGAGGCGCCACAAACAGAACAAACGGATACAGAGTCCGGTAAAAGCACCTCAGCCGGTTTTGAGATGCCGCGTGTGGAGACGGACCATGCGCTTTCCTGGCCGAATGTCGAGAAAAAGATGATTCTGGAGGCGCTGATGAAGACGGGGGGGCACAAGGGAAAAGCGGCCGCGCTCCTGGGATGGGGCCGAAGCACGCTCTGGCGCAAAATGAAACAATACGGCATAAACGGATAAACAATGCACAATCTTGTTACAGGGCGGTCTAAAATTCCATACAAGTTTGATTGGTTGTTTTCAAACCGGGGGGCTGCGCCCCCGGTTACAACCGTCAACGATTGAAACACTTGCGTGTTTTGCGGGTGGCAGTTGATTTTGGTTGCAATAATGCAGTGGGCTGTTATAATGGGATGAAACAAGATTGGAACATTTTGAAATTATTCAACAGTGATGTAAGATGTCCTTTAAAGTACTGATTCCGCTTTTTCATGAAGAGGTGGCGCCACGGTTTGATCTCTGTTCGGAAGTCTTTATTGCGGTTTATGATGATGACGGCGAAAAGCTGGAAGAAAATATTATCGTGCTGCCGCGGGCGTCGTCTGAAAACCTCTGCCATATGATTCTGACCGAAAAGATCGACCTTGTTGTCTGCGGCGGCATACCCGAGGAGTATTATCAGTACCTTAAATGGAAAAACGTGAAGGTGATTGACGCGGTGGCGGGTGACAGGGAATCGGTTTTGGCACGATTTGAAGCCGGCCGCCTGAAAAGCGGCGACATCGTAACCGGTACAGGAGCGGAACGGGATGGGACTCATTTTTAAAGACGCGTTTTCCAGAATGATGGGCAGAATCTGGACAGTCTATGATGACGCGGATTCCGTAGGACGTTACAAGCGGCTGCGACGAAATATTGTGACGACGATGCTGGTTGTCACGATTATACCGCTTTCGCTGATGGCCGGTATCAATTTTTACCAGTATCAGCAGAGCCTGCGGGGGGAAATTGTCAAACCCCTTCACAATCTCGTCAATAAAACCGCCCATTCCATGAACTTTTTTCTGAAAGAGCGCAGTTCCGCCATCGGGTTCATTTCATCGATCTACACGTATGAAGAGCTGCTGGATAACAGGACCATGCGCCGGGTTTTCACGGTACTGAAAAACAAGTTCGAGGGATACGTGGACCTGGGGCTGATTGACCGAAACGGCCATATGCTCAACTATACCGGCCCCTATGATCTTCTGGGAAAGGAGTATTCCGGCCAGGACTGGTTCAGAGAGGTTTTTGTCAAGGGAGAGTACATCAGCGACGTGTTTAAAGGCTACCGCAGGATCCCCCATATCGCGATCGCGGTTCACCACATGGAGGCGGAAGGAAAAACCTGGGTCCTGAGAGCCACCCTGGACACCGATATTTTCACTGATTTCATCACCAGTATGGGCATCGGGCCGGATACGGATGCGTTTATCATTAACCGGGAAGGCGACCTCCAGACATCCTCCCGGTTCTACGGCAAGGCCCTGAGCGAGTGCGGTCTGAACATGGACAGGTTCGGCATGGTGCCCGCCATGGAGGAGATGACGGATCGCAAGGGCAGATCACTTCTGGTGGGCTATGCACCGTTTCTGGACAACCAGTTTATTCTCGTGGTGGCCAAGCCCAAGGGGGTTGTACTGAAAAGCTGGATTTCGCTTAAAAGCGACATGCTGCTTGTTTTTGTTCTCAGTGTGGCCGCGGTTGTGCTGATCGTCTTTTCGATCACGGACCGGTATGTGAAACGGATCAAAGACGCGGAGGAACGGCGGATGATGGCCATGCGGGAACTGGAACACCACCAGCAGCTCTCCTCCATCGGCCGACTGGCCGCCGGTGTCGCCCATGAAATCAACAACCCGCTGTCGATCATCAATGAGAGCACCGGACTCATAAAAGATTTGATCGACTACGACAACATGGATCGCCAGCTCTTTTCAAAAAAGATCAACATTATAATGGAGTCGGTGGACCGGGCAAAAAAAATAACCCACAGGCTTCTGGGCTTTGCCAAGCGCATCGATGTCAGTTATGAAACGCTGGACATCAACGAGGTTTTACAGGAGGTGTTCTCCTTTGTGGATAAGGAGCTCCTGTACAAAAATATCGAGACGGCCCTGTCCCTGTCTTCAGATCTTCCCGCCGTATATTCGGACAGGGGGCAGCTGGAGCAGGTCTTTCTCAACATTTTGACCAATGCCATGGATGCGGCCGGCACCAACGGCAAAATCAAGATGTCCAGTGAAGCGGCAGACGATTCTATGGTGTGCGTGACGATCGAGGACAACGGGGTCGGCATATCAAAAGAGAATCTTCCCCATATATTTGATCCGTTTTTTACCACCAAGAGAGACAAGGGGACCGGTATGGGCCTGTCTATCACCTACGGGATAGTGAAAAAGCTCGGCGGCGAGATAAAGGTTGAAAGCGAAGATGGCCAGGGCACGTGTTTTAAAGTCTACGTACCCCTTAAAAAATCGGGAGGAGCGAATGAAAAATTTAAAGGTGTTACTAGTTGATGACGAGGCGGACTTTGCCTCAGCCCTTGGAGAGCGGCTGAAGCTCAGAGGCATTGATGCCGAAATCGCACTTGACGGGGACAGCGCATGGGAAAAGATTGAAGCGGAAAGCTTTGACGTGCTTGTACTGGATCTTTTGATGCCCGGCCTTGACGGCATGACGCTTATGAAAAAGGTAAAATCCTCTGAAAACAATACCCCGGTCATCCTGCTCACCGGGCACGGTTCTTCCAGGGACGGCATCGAGGGGATGAAGCAGGGCGCTTATGAGTATCTCATGAAACCGGTGGCCTTTGACGAGCTTCTGGAGAAGATTCAAAAAGCGGCGGCAGACCGCTGAAAAAGGATAGATACCAATGACGATTGAAAAACAGTGGATTTCCATTACAGGCAGGGTAACCGCCTGTGCCACCCACGATCTGAACAATGTGCTCGCCACCATAAGAGAGTCTGCAGGACTGATAAAAGATTGTCAGGCGAGTGGGTCATTTTCGGATGACCGGTGGGCCGCCGCCATGAAGAATTCTGTGAACATTATCGAATCCCAGCTGGCCCAGGGCTCCAGGGTTGTGGATGCGGTCAACCGGTTTGCCCATATGGCGGATGCCGACCGGCCGGAAAAAGGGGATCTGCAGGATATCGCCGCCTATGCCGTTTCTCTTATGAGCGGTCCGGCCGGGAGAAACGGGGTGTCACTGGAAACGGCTTTTCCGGCTGAACCGAAGCAGGCGCCTGTAAAGGGGGATTTTTTTCTGTTGAATGCGGCTGTCTTTTTTGCACTGGATATTGCGGTTGCCATGACCGGCCGGGAGGGCGGAAGCAGTGTGTCTGTTTCGGTTGAAGAAGCCGGAGACGATTTCCTTTTAACGGTGTCGGGATCGTGGGGAAGCGCGGCTTTGCCGGAAAACTCTCCTGAATGGCCGTCCGTTCAGCAAAGTATGGCGTCGGTCAGCGGACAGGTGAAAAAAGATGATGCCGCCAATGAAATTCATCTCTATTTTTTACGGTATATTTCAATATGAAACCAAATGAGACATAGGTTTTGTTTCATGTTGGTTCACATTAAGCTCAATTTTAGTTCTTTTTCCTTTTCACAAATTTAACCTCCTGAAATTACAATACTTTTTTTTACGGCACACCTCTTGCTATATTAGGTAGTCAACAGTAACCTTTAAAGCAGTAAGGAGGTATCATGAAAAAGTTACTTGCCAAAATGGAAAATGCGTTTGCAGCTGTCGCCTTTGCCGAGGCGGGCGAGTTTAATACGGCGGTGGAATTTCTTGATGCAGAACAGCCTGTGGCCGCAGTAAACAGCGAAAGAATGAACTGGTTTGAAAAAACATTTGCCGCCGTGGCATTTGCTGAAGCAGGATGCCCTGACATGGCACTGGAATTCATGAATCAAAGGCCCCAAAAGGTTGTATATAAGGAAAACCTGGAGTCATTCATGAAAAACGTGGGCCTTTGGGGCGTCAGGGTCAATTACGGGGTTGCAAGGGTTTAGCCGGCTGCCGGCGGAGTAGATTAATGGATGGCAGCGTATTGTTAATCAGCAGGGATGGCTCGTTGGGATCCAATATTGCACGGCATGTCCGGAAACGGAACTGGTCTGTGGCAAACGTGTCAGACGGTCAGGATGCGGTTAAAATGATAACGGAAAAAGAAATTGATGCGGTGCTGATGGTTTTGAAGGGCCTGGAAAAAGAGGGGCTGAAAATATTCCGGCAGTTGAACCGCATATCACCGTTGACGGAAACGATCACCATCAATAATTCCGGCGAGGTGAACCTGTCGATAAAATTCATGAAAGCCGGGGTTTTTGATGATCTTCATCCGCCGCTGGATATGGCGTATTTGCTTGAGATGCTTCAGAAGGCGGCTGACAGAAAAAAAGCATTTGCCGGGACACAACAGAAGCGGCTGAGCCGCTTCGACCGGATGATGATGGCCATCAGTTTTGCCGAAGCCGGGGAAACGGAAACGGCCCGAACCTATTTAACCGATGTAGAGAAAAGGGAGAAACAAAAATGGATAAAATAAAACTGCTTTTGGTAGACGATGAAGAGGATTTTGTAAAGGCGCTTTCCGAGCGGATCAAGATGCGGGAAATCGGATCGGATATCGCGCTCAATGGTGAAGCCGCCCTGGAAATGGTGGAGAACCAGATACCGGATGTGATTGTTCTGGACATCAGAATGCCGGGGATAGACGGTCTGGAAGTTCTGGAGCGCATTAAAAAGACATATCCGAATGTCCAGGTAATCATTCTCACAGGTCACGGAACTGAAAAAGAGATGGAACAGGCAAGAAGACTGGGGGCTTTTGAGGTGTTGAGGAAGCCGGTTGATATTGATATGCTTGTAGACGGGGTCAAAAAAGCGTATAAAAAGGCGGAGAGGATGATGACGGCCGTTACGTTTGCCGAAGCCGGAGAAAGTGATACGGCAAGAGAATATCTCCAGGACGGCAAAGAAACCGGCAAAAAAACCGGCAAAAAATGATAAAACGGAGATCGTTATGAAAATACGTATTTTAGTCGTCGATGACGAAAAGGCGTTTGTCGATCAGATTTCCCAGCGTCTTGAGATAAGGGAGTTTGAAGTGTTCCGGGCATACAGCGGAGAAGAAGCCCTGGAAAAGGCCGCCAACGCTTTGTACGACGTTATCATTCTGGATGTGGTCATGCCCGGTATCAGCGGGATTGAAACCCTCAAAGAGATGAAATCCAAAAGGCCTTTAACCGAGGTGATCATGCTGACCGGGCATGCAACCGTTGAGACTGCAATAGAGGGCATGAAACTCGGTGCATACGATTATCTGAAAAAACCGGCCGATATCGAAGACCTGGTGACCAAGGTTGAAGGGGCGTACAACCGTAAAAAAGAGCATGAAGAGCGGATTCGTCAGGCAAAGGTGAAAGAGATTGTTTCATCGCCGAGGTCCGTTCTCAGAAAAATATTCGATGACGACGATGCGGGATCCAGCTGAACTTATCCGGGGCTGTTGATCTAAAAATACTGTAAAATCAATCTGTTAGTAAAGTTTGCGTTGTTTCGGACAGGAGAGGTGTATCTCAATGCGGGCAAAAGCTGACAGTTTGTTAATCAAAGGAGCCGAGATATGACGGATGTGACGATGGAGAAGAAGAAAGCAGGAATTCTTTCAAATAATCTGTTCTGGCTTGCAGCCGGTGTATTGATTTTTATAGTGATCGCCTTTCTGCTGCCGGTGCCGGACAGTCTGTTTCAAGTGGTGAAGAAATATGGATTCGCCCAGACCATGATGGACTGGCACATCGTTGCCACCCCTGAAGAGGCGGCGCGGAAAACCATGATCGTGCCCCACGCCGGAGACAAGGCCATGACCGTGCTGGGCATTATTCCCATGGCGGTCATCTTTTTCGCCACCGAAGCGATACCCATCGGGCTGACGGGTATCTTAATGCCTGTTCTGGCCTATTTTCTGGAGCTGCTGCCCAAACCGATGATCGGCAAAACCTTTGCCGGGGATGCGCCGCTGTTTTTGCTGGGCGTACTGGCAATGGGGGTGGTTGTGGTGGATGTGGGACTTCACAAGCGGCTTGCCAGCTGGATCCTCGGCTGGACAAAGGGATTCATGCTGCCGGTGTTTGTCCTGTGTCTCAGTATGGCGGTCATTGGTTCATTCATTTCAGCCCACGCCATGTGCGCGTTTATGACGCCGGTGATGATGGCGGTTTACTACGGGTCGGTGGCGGCCAACAGCAGCAACGGTGTGGTGAAACATGATCCCGCCCTTGCCAAGTTCCTTTTATTCGCGCTCTGTTATGCCTTGAATGTGGGCGGGGTGGGCTCGCCTGCGGCAGGCGGGCGTAACGTGATCATGATGGGGTTCTGGGAAGGATATGGTGTCCCCATGGATTTTTTCACCTGGATGAAGTACGGATTCCCCATGGTGCCTGTCCTCGGTATTGCCGTCGCGATTTACATGCTGGTGCTGTTTTCCAGAAAAATAAGGGTCAGGGACCTGACACCGGGAATGGCGGCTATCCGGGAAGAGAACCGGAAAATGGGGAAAATGAAATATGCGGATTACGTGACACTCGGAATGCTGCTTCTGATTCTGGGGCTCTGGATATTCGGCGGGCATTCACTCGGGCTCGGCGGTCCCTCACTTCTGGCCCTGGTAATACCTGTCATTTTCAGGGTAACGGATTGGAAAAAAATTCTCAACGGCATTTCGTGGGATGCGTGGTTCATGTACTGCGGTGCGCTTACGCTGGGTGTACTGCTGAAAGACACCGGGGCGGCCCAGTGGCTGGCCCAGAGTGTGCTTGAGTTTCTCCGGACCGTGGATATGGGGGAAGGTTTCGGCCTCTGGGTCGGGCTGTCCGCATTTTCCGGTTTAATGACGAACTTTATGTCGGACGCCGGTACCACCGCCCTGCTCGGACCCATTGTGATTCCGATGGGCATCATGACCAAAGTGGCTGCCGAACCCTGGGCATCGGGACTGGCCGTGGCATTCGCCACCTCATTCGCCCATTTTCTTATTGTCGGGACCCCCAACAACGCGATCGTATACGGACTCGGGGTCTATCCGGACACGGGTGAAAGAGTGATCAAGCCGATTGATTTTGTCAAGTACGGATTCCTTCTGTGGATTCTGAGCATGATTGTGGTATGGGTGGTCGGGTTCTTTTTGACATTCAATGTTGTGGGATTCCCTGAAGGTATATTGGAGACGGCCAGCAGTGTACTTGAAAGTCAGGCCAAGTAAAAGGAGTCGCGATATGAAAAAGATAATGGTGAAAGATATAATGGTCCGGCTGTCGGAATATGTGACGGTTTACGAGGATGTGACGCTTTTTGACGCCATCCTGGTTCTGGAAAAGTCCAAGGAGCAGTTTAACGAAAATCATTACAAACACAGAGCCATTCTGGTCAGATCCCGCGCTGATGATAAAATCATCGGGAAAATCAGCCAGCTGGATGTGCTGAGGGGACTGGAGCCGAAATACAAGATGATGGGAAACGAGGAGCCGCTGGGCCGGTTCGGTTTTTCAGACCAGGGGCTCGGCATCGATTATATGAAACAGATAAAAACGCATTATAAACTCTGGGATGAATCACTGACCCATATATGTCGCAAAATCGGCGTGAAGAAGGTCTCCGAACTCATGTACACGCCGACCGAAGGAGAGTACGTAGCGGCCGGCGATAACCTGAGCGAAGCGGCGCATCAGCTGATCATGGGGCAGCATCAGAGTCTGCTGGTGATCAGCGGCAGGGAGATCGTGGGAATTCTGCGGTTAACCGATGTGTTTACCAAGATATGCGACATAATGAAAGAAGTCCATCAGGCATGACATCATCAGCGGAAACTTCCCGGTGCCGCATCTCGTAATGCGGGCCGGGAAGTCTTTCTGTCAGACGTTTGAATTGTTACGGAAGTCAACTACCACCCGCAAAGCGGGGGGGCGTTCCGCCCATAGGTCGGAAATTACCGGTCCAGCCCCAGGGTGCCCCCGGGATTCATTATCCCGTTCGGATCGAAATGGTTTTTCAGCGCCCGTAAAACAGCCATCTGTTCTTTTCCGAGATGCGTTTCCATCCAGGGGGCCATCATTCTGCCCACGCCGTGGTGGTGACTTAACGAGCCCCCGCTTTTCACGATCGACGCGATAATCCCCTCCTGGAATTCCCGGTAGTCTTCAAGACTGGCCGCCCGGGTGATAAAAATGAAGTAGAGATTGGTGCCCTGGGGATAGAAATGGGAGGCATGGGTCATACAGATGGTATGCCCCCTCACCTTGATAAAGTCCCTCACGGTGGTGTGGACCCGGTGGAGAGTGTCCCAGGTAACCGAGGTCTCCAGGGTGTCGATCAGGATGCCGACGTCATTGAGGTCTTCGCGCAGGTATGGATCGCTGAACCTTCCGCGGTGCCATTTTTTCACGGGGTAGCCGGTGAGATACATGCCCCCGTGCTGCCGGCATATCTTTCTGACCTGTTTTTTGATGTTTTTGGCGAACTGTTTTTCGCCGTCGGCCTGGCCGATGAGAAGGGCTCTCTCAGACTTTTTCATGCACCGGAAACGCATCAGCCTGTCAGGAAGGGTTCCTTGGATACCGTACATTTTCATGGCGGTTTCGGTCTCTTCAGGGTCTGATATCCGCAAAACAGACGGCATGCCGGATTCGGCCTGGGAGATCTCCCGGGCGGCGTTCACCGCGGCCGCCCAGGAGGGCATCATAAACGCGAACATCTGCCGGTTTCCCGGCAGATACCGGAACACTTTCATGGTCACGGACACCAGCACACCAAAAGTGCCCTCGCTTCCCTTGAGCATGTCGTTCACTTTTGGACCGGTGGCGGCCGCCGGATAATGGCGGGTTTTGACGGTTCCCGCCGGGGTGACCACCTCCTGGCTCATCACCAGGTCGCAGGCATCACCGTAATAGGAAGAGCACTGCCCCGAGCCGAGTGCCGCCACCCATCCCCCCACCGAGGAGAACTCGAAGGACTGGGGAAAATGGCCGCCGGTATAGCGCCGTTCGGTATTGAAGCGTTCCGGCGCCCGGTTCAGGGCATCTTCATATGCCGGCCCCATAATGCCGGGTTCCACGGTTATGGTCTGGTTGGTCTCGTTAAAGTCGATTATCCGGTTCATGTGGGTGCCCATGACCAGGGTCACCCCGCCCCGTGTACATTGGAGACCCAGCGTGACACTGCTGCCGCCGCCGTAAGTGTGGACGGGAATGCCGCGATTGCTGCAGAACGAGACGATTTCTTCCACACATGCCTTGCCGGCCGGGTGAACCACGGCATCGGGAATATGGTCCGCCACATGAAGCCTGAGTTTTAAAATGTCCGCCATGGATTTGCCGCTGGCGTATTTCAGACGGTCATAATCAGAGAAGGAGATGTTTTCCCGGCCGGCAATCTCGGTCAAAGCGGCCATAACGTCTGCGGAAAGGGCGGGCGTCTTTTCGACTGTCACTTTTTCCCGGCCGGTGTTTTTCTTCTGTCCGACGTCATGACGGCTCAGGTTCAGCTCTTCTTTGATCACGCTTAAAAACCCGGTGTCGGGGTGGCGGAACCGCTCCGGCGCCCCCCATTTGAAAATGGACCGGTAGGTGCCCGGTTCGGGCGGTGTTTCGATCCAGTCGGGCTCAAAGGTGTGCTTGTCGTTCATAAATCGGTCCTTGATTAGTTGTTTTCAAACCGGGGCGATGTGCCCCCCGGTTACAACCGTCAACGATTGAAACACTGACGTGTTTTGTTTTGTATGCATTCGCATCTCTCCGGGCACCCCGCTTCGCGGGTGGTTGTTGACTTTTGTGTGTTTACCGGCCGCCCCTGTTTACCGGTAATGTTCAGGATATCCCGTGATATCCCGCATCTCGGTGTACAGCGGTTCAAGGAGTTTATACATTTTTCTGTACACCCGCTGATACAGGTTTTCGTAGATGTCCCGGCTTTTGCTGTCCGGCCGGAAAACTGTATCACAGCCAACCATCTTTTTGACAGCCGCCCGGACCGACGGGTGGATGCCGAGGCCGGCGGCTGTCACGACTGCCGCGCCGAGACCGGAGGTCTCGTGGGTGCTGCCCTTGAACACCGGCCGGTTGAATATGTCGGCGGTGATCTGGCAGATTTCGTCACTCTGGGAGGCGCCGCCGGATACCGCCGCTGCCGTCACCCGAATACCGCCCCGTTTCTCGATTTTGTGAAGGCCTTCCCGAAGGGCAAACCCGAGCCCTTCAATAATGGACCGGAAAATATGGGATTTGGTGTGCATGTCGCCAAAGCCGATCATAGCCCCTCTTGCAGCGGGGTTGTACAGGCCGGGGCTCCAGTAGGGCTGCACCACCAAACCCATGGCACCCGGCGGGGTCTGCAGCAGGTGCCGGTTCAGCAGTTCTTCCGCGGCAACGCCTTTTTTCTCTGCGGCCAGCACCTCCTTGTGGGCGAACTGCTCCTTGAACCACTGCACCATCCAGAATCCCCTGAAGATTTCCACCTCGGGGTTGAAGCATCCCGGCACAACCGCCGGATAAGGCGGCATGAACCGGATGGGTTCAAAGTATTTTTCCGAGGTCACCTGGACGGTGGCGGTTGTGCCGAAACTGAGGCTGGCCGTTTCGCGGTCCGTCACACCCGCCCCCAGTGTTTCGCATCCCTTGTCCGAACCGCAGGCCACAACCGGTGTTCCCGCCTCAAGACCGGTTTCGGCCGCCGCTTTCCGGCAGACGGTACCGAGGATGTCACCCGGTGTCACAAGGGTCACCCGTTTTTCCGGTTCCACCGGAAAGAGAAACGCGGGGATTTCAAATTTTTTCGCCCACCGTTTCTTTTTGTAGTGAAACGGGATGTGTCCGATCTGGGAAGCGGTGGCATCTTTGAATTCGCCTGTCAGCCGGTAATTGAGAAAACCAGAAACCTGGAGGTACTTGAAGGTGTTTTCCCAGATGTCGCGCTGGTGCTGTCGTATCCAGCTGCATTTGGCTTCCGACTGGATGCGGCTTATCCATTCTTCGCGCCGGCACGCTTTGAGAAGGAGCCGGACGGGTCCGGACGGGACAAACCGGGGGGCCGCTTTCCGCTGGTCGAGCCATACAATGGCGTCTCTCAGAGGCCGTCCCTGCGCGTCCAGATTGATCATGGTGTTGCGCTGGGTGGTGACCCCGATGCCGGCAAGGGTGGAGAGAACGGCGGGATCACGGGCGGCCAGGCGGCGGCAGGCGCTGCAGAGGCTGCCCCAGTAAATCTCGGGATTCTGCTCGGCCCATCCCGTTTCAGGCTGAAATAGGGCGGGTAGGCGACCCGGATCTTGTGAAGAAGGTCGCCTGCCGGGGAAAAAACAAGCGCCCGTAAGCTCTGTGTACCGCAGTCGATGGTGAGAACGTTTTCTTTCATGCCGCTCCGCTATTGAAATTTCCATGGAAAAGGGGAGTAATACTGCTGCCAGGTACGCATATACGCCCTTTTTTCCGTCTCCCATCGGCGGCTGTCCCACGGCAGAAACGGGCGGCAGACCTTTTCAACGGTATCAAGATGCGCCCTGGCGCCCTCTCTGCAGGTGACGCCCAGCCGGACCCGCCGGAGAAGCAGGTCGGAAAGGTGCCGGACTTTTTCGAATCTGGCTGCAAATGTCAGTTCCGCCCACAGAGTGGATGTGCCCGGAACGGTATCGCTGCCGGTTTCCGCTGCAACATCGAGAAAGGCGGCTGCCGCCTGCCCGTATCGCCCGTACACCCGCCTCATGAAATCCGGCTGCAGGGAGGTGTTTTCACACGCGTTCCCCGGCTTCTGGAAAACAGGTTCTTCGTGCGGGGTGCCCCTGCCGGCCGGCAGGAATTTCCGGACAGCCGCAAGGGCATCGGCGGCAATGAGCCGGAAAGTGGTCAGTTTTCCCCCTGTCACGGTGACAAGCCCCTTGTCGGCAAACAGCGCATGGGCTCTTGATTCGTCCGAGGCCGGTGTGTTTCCCCGGCCCAGAACCGGCCGTATCCCCGCCATGGTGGCGATTGCGTCCGACACCGCAATGTCGAGACCGGGCAGAATAAACCGGAGACCTGCAAGAAGGTAGGCGGCTTCTGATTTTGTGGCGGCCGGCTCTCTGTCAAGCGGCTTGCTGTGGTCCACATCGGTGGTGCCCACCAGGGTGCACCCCTCCCACGGGGAGATGAATACCGGCCGTCGGTCTGCAGGATGAAAAAAACTGATCACGTCGTTTGAAAAAAATGTGTCCGATGAAAATATCAGGTGGCTGCCTCTCAGGGGTCTTATATGATGCTCATTTCTGAAAGCGGCATGCAGGGTTTCCGCCCGGACACCTGTGGCATTGATGACCGCTTTGGTGTCAAACTCGCCGGTTTTGCCGGTTTCCGCGTCCGCGGCGGTAACGCCGGCGATCCAACCGCGTCTGTCGCGGTTTATGGCGGTCACTTCTGTGTAGTTCAGCGCGGTGCCGCCGTTATCCCTTCCCTGGTTTATCAGCCGCAAGACAAGGCGGGCATCGTCTGCCTGGGCATCGGTAAAATAAAAACCGCCGGCAAGGTTTTTACGGTTCAAAAAATTTATCCGTTCGGCCATTTCGCCTGCACTGAGCCGGGTGTGCGTTTTTTTGAAGGCCAGGACACTGTATATGGAGAGGGCCGCCTCCACCGCGGCCATTGGCGGCCCTTCCTGCCTGTACAGCGGCATCAGGAATCCCAGCGGTTCCACCAGTCCCGGTGCTTCGCAAAGGAGCCGCTCCCGTTCTTTGACGGATTCCCGGGTCAAAAGAAAGTTGCCTTTTTTCAGATATCGCAGTCCGCCGTGGATCATTTTTGACGACCGGCTGGAAGTGCCCCAGGCAAAATCGTGTTGTTCCAGAAGAAGGGTCTTCAGCCCCATCCGCGCGGCCGCGGAGAAAATGCCCGCTCCCGTGATACCGCCGCCGGCGATGACAAGGTCCCAGTTTCTGTCTAGATCTTCAAGGGTCATGACCCATCTGCCATATTGTCGTTTCTCTGCATGCAAAAACTTTCGGCCGCCGTTACCGGTTCGGCAGCAGGCGGACGTTTCCTGACTCCTTTATGTATATCAGGCCCGTTCACTCAAGGCAAGCGGCCCCAAAGCAAATTTGTTCCGTTAAGAGCCAAACCGTCCGGCGGGGTTCCGGAGGTGGGCCTGTTCGGTTTGTTGGGGCTGCGAAACCGCCCCCGCCCTGAACGGTATGCCGACAGGCGTGCCGCGATTAAGTCAACGACCACCCGCCAAGCGGGTGGCTTGGCGGGATGCGAATGCATACAAAACAAAACCGCGCAAGCGTTTCAATCGTTGACGGTTGTAACCGGGGGCATAGCCCCCGGTTTTCAACAACCAATAAAAACGGTTTTTACACAGAAATACAGAAGCGGCAGAAAGATGGCCGGCAGCATGTTACCGATTTTAATTTTCGTTATTTCAAGCAGATTCAGTCCGATGGCCATGATCAGTATACCGCCGACGGCTGTCATCTGACTCACCACGTCCGGGGTCAGAAACGGTTTTGCAGAGGCGGCCGCCAGCGTGATGCCGCCCTGGTACAGGAGAATCGGGACGGATGAGAACAGAACGCCCACGCCAAGAGAAGAGGTGAGCAGCACCGAAGTGACGCCGTCGAGGGCGGATTTTGCGAAAAGCGTCTGGTGGTTCCCGGTAAGCCCGCTTTCAAGGGAACCGACAATGGCAAGGGACCCCACGCAGAACAAAAGGCTTGCTGTTACAAATCCCTTGTAGAAGTTTTCGTTTGACCCGGCAAAGATTTTTCCCATGGCCCGGCCCAGCGACTCCAGGCGGGGTTCAATCTGTAAAATTTCGCCTGTCACACTGCCGATGACGAGGCTGATAATCACCACCAGCACCGCGTCCGATTTCAGAGCGGCGTTGACGCCGATGATGATCACGCAGAGGCTTATGCCGTGCATAATGGTCCTGTTGTAGCTGTCGGGGATTCCTTTCTTGAAAAAGAGCCCGAGAAGGCTGCCCGCGATGATGGCTGCCGTATTGACAATGGTTCCGGTCATATACTCCCCTGTCTGTTAAAAATCATCCTTGCCAAAGTGGTCCATCTCTGGTACCAAGGGATATCTTTTAATACAAATTGCTGCATTAATAAAGGAGAAATAATGTTAAAAAAATTTTTTTTGATCGGTTTGATCGTGCTGCATGCATTGGCCGCCCCCGTGTTCGCGGCGGACAAGCAGGCTGATGATACAGTTGAAAATCTTGAAACACAAAAAGAACGGATAAGTTATTCGGTGGGCTATTTTTACTATAACGCGATACGGGGCCAGGGGTATGATATCGATTACAACGCTTTCTTACAGGGGGTAAAGGACTGTGAAGCCGGCGGCCCCGCCCTGTTAAATGAACAGGAACGGAAAGCGGCGCTGACCCAGTTTAAAAACGAGATGCAGCAGATGCAGGCCAAGAAGAAGAAAGATCTGCTGGAAAAAAACAAGGCTGAAGGCACTGCATTTCTTGCGGAAAACAAGAAAAAGGAAGACGTCAAGACCCTTGAAAGCGGTCTCCAGTACAAAATCCTTGAAAAGGGCGACGGCAAGTCCCCTTCCCCACAGGACACCATCAAGTGTCACTACCGGGGCACCACCATCGACGGAAAGCTTTTTGATTCCTCCTATAAAAGAGGCGAACCGGCCACCTTTAAACTGGACGGTGTGATTGAAGGCTGGACAGAGGCGATCCAGCTCATGAAGACAGGCGGCAAATGGAAAATCTTTGTTCCGCCCGAGCTCGCCTATGGTGACCGCGGCGCAGGAAACGCCATCGAGCCGGGATCCACATTGATTTTTGAGGTTGAACTGCTTTCCATTGAAGAGACAGCAGGGAGCTGATACCGGTACCGTATTTGCCGGATCAGCCGGTGCCCATTGACAGCGGTCCGCATTATAGTGGGACGGCTGTACTTTTAAGGGGGCGGTCTGTTTGCAGAATTGCAGAAATTTGCAAAAAGGGCGGCCCCCTTTTTTACAAAACGGTGCCGCTCAGCTTATATGGGGCATCAGGGCCCATTTCACATACCAGCCGTCCTCTTTGACATCAAGGCAGACGATGCCTGAATTCTGGAACTTGAAAACGGTTTTCTCTTCATCACCGCAGGTGAGAAACGAGACCAGTTTTTCCATAAACGGGAGATGCCCCACCACCATTTTATTTTCGGCCGGATCAATGTTTTCAGCGAATTCCCTCACGCTGTCCAGCGGCCCAATCCCGGAAACTTCCGCTGTTTCCTTTTCCGGCTGCAGAATGTCTGCAAATATCTGTGCCGTCTGAAGGGCGCGTTTTTTTCCGCTGTGACCGATCTGTGAAACCCCGATGTTGTATCCGGCCGCCACCTTTGCGATACGCCCGCTGTCCAGTTTTCCTTCATCAGAGAGGCCCTTTTCCGGGTCCTGGTCTTTTGAGAGACTTTTGCCGTGTTGTACCAGATAGAGTGCCATCATTTCCCCCTTTTCCTGTTTGTTTGTTTGTTTGTCTTTATACAACATATTGTAAACATGTATTTTTTATAGTAAAGAGGGAGTCTGTCAGTATAAACCATGGACCCCGGGATAATACAAATGGCACTTTACGCTGATCTGCACAATCATACGACGTTTTCGGACGGCGAACTTTCACCTGAAGATATTGTGAAAGAAGCCCGGGAAAAAGGGATCCGGGCCGTGGGCATCACCGATCACGACACGGACGCCGGGCTTGACAGGGCGGTTGCGGCCGGTGAAAAGTATGACGTCACGGTTGTTCCGGGGGTTGAAATTTCCGTGGCGTTCAGCCGCGCTTTTTTCAGAGGAACGCTGCACCTGTTGTGCTATTTTGCGCCGGATATGCTCTCGGACAGGCATTTCAGAAAATATCTCAACAATACCCTTGCCCTGGGCAGGGGGGACGCCCTCGTAAGGGCCAGGGTGGCGGCAGTTAACCGGGAGTTCGGCCCGAACGGAAAAGCGCCGCTGCTGTCCCGGGACATGACATTTGAAGATATCGCCCGGTACAGCCGCAACGCCACCAGAAGGCATTTCGCCCTGGCGCTGAACCAGATTTTTCATATGGCGGACAGGGCGGAAATCAACCGGATCATCGGGAACAGCAGCCCGGCTTACCTGCCGTCAGGGGTGGCGCTGCAGGATGTGGCGCCGGTTATGGAGAAATTCCCGGTAACCTGCTCAGTGGCCCATCCGGCTGCCGGGTCTTATCCCGGCGAAGGGCATTACAAAGAGGTGCTGCCCCCTGTGGAAACCGTGGAAACAATCATGCCCGAGTTTCTCGAGGCCGGCGTGAAAGGTATTGAAGTTTACTATCCCGGCCATGCCGACGCCCATGTGGACCTGCTGCTGTCATGGGCCCGGCAATACGGTCTTCTGGTCACGGGGGGATCGGACTGTCACGACCGGAAAGAACGGCCTTTCGGGATGGCCGGTATCAGCCGCGAGGATTTTGAAAAATTCATTGAGGTCCTGAACCGCCCGTCCACATGAACCCGTGCATGTCAGTTGACAGCCAGGTGAAGATAATGCGATATAGAAGAGTACCGTTACCAATGAAAGCGAATCATTATGCATTATGATGTCATTATTGTGGGCGCCGGCCCGGCCGGTCTCTTTTCCGCCTTCTATCTTTCCGGGAATTCGGATCTGAAGGTGCTGCTGCTTGAAAAGGGGAATCCCCCTTTTAAAAGAAAGTGCCCCAATCACAACCTTCAAAAGTGTGCCGGGTGTCAACCCTGTAACATCCTTTCGGGTATCGGCGGGGCCGGGCTCTATTCGGACGGGAAACTGAACTTTATCCCCAGACTCGGAAAAACCGATCTGACCCAGTTTATGCCGATCAGCGCCGCCCAGGCCCTGATCGACGAGACAGAACAGATCTTCAACCGCTTCAAAATGGACGGGGACGTTTACCCCACCGACATGGAAGCGGCAAAGGAGATGAGAAAAGAGGCGAAAAGATTCGGTATCGATCTGCTGCTGATAAAACAGAAGCATCTGGGCAGTGACAATCTGCCGCGGTATATAGCGGATTTTGCCAGCCATATCGAAGCCAGCGGGGTGACCATCCGGACCGGCGAAAATGTCCTGGACATCACCTCGGAAGGGGGGAGGGTGACCGGCGTTGCAACGGAAAACAATTCCTACAGCGCGCCCAACGTGATTCTCGCGCCGGGCCGGGTCGGTGCCAACTGGGTGGCCGGTCTTTCCCAGAAACACGGGATAGGCGTTTCCCAGCGCGGCATAGAGGTCGGTGTCCGGGTGGAAGTGCACAACGATATCATGGATGATATCTGCAATATTATTTATGACCCTACATTTTTTGTCCAGACCGGCACCTATGATGACCAGACCCGGACCTTCTGCACCAACCAGGGCGGGTTTGTAACGCTGGAGAACTACCGGGATTTCGTGTGTGTCAACGGGCACGCCTACACCGGGAAAAAGACCCTGAACACCAATTTCGCCTTTCTCTCCAAGGTGATTTTGACCGAGCCTGTCACCGACAACCAGGCCTATGGCGAATCCATCGGCAGGCTCGCCTCGATTATCGGGGACGGACGGCCGATTCTTCAGCGTTTCGGGGATCTCAAAAGGGGAAGACGGTCCACCTGGAACCGCATAAACAAGGGGTACATAGAACCGACAATGACCAATGTGGTGTGCGGCGATATTGCCATGGCCCTGCCGGAACGGATTCTCTCCAACCTCATAGAGGGCCTCGATTCCCTCAATCTGGTTGTGCCGGGGGTGTCAAACGATGAAACCCTTTTGTATGCGCCTGAAATCAAATTTTTTGCCACGCAGGTGGAAACGGACAATCATCTGGAAACCGGTGTGGCGGGCATGTACGTTGCAGGGGACGGGCCCGGTGTGGCGGGCAATATCGTGTCGGCGGCGGCCACAGGTCTCATCCCCGCCAAACGAATTCTCGAAAAAAGATAAGGCAGCTAAATTTTTCACCGAGGGAACGCTCAATTTGCGTTTCAGTCTGCCGGCGGGTAATAGGTGGCGCTGGCGTCATCCGATTCCCATGCCGTGACACTGGCCACACGGACATGGGCATGTTCCGTGTCAAGGAATTTCTGGACGCGCTGTGCAATATACACGGCAATCCGCTCGGAAGTGGGCTGTACACCGGCGAATGCGGATATGTCATTGAGGAATTTATGATCCAGGTCTTTCATAATGGCTCTCAGCCATTTTTTGATGTCCCCGAAATCGAGGAGGACACCGGCGGTGTTCAGTTTTTCTCCGGAAACCCGCACTTCCACATGCCAGTTGTGGCCGTGGAGATTTTCACATTTCTCCCCGACCATTGTGAGCTGGTGTGCCGCAGAAAAACTGTTTTTAACCTTTAACTCAAACATGTTCACTTCTTGAATAGGTTCTTGAGTCTGTTTGATATCTTGTTTGCATCAAGCCTGTCAAACTCTTTTAACAGGTTTTCCTGTTTCTGGGTCAGTTTTGTGGGTGTTTTCACCAGCACGTTGATGATCTGGTCCCCTCTTCTGCCGGTTCTCAGGGAGGCGATTCCTTCTCCCTTGAATCGGAACGTGTCCCCGTACTGCGAACCTTTGGGAATTTTAAGTGATTTTTCCCCGGTCAGTGTCGGGATGGTTATGTCATCTCCCAGCGCGGCCTGAACAAACGATATATCCACGGCGCAGTGAATGTCGGAATTATCCCGTTTAAAAAATTTGTGCGGCTTCACCTTTATCACCACATACAGATCGCCCCGGGGGCCGTTCTTGGAAGGGGAGGCTTCCCCTTCGCCTTCCAGCCGCAGTTTGGAACCGGTATCAACACCGGCGGGGACTTTGACCTGTACGGTCTTGGAGACCTCGACTCTTCCGGCACCGCCGCATTTCAGGCAGGGCTCCGGGATCACTTCTCCCCGGCCTTTGCAGTAGGGGCAGGCGGTTTTGACTTTGAAAAACCCCTGATTCTGGATGAACTGGCCGCTTCCGTGACACTGGCGGCATGTTTCGGTACCGGTGCCTTCCCGGCACCCCGAGCCGCCGCACGCTTCACACGTGTCAAGCTTGGGGATGTCGATTGCTTTTTCAGTGCCGAAAGCGGCTTCCATAAATTCAATGGCCATGTCGTACCGGAGGTCTGAGCCGCGCTGTACCCGGCTGCCTCTTCTCCCCCGGCCGCCGCCGAAACCGAAGAACTCCTCGAATATATCGCCAAAGCTGGAAAAGATGTCATCAAAACCGCTGGGTCCCGAGTGGCCGGTGCCTTCAAGACCTTCGTGCCCGAACTGATCGTATATATGCCGCTTGTTGTCATCCGACAGGACTTCGTAGGCTTCGGAAGCCTCTTTGAATTTATCCTCGGCTTCCGTGTTCCCGGGATTTTTGTCCGGATGATACTGGACGGCCAGTTGCCTGTAAGCTGATTTTAATTCCTGTTTTGTTGCGTTTCTGCCAACTCCAAGTACGTCATAGTAATCGCGTTTTTCAGACATAAATATTCCATTCAAGCGCTTAGGCAGCAAGTGAAAATAACGTACACATCTTGGCCTTTTTAGCTGTTTTCTTCGTTGGAACAAGGTTTACATAGCTCGTTACGCGAACCTTGTCCCGCCTTGAAAACAAATAAAAATTCGGCGCAATATGCACAACTTATTTTCACTTGCTGCCTTATTGTTGAGTTTCTCCTTTTATTGTGCTACGTCACACTCACATATGCTGTGTTAAATAGTTTAATCTAACGCAAAAATTCAGATTGTCAATGATCAATAAAGAACTTGATTTTATACAGGACATGTTCGACAGTATTGCGCACCGCTATGATTTTTTAAACCGCCTGTTGAGTCTGCGGCAGGATGTTTACTGGCGGCGGGAGATGGTGAAGGCGGCCGGACTGGCAAAGGGTGATGCGGTACTGGATGCGGCATGCGGCACGTGTGATGTGATACTTGAAATACGGCGGCAGAAAAAGGACCGGTGTTGGATTTCCGGGATCGATTTTTCCTTGAAAATGCTCAGCCGGGGCAGAAAAAAGATAGAGCAGAGCGGCGCGGGCAGCGTGCATCTCGTTTCAGGCGACGCCCTGCGCCTTCCGTTTAAACCGGCCCTTTTTGATGCGCTTTTTATCGCCTTCGGCATACGGAATATCATGGACCGCAGGCGGGCGCTGGCATCGTTCAAACGGTGCCTCAAAGAGAAGGGACGGGTTGTGGTGCTTGAACTGACGACCCCCAAACCGGGGGTGATAAGAGAGTTGTATATCCGCTATTTTAAAAGAATGCTTCCCCGGATCGGGGGGATTTTTTCAAAAAATCTCGGGGCATACAGTTACCTGCCGGATTCGGTTCTCAGTTTCCCCGATGCGGCCGGCTTTGCCGCCGTAATGAGAGAGGCCGGCTTTGAAAACGTCCGGTACAAAAAGATGACGTTCGGGATTGTCACCCTTTTTGTGGGGGTAAAGGGGTAACCGGTTGTTTTCAATCTTTCGGTTCAAGACAACTGTGAACATCAGGAACGGTCCTTTTGAAGGACGGTGTCTTTCAGCCAGTTCACGTCATCCTTTTCCGGGTACCCGAGATTGTAGTGCAGGCCGCGGCTCTCCTTGCGCGCCATCGCGGACCTGATGATAAGTTCGGCTACTGTGGCAAGGTTTCTCAATTCCACCAGGTCCGAGGTGATCTTGAAATTCCAGTAGTACTCATGAATTTCCTCCCGGATATTCTCGATTCTTCTCAACGCCCGGGAAAGCCGCTTGTCGGTTCTGACGATCCCCACATAGTTCCACATCAGCCGTCTGATCTCGTCCCAGTTATGGGTGACCACGATGACCTCGTCGCTGTCCGTCGTGCCTGTATCATCCCAGGGATGGGGCATGGGATCATTTTCCGAATCCAGGGATTTTTGTTCCGCCACAGCCGCCACAGCCGCTTGTTCGGAAAACACAAGGGCTTCCAGCAGGGAGTTGCTGGCCAGCCGGTTGGCGCCGTGCAGCCCTGTACAGGCGGCCTCGCCTGCGGCGTAAAGGCGTATTATATCGGTTTCACCGGCAAGGCCGGTGACGACGCCCCCGCACATATAGTGAGCGGCAGGCACCACCGGGATGGGTTCCTTTGTTATGTCGACGCCGAATTTTAAACAGTTGCTGTAAATATTGGGAAACCGCTTTTTGATAAGCGCCGGGTCTTTATGGGTGATATCGAGGTACACGAATTCGTCTCCGTTTACCTTCATCTCGTGATCGATGGCCCGGGCCACCACGTCCCGGCAGGCAAGTTCTCCGGCCGGAGCGTATTTTTCCATGAACCGGTGTCCCCTTGCATCTTTCAAAACAGCGCCCTCTCCCCTGACCGCTTCGGATATCAGAAAATTTTTGGCTTCGGGGTGGAAAAGACAGGTGGGATGGAACTGAACAAACTCGAGATTGGCCACGGACGCCCCGGCCCGGTAAGCGATTGCAATGCCGTCCCCGGCGGCGATATCCGGGTTGGTGGTGTAAATATATACTTTGCCCGCGCCCCCGGCTGCAATAAGGGTAATACCGGCGTGAAAAGTTTCAATGGTACCGTCATCGTTGTTCAGGACAT
>CAYZHB010000004.1:0-3641 GCA_964478245.1 uncultured Desulfobacterales bacterium | reverse complement strand
CGCCCAGACAGGTGTTGGCGGGCACCTCAGTTTCGGGGCGTCTCTTGATACTGTTTTTGATGGTAATCAGGTTGACCGCTATATGATTTTCAAGGATGATAATGTTCGGGTGGGCCTGGGCCTGGGTTACCAGCACATCTTCTATCTCTTTGCCGGTGAGGTCGTGGGCGTGGACGATCCGTTTCCGGGAATGGCCCCCTTCCCGGCCCAGGGCAAAACCGCTTTCCGACCCTTTTTCTGTGTTGAACTGCGCCCCCATGTCGGCAAGTTTTCGGATCATTGAAGGGGCTTTTTTCACCACTGTCTCGACGACCGGTTTTTTGCAGAGGCCGTCACCGGCGTCAAGCGTGTCCCGGATATGCAGGTCAAACGAGTCGTCCCTGCTCATGACAGCGGCAACACCTCCCTGGGCAAGGGCGGTGTTGCTCTTCTGGACCCGTTTCTTGGTGACCACGGTCACCCGGCCCGCTTCGGCGGCTTTGAGTGCAAAATTGAGCCCGGCGATCCCGCTGCCGATAACAAGAAAATCCGTGTTGTGAATCATAGTAAAGAGCTTCTCTTTTTTCTTCTGGCGCTCATGCCGAGCAGGATGCCGAAAATAAAAACACCGGCGCCTGCAAGAAACCAGATCACTTTTTTGTCCTGAAGCCTGGCTTCAAGCTTTTCTATGGTCTCTTTCTGTTCTTGCAGCGCCTGCTTCATCTCGCGGTTTTTTTCTTCGAGTTCCGGGAAAGAGGTGGATCTTTTTTCAAGCGCCGCATACTTTTCCCTGATCTCGGTCAGCCGCTCTTCTTTTTCGGAAAGGGATTCATTCCGTTTTTCCAGTGCGGCCACTTTCCGGGACAGTGTCTCATTCTTGCGTTTCAGTTCTTCAAGGAGCAGCACGCCCGGTTTTTCCATGGTTATAAAACGGGTCAGCACCCATCCGGTTTTGCCGTCTTCGGTTTTGACCCTGCTCCAGTCAGCTCTTTTTTCAATTGTTTCAAGCGGAGTGCCGGTTTCGAGCATGGCGATTATCTTGTGGGCTACGCCGGGCTCGGTGCGCATGGTGATTTTCGTTATTCCCTTGACATAAACGGATTCCGCCCGGCAGACCCCTGACACCAGGCAGACCAGCAAAACGGCAGCTGCGGTATACGGTAGATATTTGATCATATACGGTCTGTTCCTTATTCTATCGGGATTCGGCAAATTCATTGAATTCCATGTCTTTGTAACTGTCCGTCTTGATATACTTGAGCACCATCAGGAACTGGTCCTTTGACACGTATCCCGGCAGGTAGTTCAGTTTGGAACTGTCTTCGCCGAGGAACCAGAAAGTGGGATACCCTCTGATATCGTAATCGGACACAACTTCCTTCCGGTTGTCTCCGTTTACCTGTGCGCTGATAAAGTGGCTGTTGAGGTATCGGACAATTTCCTCGTCCGTAAAGACCGAGTTTTCGACTTTCCTGCAGTAGGTGCACCAGTCGGCATAAAAGTATAAAAAGGTTTTCTTGTTGTTCTCTTTTGCAAGCACAAGGGCCTTGTCATAGTTTTTCCACTGAATACCGCTCTCCGGAAAAGCCCCGGAAGGAAGCAGTAAAAAACATATCACAAAGAGCCCCTGCAAAAGTATCCATTTCTTTTTTTTCATCGGCGTGAATCTCCTCTATATCATCCCGATAATTCTGAATTTGTCGGTTATTAAAAGTATGCCCAAAAGTATCAAAAGAACACCGGCGGCTTTGTTGATATAAACGATCAGTTTTGTCGCCTTTTTCATAATATCAAAAAGCCGGTTGATAAAAAAAGACAGGACCAGAAACGGCAGTGCGATACCCAGAGAATAGAGGGACAGCAGGCCCACGCCTTTGAGCACTGTCTCCTGGTTGCCGGCCACAATGAGGATGGAACCCAGCATCGGGCCGATACAGGGGCTCCAGCCGGCGCCGAAGGCCATGCCGATCAGAAATGTGCCCATAAGGTGAAGCGGCTTTTCTTTGACATGAAACTTTTTTTCAAAGTTGAGCGCGTTGATGTTGATGACGCCGAGCAGGTGAAGCCCGAACACGACAATGACCGCGCCGCCCGCATATCGGATCAGCCATGAATACGATTTCATGACGCCGCCCAGAAAGGAGGCCGAAGCGCCCAGCACAATGAAAATAAAGGAGAACCCCAGCACAAAGGCGATGGTGGACAGGATCACTTTCCGTTTGGTTTTCTGGACATCCTCTTTGAGTTCGTCCACGGAAAGACCGGTGATAAACACGAAATAGGCCGGTATCAGCGGCAGAATGCAGGGGGAGAAAAAGGAGAGGAGCCCTGCCAGGAAAGCGGCATGAAATGAAACTGTCTGCGTGAACACGGTATCTGATCCTTGTGTGTCTGTATAGTGTAAAACGCTGTATTGTTACAATCGGTATAAAATAAGGATTATACATGGAAGGGCAAGGCATTTGCAATATTAAAAAAAATTTTCTGCCTGCTTGCATGCGGCAGGGTGCCCGTTGACTTAATTTGCAAAATGCGCTATTTATGTTGAAAAATATGATAGACACCAAACATTTCAGAGAAATGCTGCATGAACGTGATATCACCATGGAAATGGTCAGCTCAGCCATGACCTCTCCAGATCGTATTGAAGAAATGGCGGACGGCACAAAGCATTACCTGAAACTGTTTGATACTGATACCGGCGGCGGCCGGTGGCTCCGTGTTGTTGTGAATGTGAAAAGCGACCCGTCTTGCAGAGTTACGGTGTTTTTTGATAGACGGTTAAGGAGAAACCAGAATGAGAATAAAAGTAGATAAAGAGGCAGATGCGCTTTATTTCAGACTTGATGAGAACAAAATCATTGAGTCAGAAGAAGTCCAGCCCGGCGTTATTCTTGACTTTGATGGTTCTCATCAAGTGGTTGGATTTGAAATTTTGAATGTTTCTAAAAGGACATCGCCAAAAGCTCTCTCATCCGTGCAGTTTGACTCAGCTTAACTTGATCGAATTATAATTCCCGAGAAGCACCGTCAACGACTGAAACACTTGCGTGTCTCGTCATTCCGGCCTCTGCGCCGGGCTCGAAGAGATGCGAAAGCATACACGCCAAGCCACCCGCTTTGCGGGTGGTAGTTGACTTTGCCCTCCCGGCCGGCTTATTTCACAAAGACCGGATAGCCGTGAGGTCAAGGGGCCTCAAATAAGTCCCTTGACCGCGCCACCCTCTATTTCAATCCGGCCGGTTTTTCCGGAAAGAAAAGTTTCAGAAATGCGGCCGCCCATCCGATTGTTATAATGGGACTTTTGAATAACGCCCAAGGTTCCATCAATAACAAAGGGAGATATGATGCACATTCAAAGCGCCGGGTTGGTATTTCTTTCCGCCAGGGAGTACCAGGAAAAAATTACCCATGAAAAGAGGCTGCATGTCTGGCAAGATGCTTCCCGGAACAATACTGTCGATATTGAGGGAAAGGTCCCGTCGGCTGCTGGCCGCGTGACTTCTTCGCCGGAGAAATGTTCGGGAGCGTCGTCAGAGGAGGGATTGTCCCTCGATCCTAAACTCCAGGCCATCAAGCGGGTCCTTGAAGCGCTGACCGGCAGAAAGATAGAAGTTGCCGATATCAGCCGGTTTCGGCATGAGGCCGCGGAAGTCCCGGCT
>CAYZHB010000003.1:59310-70952 GCA_964478245.1 uncultured Desulfobacterales bacterium | reverse complement strand
CTTGCGCCGATGGTACTGCATGGAAGACTGTGTGGGAGAGTAGGACGCCGCCGGGCTCTTCTTTTCATTTCACTTTCAAGAGATTATATGAACTTCCTGTCCGTCCTTGAAACACAAGCGTACCTTCTCATGGAAGCCGCCGTCATCGAAGCCCTTTCCAGGACCGGCAGCATCGAACTCCATCCGCGCCTTCTCAATGCACTGCTGATTTATGATGCAAAAGGCAGTCAAAAATTAACCCAGCTGCTTGATGAGTGCATTTCTGTGGGAGAACGGGCCGGCGTTCCCATTCTCATATGCACGCCAAGCTGGCGGGCCAACCGGGATCGTGTAGCGGAAGCCGGAGTGAATACGGATTTGAATGCCGATGCCGTCACCTTTTTGAAAACAGTCCGCAGCAGATGGAACAACCCGCATGTACCGATTTACGTCGGCGGCCTTATGGGATGCAAAAATGACAGCTATAAACCCGAAGAGGCCCTGCCCGTGGAACAGGCCCGAATTTTCCATTCATGGCAGGCGGAAAAGCTCTCAGCCGCGGCCCCCGATTTTCTAATGGGGGCGACCCTGCCGGCACTTTCCGAAGCCGAGGGGATGGCGTATGCCATGGCCCGAACCGGCACGCCTTATATTATCAGTTTTGTGATCAACAGGCACGGCAGGATTCTGGACGGCACTTCACTCGATACGGCTTTCGCCCGCATCGACAAACAGGTGTCGCCAAAGCCGGCCGGATATATGGTCAACTGTGCCTACCCGTCATTTCTGTGCCCGGATTCCCAGCCTCACCGGATCTACAGCCGGCTTGTCGGATTCCAGGCAAATGCCTCTTCCCTGGATCATGCCGATCTTGACAACTCGAAAGAAGTGTATGCCGATGACATAACCGACTGGGGGAATCGAATGATCGATTTGAACCGGATGTTCGGTGTAAAAATTCTGGGAGGATGCTGCGGCACCACAGCAGAACATCTGGCGTACATTGTCGATCACATCTGATTTATAAGGGTTTCATGCATATTCTGAAAAACGGCAACCTGTTGATTCTTCTCGGGATTGTCATGTTTAGCGATAGATCCGGTAACAAATAAACTATTTGGGGGAATCGAGCACTTCCCTTATAGCGATCGCCATTTCACTGCCTGTCAGCGGTTTCTGTAAAAATTTTTTGATACCGCTCTCCCGGGCCTTTTTTTCCGAAATCTTTTCACTGTATCCCGTGCAGAGGACAACGGGAATCTCCGGGCGGATTTCCAGTATGGAGGCGGCCAGTTCATCACCGGTCATCCTGGGCATGGTCATATCGGTGATAACAAGATCAAAGCCGTGGGGATCGCTTTTGAACAGTTCATACGCCGCCATCCCGTTTTCTGAGACAGTAACCCTGTATCCGTAGCCCTGCAGCAGTCTCTCGGATGAGAAACGCAGGTCTTTTTCGTCATCCACGAACAGGATGCGTTCTTCTCCCTGCGGTACCGGCTTATTTTTCGATTCATGCGGTGCAGCGGGCTTTTTACTGTCCGCCACCGGCAGGTAAATATGGAAACTGGCGCCTTTATCCGGTACACTGTCAACTGTGATATATCCCTGATGTTCTTCAACAATTGCATGGACCAGTGCAAGGCCGAGCCCTGTTCCCTTTTCCCGCACCTTGGTGGTGAAATACGGTTCAAACAGTTTTTCCAGGGTATCGGCATCCATGCCGTATCCGGTATCGCTCACTTTTAACTCAAGGTATTGTCCCGGCTTCATATCCATCCCCGGGGGTGATTTCGCGTCAGGCACGGCAACTTCTTCGAGCTTTACGGTTAAAGTGCCCCCGTTCTCATACATTGCATGATAGGCATTGGTACACAGATTCATTATCACCTGATGCATCTGCGTGGGATCGGCAGCCACAGCCGCTCTGGAGGTTATTTGTTCCTTTATTTCAATATTTGAAGGGATAATTGATCGGAGAAGCTTGAGTGCTTCTTTGACGACAATGTAGAGGTTCAGGTTCTGTTTTTCGTAATCGGTTTTCCGGCTGAATGTCAATATCTGCTGGACCAGTTCCGATGCCCGCTCGGCGCCTTTTACAATTCCACCGATATGTTGTTTTACCCGTTCGGTATCATTTAAATGCATCTCGGCCAGCTGTGCATACCCGAAAATGCCGGACAGGATATTGTTGAAGTCGTGGGCAATGCCGCCGGCAAGCGTCCCAATGGCTTCCATTTTCTGGGACTGCTGTACCGCCTCTTCCAGTCTCACATGCTCCGTGATATCATCGATCCGCATGACGGCTTCATCCGTATCGCCGCCGGCAAGGGGATAGAGGGTGATGTCAAGATAACAGGACCGGTCAAGCACCCGGGCCTGGACTTTGGCCTTCTTCTGAACCGTTTTATTGCGGATGGCGGATTGGATGGCATTCATAGTGAGCACCGACACCTGGGGGAGCACCTCGGTATAAAACCGGCCTTCGGTTTTTTCAGCGGCAAGTCCGGTAAATTTTTCCGCTTCCCGGTTCCATTGTGTAATCATGCCGTCCGCATTTATACCGACCAGAACCGACGGCATGGAATCGATGATATTTTTCAGATAGAGTCTTACATTGTTGATCTCATTCTCGCTTTGGAGCAGGGTCAGGTTCTTTTTTTCAAGGGCGTCGTAAGAAGCACTGATCTCATCGGACATGTGGTTGAAAGACCTGGCAAGATCGCCGATTTCGTCTTTTTTCAGGACAGGCGCTTTTTCTGCTTTGCCGGTAATCCGCATCTGTTCCATCACGTCTCTCAGAGAGGTAATCGGTTTTACGACTGTCCTTGACAGCATAAAATTGAGAAGAATCACAAGGACAACAAACACCGTAAAAATCATTCCGCCGAAAATAAAAAAGGCTTTTTGATGCGCCTTTTCAATCTTCTCAAGGGAGTAGTAAATGACGACAAAACCTATTGACTCACCGATAATACGGATTTCACGGACATATTCAAATGTATCGAAATTGTCGATCCGCTTTTTACTGATCGACACGGTATCCTTTTCAGGGGAGCCGGGAAAATCAAGGGACACATTCAGGGGATGGCGGTATCCTTCAGAAGCCAGAACATTGCCTTGCGCGTCAAACACGTGCACACACAGCATGCCGTCCACCTGCATCATTTTTTTGAGCCGGATTTTAATGGCCCTGACACTCTTGTCAAAGATTTCGTTGGCCAGCGGCTCCCGGTCTCTTTCCATCATTGTCTTTAAAACAAGGATCACTTTGTCCTGCATAGACTGATAGCGCTGCTTTTCAAAAGGGAGCTCAATAATGAGAAAAAGGGATACGATCAGAAGAAAAGTCGCGAGAATAGCGGCGTTGATTTTAAATTTCAGTGTCTGTTTCATGAAAAACAGTTTTGTAATATACGGGTTTGGTGTTGACATACGTTAAGATGACAGCCGGTTTGAGAGGATCGCCGTTTTCATCAAATCGTATGCGGCCTGTAATCCCTTTAAAATCAGTTGTTCGGGAAAGGGCATTGCGGATGTCGCGGGGATCGGCAGACTCAGCCGCTAAAATCGCTTCAGCAAGGATCATGACGGCATCGTAGGCGGAAGCGATGTCGAATCGTGTAATCGGGCCGTGTCTTTTTTCAAAGGAGTGGACAAACGCGCGGCTTTTTTCATCCGGGATATCCGGGTGCCAGAAGCTTGTCCGGAAACTGCCGTTGACCGCGTCCCCCGCATACTTTGCTATGGGGGAGGTGCCCCAGCCATCCCCCCCGATCAGCGTGGCGGTGATGTTGTTCCGGCGTATTTTTTTGATAATTTGTCCGGCATCTTTGCTGAAACCCGGTATAAAAATGACATCCGGGTTGAACTGCCCCGCCTTTTTTACCATGGCATCAAAATCGGTGACCTTTTCAAGATAATCCCCTTCGTAGAGAATTTCACCGCCGCTCTCCCGGAAGTGTGTCATTAAACTGTCTGCCAGACCGATACAGTATTTGTCCTTTGTGTTGGTCAAAACAACCGCGGTTGAGGAGTTGAGTTCCGACAGGGCAAAGGCGGCAAGCAGTCTGCCCTGAAACTGATCCGTATAGCAGGTGCGGAAAATGTAATCGCCTTTCCGGGTGACAAGCGGATTTGTTGCAGTCGGCGATATCATCACAACGGATGCTTTTTGAAATATGTCGGCAGCCGCCATTGCATTGGAACTCCGCAACGGTCCGATAACCGCTGAAACATTATTTGCCGCGGTTTTTTTGGCAGCCAGCCGCGAGCCGATCACCGTGCCCATGGTGTCAATCTCGATAAGTTCGATTTTTTTTTCAAGTGGTGCCATCCGGCTGTTTGCCTGGTTTACGGCAAATTTGATGGTGTTCATTACCGGTGCCTGGACTGAGTTTTTGGTCCCGGTCAGATCCATCATGGCAGCGATTTTGATCGCTTCATCCGACGAGCTTTTATAAGCCGCGGCAAAAACAAAGGAGGCGCTCAGAAAAAAAATGATAAACGCTTTTTTCATTTTACAGTGTCCTTATGGTTTAACTGTGCTGTAGTAGACAGAGGCATTGTTTTGAAACTGTAATATGACGGCAGGTTTGTCAACAGGGTCTCCATGGGCGTTGAACGTTATATCGCCGGTAACCCCTTTAAAATTCCGGGTATCGGAAAGGCGTTCGCGGATATGGGCCCGGTTCAGTGATCCGGCCTCTTTTACAGCCCGGGCAAACACCATGAACGCATCATATGTAAGCGCCATGGCCGGTTCATTCGGGCACGGCCGGCCAAACCGCTTTTCATACCGCCGGACAAAGTCCCGGCTTTGCGATCTCGGTATCTTGTTGTGCCACTGGGTCGCATAAAAATTGCCCCTGATATACTGGCCGCCGTACGAGTACATCCGGTTCAGCCATCCGTCTGCGCCCAGAAAGGGAATATCAATATCCATCATCCGGGCCTGCTTGATAATGTAGGCCGATTCCCTGTAATGCCCCGGCACGAAAACCGCCTGTACATCGATGCGTTTAATCTGTTTCAGCTGACGGGTAAAATCCGTGGTGTTCTCCTGGTAATCAAATTCCCATACCCGGCATGCATTGCATCTGAAATGTTTTGTGAAAAATTCGGCAAGTCCCAGGCTGTATCGGCTGTTGGTATTGACAAGGAGGGCCGCTTTATCAATGTCGAGCTGATGGCGGGCAAAGTCGGCCATTACCTTGCCCTGGAACCGGTCGGTAAAACAGACCCGAAAGATATAATCGCCTTTACGGGTCAGACCGGGGTGGGTGGAAATCGGGGATATCATCGGTATGTCCGCTTTCTCAAGCACATCAGCCATGGCAAGAGAGTGGGAACTGTAAATTGCACCGATGACGCCCTGAACACGATCTTTTACAGCTTTGTGAGCAGCCGCTTTTGATCCGATGGAAGAGCTTTGGTTGTCATACGCCAGAAGTTCCACAAAGCGTCCCAAAAGTCCCCCCTTGCTGTTTATTTCTTCGGCAGCAAATCGTGCGATCTGATAAGAAGTTTCAGACACGGGAGCGACATTGCCGGTTTTGGAAAAAATGACGCCGATCTTGAACGTTTCTGACGACCGGGTTTCCGAAGGGATTATCAGAAAAAGGGACAGCACACCGGCAAACAAAATCTGGTTGAATGCAAAGCGGTTATTGAACGATAACAAACTGTCTGGCCTTCCCTGTTTTTTCTGTTAAACTACAGCCTGCCCAACGGCGGAATGTGCCGTATCGCTTTTTTGCTGAAAAAGCTCTTTCTTTTGTATAATAAAATACACAGATTTGCAATAGAGAAAGCGGCCGGCACGACCGATTTCCATGCCGAATTTTGCCGGCCGGCAGAGTCAACGACCACCCGCAAAGCGGGTCGTTTGGAATGTATGCAGTCGCATCTCTATCGAGCCCGGCCGTAGGCCGGAAGAACAAAAACACGTCAGTGTTTCAATCGGTGACGGTTGTAACCGGGGGCATAGCATAGCCCCCGGTTTTGAAACAACCAACAAGAGTGCCTGCCTGCCGCCGTCAAAAAAAGGACGGTTACGGAGCGGTTTGCCGTTTTCCTCTCTCAGCGGGACGGGGTGCTTTTGTTTTAACCGCCTGCACTGTGAAGTCGGTCATCTCATAAATACAGATGCCGTCGACAGCGAGTGCCCCGTCGGCCGTGATGCTTCGGTCGGCTTCCGATACGTGCTTGATATGGGCGAAGACCGACACCATTTTGTTGTCCGGCGTGACCTGTCCCCGGTAAGTCCATTTGTGCCGGGTGTTTTCAGCAAGAACCACACTGTATTGACGGCCGGGGATATCCCACTTCTGCCGGGCAAAAAATCTGAGCAGCTGAAGGAAAGATTCAATCCCCAGGGAGCCCGGGCAGACAGGATCCTGATAAAAATGGGCATGGAAAAACCACTCTTTCGGATCGATCTCTTTAACCGCATGGATATAGCCGTTATTGTAAACACCGCCGGAAAAAGAGAAATGATGGATGGCATCGATCATACGCAGCGCTTTGGCGGGCATATTCGTATCTGCCGCCACTCTGTCATCAAAAGGGGTCACAGGGGGGGTATCCGAGAATTCAATCGGTTTCCGGTGATTTGAAATTTCAGGAGCAACCTCATATAAAAAAAGCGCACTCTCCCGGATGCCCACCTGATTTGAAAGCGCCCGGCCGGTGAAAAAACCGAAACTGGTGTGCCCTGTATACAGAAGGGTATCCCGTTGCTTTATCGCCATGTCGAACTCCTGAATAATCATACCGCCGCCCTGGGACGCATGGGTCATGCGGGCGCGTACCGTTACCGTTCCGGTATGTCGGTGGACGCTTTTCAGAAGACGGGCGTCCCCCCCGAGATTTCTGAAATAGAGCCTTTCTTCGCCTGTCAGGGCCGAACCTGCCCATGCGGCAAGCCAGCCGCAGGGCTGAAGGGCGACTTCGAGCAGTATGCAGAAGGGCATCGCATCCGACCCGTTGGCATTAAAGTACCAGCCGTTTTCCGGAATGTCGAATTGGGATTCGATCCATCCACCGGGGGCCAGTTTCCATTTCTCATGATCGATTCTGGTGATCCGGTCCATAAAAAAATAGGGCGGTCTCGGCAGCCGGGCCATTTCCCGTTCCGAATCAAACACCTGATACGCTTCTCCGAAGGCGTCCGAGGGGTTGCCTTCTGCAAAGGCAAGAATCTGCTCTCTGTCGATGAGGGCCGGTTCATTTTGAAATGTCCGGACAAGGGCGGGGTCCACGATGGCTTCAAAACCGGTAATGCCCGCGATAACCGTGTCATCGTCAAGAAAGGTGAAATACCCTTTGATTTTATGGTCCGTCTCTTCATTGACCGTGAAGAGTATCCTGATCCGGCTGCCGGATGTGTGAAAGGTGTTGTAGATTCTCAGGTTTGCGATATAGGCAGGAAGGCATGCCGCCTGTCTTGTCGCGTATGTCCAGAGAATGGCTGCCTGAAAAGCGGCATCAAACAGCAACGGATCCGTTGTCCAGTTTTTCGCATGGGGCGGATTCAGCCACTTTTCAGCAGAAGGCGTTTTAACGGCGGTAATATCGATGCCTTTGGCAGAACAGCCGTTGACGGCGGTTATGGCCTGAAACGCTTGACCGTGAAACAGAATGTCATGGTAGGCTTTTCCACTGCTCATGGTGTAAGGTGCTGCATCAGGGGAAAAACCGGCTGAAAAAACAGGGGGAGAAGGCAGGGTTTCCTTTAAGATGGATATGCAGGAGGCGTGCATGAAATTGTCGTTTTCAAACTGATCCGAAAAAAGGTATGCCTCGGTCTCGTAACGGTCTTCGATTTTTCGGCACTTGCCGGTTTTAAGGGTGAGCGTGACGGTTTCGTCCGCCGCCATTTTAATGCCTTTTAAAAGCCGCATCCGGTCCATTCCGGCAAAAACAAGACCGGGATTGTTCTTTTGGGCCGCATACGCCTGCCACTCCATCAATAAAGAAAAAGGTACAACGCGTCTGCCGGCGATCTGATGGGCATCCAGAACCGGGACAGAGCTGTCCGAAACGGTATACCGGAACGCCTGAGCAAGTGACGGTTTTCCGGTTTGGGACGTTTGGGCCAACATATGGTTGCCGACAACAATTTCAACATCCGCCCTTTTCCCGCTCCCCATTTCGTATAAAAGTTGTTGGGCGCCCGAGCGCGGATCGATGAGGTCAATCCCTTCGAGTGAGAATTTTTTCTTGAGAGGGCCGTTCACCATGCCGCCGTTCCAGGGCCCCCAGTTAACCGAAATGCATCGGCAGTTATCGCGCGTCCCGGCCATTTTCTGCATCTTTTTGTTTAAAATTTCATTGGCCATGGCATAATCGGACTGCCCGGCATTACCGGTTCGTGCCGCAACAGAGGAAAAACAGATAAAGTATTTCAACGGATCGTTTTCAGTGGCCGAAACAAGCGATTCAAGTCCGAGCACTTTGGTGTCGAAAACAGCGCAGAATTTTTCGTAATCCTTCTCGACAATCAGCTTGTCTTCCAGAATGCCGGATCCGTGGATGACGCCTGTAATCTTGCCGTATGTTCTCCTGGTGTCGGTGAGAAGCTGCGTGATTTTCTCTTTGTCCCGCACATCCGCTGAAAAATAGGTGACTTCTGATCCTGCTTCTTTTACGGCCCGGAGGGTATGATTAACGTCCCGGTTGGAGACAATTTCCCTGTATGCGTTTTCAAGTTCAGCCGGCCGGGGAGTGGCATTTTGAAACCTGTTTTCCAGTATGGCCTGTTTTATCTCTTTTTCACCGGTCAGACCGGTCAGCCATTCCGGTTCGTCAAACGGGGCAGCCGATCTTCCGATAAGCACCATAACCGGTGAGAACTCTTCTGCCAGCTGAACCGCACATTCGGCTGTGACCCCTTTGGCCCCGCCGGTTATCACGAACACGTCATTTTTTGAAATATCCAGCGGTTTTTCAGCGCCCACGGCCTGATCCGCAAGTTCCGGCAGATTGCACACGTCGCCGTCCATTCCGATTTCTGCCGCTCCGTAGGTCATCATGATCGAGACGGCGCCTTCCGCCATTTCCATGGCGCTGGCCCGGCTGCCGGGCATGTCGACCGCTTTGCAGAGGACATCCTTCCATTCAAGACCGGCGGTTTTGGCAAGTCCTGAAAGTCCGCCCTGAACCGGATCATCAAAAGTTTTTTCGTCAAACCCGAAAGCACCGCCGAGAAATGAAACCGTGGTAAAAAACGCCCCCTTTTCAGCCGCAGACCGTATAAGGTGATGCCCGTTTTCCCGGGCAAGGAGAAACGCTTTTTTCATAAAATCGATGCGCGGCTGAATCCCGTCATGCCCGAAATCCTCTGCAACAATCACGATACCCCCCGCATCGGGAAGCTGGGGAACGGTGTCGGCGGAAAGATCGATAATTTCCGTGGTCAGCCCCTCTTTTTTGAAACAGTCTGAAAAAACGTCGGAAAGGCCGCAGGAATCCCGGGTAATGTAAACCTTCCTGCCCCGGGCAATTTTGATCCTCAGCCCGTTGTAAAATCGGATCTGGTCAACAGGGTACTTTTTAAGGATAACCGATTTTCTTGAGAGTTTTTTTTTTGAGGTTGCCGGTCTGTCCGGAACTTCATTCAGGGAAAAACACCCGGTTTTGTCCGGTTGCCCTTCTTGCTCGGCAGGAGACGTGTGTTTCCGATTCTCGGAAGCGGGTGTTGTAATATCGTTACGGGGGGGTGTTTCCATCACCCTTTCATCGAGGAACCCGGCAATGGCGTCAATGGTTTTCAGACCGGTAATGTCATCCGGCGAAATGGCGCCGATTTCAGGTATCTTTTTTTCAAGTTCGGAAAGGATTTCCACTCTTTTGATCGAATCGATCCCTAAGTCCGATTCCAGGTCCATGTCCGGTTCGAGCATCTCTTCGGGAAAACCGGTCAGTGTGCTGACGGTTTCGATAAGAATTCTGGCGGCGTGCTTTGTACCGGTTGTTTCCTGTTCCGGGTCACCGGCGGGGACGGGATTCTGCTGCTGCGTTTCCCGGATTTCCGGTTCCGCCCGAGGTCGTCTCTCTTCCGGGACTGCCGTGTCATTGATGCGGTCAGGTGCTTCAGGCTGGAATTCAGCAGCCGTGCTATTTGTGTCAGTGATGTCCTCATCATCAACGGTATCCGGTGACTCAGCCGGTTTTGAAGCAAAGACGCCGGCCGGCCGGTTTGTTTGCCGCGGAGCGGTTATGCCGTCGGCAAACGATTTGGTCTGATTCATCATGTGCTGCAAGGATTCACTGGCCCGGGCCTGTGTCTCCAAAAATTTTTCATGGGCGCTTGCCGTCTGCCGCTGCAGCGCCTGCATGGCTTCCAGGCCTTTCTGAACCATTTTTAACGCTTCATAGGTCATTGTCTCGTGTCTGTCTGGAGAAGACATATCAGATCCTTTTGATTGGTTGTTTTCAAACCGGGGGCTGTGCCCCCGGTTACAACCGTCAACGATTGAAACACTCGCGTGTTTCATCATTCCGGCCTCTGGCCGGAACGCCAAGCCACCCGCTTTGCGGGTGGTAGTTGACTGCATGGTGTTTGGGGAGGGGGCATTTGTTCCCCTGTTTTTTCTGTCGATTTCTTTTTTTTTAACCGGCGTTTCGCCGGAAGCGGGTGCCGGTGAAAAATCCGGTTCAATTTTCGGGTTGGCCCCTGTCAGATGGACAGCCATCTTTTTGTGTTCCACCTGCTCGAACGGCCCTTCCCATGCCGCAAGGTTCACGTTGTATCCGCCGGCGGCAAGTGCGGCGAGAACAGATGCCAGGTCTGCGATACCGCTGTTTTTCCCCGACGATTTGTCCATAGCGGTGACCGTGACATTTTCCCCTTTGAGGATGGATTTAACCAGTCCCGTCAGGACAGGTTTGGGCCCCACTTCAATGAAAGTTGATACATCGTTAGCCGCCATGGTTTCAATGTTTTCAATAAAATTGACAGGCGTGACCAGCTGCCGCCCGAGTATGCGTTTGACCTCTGCCGGGTCACGTGAATACACAGTGCCCGTGGTGTTGGACAAAACATCCACAGGGGCGGGGGTAATGGTTGTACGGTCAATTTCCCCGGCAAAAGGACGGGCGGCATCTTTGACTTTATGGGTGTGAAATGCGGCGGATACAGGCAGTTTCACGGCTTTCATCCGGTGCTTTTCGAAAATTTCCAGTGCCTTGACAATTTCGCCGGAACTGCCTGAGACAACCCCCTGTGTGTAAGCGTTCCGGTTGGCGAGCACGAGATTGAGGCGGTGATCGCGCAGCACTTTTTCCGTCTGGTCTATCGGCGCCTTGACCGCCAGCATACGCCCGTTGTCATTTGATCGGGTGCAGGCCCGGGACATGTATTTGCCCCGTAAACAGGCCAGGTTGAGGAACGACGGTTCATCTATCCATCCGGCGGAGACAAGCGCGGTCAGCTCTCCGAAACTGTGGCCGCAGGTCATGTCGGGTGTGATATTGAAACGGTGCAGTATGCGGGTCATGGCAAGGCTTAAGGCGCCAATCGCCGCCTGGGCCACCCCGGTCTCTCTCAGTTGTGTTTCAAAAGTTTCCCGGTTCTGGATAAAACTGCCCGGCGGGTAAATATAGTCGTGCAGGACTTTGGGGGCCTGATCCGGGTTTGCATCCCGGAAACAGTTATCGGC
>CAYZHB010000003.1:58281-59300 GCA_964478245.1 uncultured Desulfobacterales bacterium | reverse complement strand
CGGCCGCGGTAAATGCCGCGAGCGCTTCAGGGAATACGGCCGCCAGGTCTCTGCCCATTTGTACGTACTGACTGCCCTGTCCGGGGAAAAGAAACCCCAGTTTACCGGAACGGTTCCCTGAACCGAGGTAAATATCGGGATGTCCCGATCCGTTGTCCCATTCCCGGTTGTCTGAAATCTCAAGGGCTTTCGACAGGAGTGCCAGCGGGTCCCCGGGGCGGTGTATGACAATGACAAGCCGGAACGGCGCATCACTGGAAAAGGACCTGGATAAAATCGCGGCTTCATAACCGATTGTCTGGCTGTATTCTCTTGAATCGAGGTCTTCGGCCGGAGTGATTCTTTCTCTGAAATCCTTGATTTTCCGTGTCAGTGCCGGCCGGTCGTGTGCGGAAAATGCCGCGATATAGACACTTCCGTCCCATGACACATGGTCTTTGACGGAACTGTGTTCCTGCAGCACGGCATGAAAGTTACTGCCGCCGAATCCGAATGCACTGACGCCGGATCTTCTCGGAGCGTCGGCGGCTTCCGAATTGATCCAGGGGACGGCATGGGTGTTGAGATAAAATGGGGATTCGTCAATGTGAAGTGCCGGGTCGGGTTCACTGACTTTTAAAGTCGGCAGGAGAACTTTATGATAAAGGGCCAGGGCCGATTTGATGATACCCGCGATACCGGCCGCCGCTTTGGTGTGACCGATATTCGATTTAACCGACCCGAGCGCGATGCTGTTTTTCGGCAAAGAAGTGCCGGCTGATGTTTCAAAAAATGTTTTCAGCGCACTGAATTCCGTTTTATCACCCATTCGGGTGCCGGTGCCGTGGGCTTCGATCAGTTTGACGGTGGCGGGATCCACTGATGCGTCACTGTATGCCGCCTCGAGGGCCCTGATTTGTCCATTTGCATCAGGCGTGTAAATGCCGCCGGTATTGCCGTCGCTGGACGTGCCGATGCCTTTGATAACCGCATAAATCCGGTCGTTGTCGGCCAGCGCCTGGGCAAGCGGCTTGAGCAGC
>CAYZHB010000003.1:32409-58271 GCA_964478245.1 uncultured Desulfobacterales bacterium | reverse complement strand
AAATCCGGTCGTTGTCCTTTACGGCATCCGCCAGCCGTTTCAGCACGATCATCCCGATCCCTTCGCCCAGTACCGTTCCGTCCGCATCTCTGGAGAACGGTCTGGCATCACTGGTATGGGAAAGCACGCCGGTTTTGGAAAAGCACATGTGCATGAAAATGTCGTTCAGGGTATCCACCCCGCCGGTGACCGACATGTCGCTTCTGCCGGATAAAAGCTCGTGAGCGGCATTGTTCAAAGCCCCCAGCGAACTTGCACACGCGGCATCCACAACACTGTTGGTGCCGCCCAGATCGAGTTTGTTTGCGATTCGGCCGGCCACCACGTTACCGAGCAGCCCTGGAAAAGAGTTCTCCTGCCATTCGGGATAGGCGGATTTGATTTTTTTTATGATCTCGATACGTTTTTCTTCAGGTATCCCGGAAGCGGCCAGGGCCTTTTCCCATACCGGTCCATCCAACCGTGCACCAAGGGGAATGACGAGTTCCTGGGTGCCGGTAACGCCGAGAATGATACTGGTTCTGTTTTTGTCAAAGGTGCGCTGTTTTTTGCCGTAACCGGCATCTTTCAGTGCCATTTCCGCGACAACGAGGCCGAGAAGCTGGGAGGTATCCGTGGCATCCAGGTTTCTGGGCGGGATCCCGTATCTGGACGGGTCAAACGTGACAGCGGGAATGAAACCGCCCCGCTTACAGCAAATATGGTCCTCTGCTGCCGGATCTTCATTGAAATAGTCTTTGAGAACGAAATGGGTCGTTTCCGGAATTTGTGAAATGGCATCGCCGCCGTTGAAAAGGAGCTGCCAGTATTCCTTCTGCCCGTTGGCTTTGGGAAAAATGCACCCCATCCCGATGATGGCAACTGACTTGTCTTTCTGCAAAACACCCTCCGCTGCAGTCCGATAGTTGAAAATAACCGATAGTTTGGTTGGTTGCGAACCGGGGGCTGCGCTAACCCGGAACCACCCGTCAACGGTTGAAACAAGGGCGTGATTAGTTGTTTTCAAACCGGGGGCTATGTCCCCGGAACCACCCGTCAGCGATTGAAACACTTACGTGTTTTGTGGGGTGGTCGTTAACTATTCGGCAGGGTGAACAGTACTACAATAATACCAAAAATGCAGCTGTCTCGGCCCGGTTTGACAAAATTTTTACAAACCATGGGGGGCAGCATGCCGTGATGCCGTTTTCGGACCGGCTGTTTTTCAAATGTCTGAATGGTCCGTCAGAAAGGCCGATATTTCCTCTTTTGTCATGGGGGTGACCCGTATCTCTTTGGCGGAAAGATCGATTCCCTGGTTTCTGAACCAGGAAATCCTTGTACAGACACCGGCCCCGAAAAGAAGGTTCAACCCGATGAGGGCCGCCTGTCGGTTGTCGCTTTTTTCAAGAAAAGTTCCCTTTACCCACTGGTTAAAAGCCCCCATGGCCGGCCCGCACCAGATCTGGTAATCCATTTTTCTCTCCCGGTTCCCCTCGAGCGCCCATTTTGAGGCAAGCCCCAGATACCACCTGAACACCAGCGCCATTTTATGTTTCGGATCCTGATTGGCTTTTTCAATCTCTTTTGTATTGTTGTTTGTTTTAAAGAAATCCCGGGTTTCATGCCATTTCTCTTCAAAGCCCGCCATCAGGATTTTGTTTTCAATGATCCGCCGCTCTTTGTCAGGAATCTCATGAAATGCGCTGTACTGTTTATAGCAGCTGTAAAGCTTTTCCGCTCTCACCGGAAACAGGGTGCCTCTTTTCAGGACCTGTACTCTGGCGCCTATCTCGAACATATCCGCTGCCGGTGCCATGGCCACATCCGCCTGTTCGGCCTGGACGAGCATCTCTTTAACCGCTTGTGATATGCCGGATTCAATACAGGCCTGGTTTATCGAACCGGTAAGGATGTAATCGGCCCCCATCTGGAAACCGGCGGCAGCGGATTCAGGAGTGGCAATACCGCCTGCAAGGCCAACACAGAGCGGCTCGTCATAATCAAACCGGTCACCGAATTCATTTTTCAGCTGTATCATGGTGGGCAGAAGGGAAATGGCCGGCCTGTTGTCAGTGTGGCCGCCTGAATCCGCCTCGGCGGTAAGATCCTGTGCCATTGGTATTTCCTGAGAAAGACCGGCTTCCGCTTCGGTCACAAGATTGTTTTCCACCAGCTGTCTGACCAGGGCTTCCGGCGGCGGAGAGAAGAACTGCCGTGCCACTTCAACCCGGGATACCTTCGCAATGATATGGTTGGGGGTCCTCACGCGGCCGCCGGCATCCCGGTAAATGCCCTTGATGCGGTAGTAGACAAGCGGAAGGGTGATTTTCATAAATGCCGCCGCACTCACGCGGTTTATGCCGTGTCTTATATAAAGTGCGGCCAGGGCCATCTCTTGGTCCGGGTTGTGCGGCGTATGGATAAAGTTGCACCCGAACGGTTTGTCCCCGACCGCTTCCTTCAGGCGGATCACCGATTCTTCGATGCGCGCCAGAGACAGGCCGCCGGCTCCGAAAAAACCGGTCATACCGTTCTCAGCCATACGGGCAACCATTTTTTCCGAGGTGATGCCGTTGGCCATGGCACCGGCTATATAGGCATACGTGAGTCCGTGCCGTTTTTTAAATGTGTCACTGCCGAAATTTTTAGGGGGCAGGGGAGGGACATATGCCGCCAGTTGACAGTTCAGCCGGTCGGAATCTTCAATGGACGGGTGGACAATAAAGGCATTGTCCGCTGCCGCCCGAAAGGATTCGTCCGTTTTTGCCAGTACATAAATCGGTTTGGCCAGCTTGAAGAGAAAGTCTTTGATCTCCCTTGGGTTTTCAACCGCCGGCCCGCTGCCCGGCTGCCAGAACAGTTTGTCGCTCATTCGGTTTTCCGTCATCGGGTCTCTCTTTATATGTTGCCTGTTTAGAGTTCAAATGTTCCGATTATGCCATAAACTGCTTCCGGACTCCAGTGTAAAAAAATGGCGTTTCCCTGGGGTCGATTCCCTTGAAAAAACCGGCCGAAAAACGTAAAAAAGAGAGGATCGGAAAGGGGATGGTCCCCGGATTGAAAACAGCGACCGGATTGAAAACAGCGATTGGAACGGAAACCAAGAGACCTTTGAATAATGCGCCATTTTGTTTTAAATACCAGACGTTGGGCCTGACATGATTCTGATTTTTCCACCGGTTGTCAAGCCCAGTGAGCCTCCGCCGGGCCTTTCACTGCTGTCAGGCGCCCTCAGGAGACACGGTGTCCGGCACAGCGTATACGATGCCAATACCGAAGGCCTTTTATGGCTGCTTAACGCTGATTTTCCGGCCAATGACGCCAACTGGTCAAAGCGGGCTTTGAAAAACAGAAGCGCCAACCTGGCCGATCTGAAAGATCATCGAATTTACCGGCATATCGACCGGTACAAAAAGGCGGTTTTTGAAATTAACAGGCTTGCCGCCTGTGCTGTTTCGTCCCGGCGCTTCCGGATCTCCCTGTCTGATTACGAAGACAGGGAATTGTCCTGTATGAGAAGCGGTGATCTTGTGCGGTCCGCCGAAAGGTTCCGGGAAAACCCTTTTTACGGATATTTCGAACAGTGTTTAAAAGAGCGGATTGCCCGTTTTTCGCCGCATTATGTGGGAATCTCTCTTTGTTACCTGAGCCAGGCACTGACGGCGTTTGCACTGGCGGGATGGATCAGGCACACGTTTAAAAACGTAAAAATACTGCTGGGGGGCGGGCTTGTCACATCCTGGATGCGGATGCCGGACTGGCGGCACCCGTTTGAAGGTATTGTGGATATCATGGTGGAAGGCGAAGGGGAAAACGCCGTCCTGTCTTACGGCAATGGGATTTCCTGCGGGAATACGGAACACATATCCCCCGATTTCGATTTTGTTGACTGGGAAACGTACCTGTCGCCCGGCCGGATCGTACCGGCTGTTACGTCAAGGGGGTGCTACTGGCGCAGATGTCGTTTCTGCCCGGAAAAGGCGGAAAACAGCCGTTACCGGCCTGAGAAACCTGCCACGGTGTTAAACCATCTGAAAAAATGTTATCGTAAATATGCCAACGGGTATGTGCATTTTGTGGACAACGCACTGCCGCCGTCATTTCTGGCGGCAATGTCAAAAGAAAAGATGCCGTTCTCATGGTACGGCTTTGCGCGAATACGGGAAGAACTCGGTGATAAAGCGTTCGCTGCCGACTTGAAACGGTCCGGATGCACCATGCTGAGCCTCGGACTGGAATCGGGAGATCAAAAGGTGCTGGATGCCATGGAAAAAGGAATCGATCTGGTCACAGCGGCAAACGTACTTCAAGCCCTCAATACCGTCGGCATTAAAACGTATGTGTATCTGTTGTTCGGCACGCCGCAGGAGGATGAAAACGCCGCTTTACAGACGCTTTCATGGGTCTCGGCACATGCCGGTATGATCGATTTTTTAAATCTGGCCGTGTTCAACCTGCCGCGAGCCAGTGTGGAAACGGACCATCTCAAGGTGGACGGATTTTATGACGGGGATCTCTCCCTGTATTACAACTTTGACCATCCCCTGGGCTGGCATCGAAAGAACGTCCGGATGTTTCTTGACAAGAAATTCAGGAAAGACAGGGCCATTGCACCGGTTCTGCGCAGAACGCCCCCGTTTTTCGGATCGAATCATGCCGCTTTTTTATGAACACCGTCCTGTCGGGACAGGGCTTATAACGGGAAGGAGACGACATGACCACCGCTGAAATCATTTCAACAGGCAACGAGCTTATCCAGGGGAGCATTGTGGATACCAACGGGGCCTGGCTTTTGTCACGGCTTGCCGATGCAGGCATTCAGGCCGGGCGAAGCAGTCTGGTGGGCGATGACAAAGATGAGATCGCCTCCCTTATAAAAGAGGCCGCTTCAAGAAACAGGGCGGTAATCGTTACCGGCGGACTGGGGCCCACAAGCGATGACCTGACGGCCCGGGCGGCCGCAGACGCCTCTGAAGACACCTTGCGCATCAACAGCGAAGCACTCGGGCGGATCCGGTCTTTTTTTGAAAAACGGCAGATGACCATGTCGGCTTCAAACGAAAAACAGGCATTCCTTCCTTCAAGAGCCGCTGTTATTGACAATTCTTGCGGAACCGCGCCCGGTTTTTGTCTGGAAATCGGGCACTGCTCCGTCTATTTCCTGCCCGGCGTTCCCTCGGAGATGCGGTACATGTTTGAAGAACATGTGCTGCCGGATATATGCAGAAGATGCGACCTCGAAGAGAGACTGTCCTGCACATTGACCCTTTTCGGCCTGCCGGAAGCCACGGCGGGAGAGATGCTCAAACAGGCGGACAGAAAATTTCCGGCCGTCAATCTGGGGTTCAGAGCCGCTTTCCCGGAGATTCAGGTCAAGATATCGGTTGCGGAAAAGGAAAGAACCGCATTTCACCAGGCCCGCGAATGGGTGATCTCTCAACTCGCCCCCAAACTGATTTCAGAAAGCGGTCTGTCAATGCCGGAGGTGGTGGCCGAGCTTTTAAGCCGGCATGGCCTTACGGTGGCCCTGGCTGAAAGCTGCACCGGCGGACTGATTTCCAATCTGCTGACAGATGTGCCGGGCAGTTCCGCTTATTTTCTGTCGTCTGCCGTTACCTACGCGAACCGGGCAAAGACGGATATGCTGAATGTACAGGCGGCCACAATAGCCGAATACGGTGCCGTTCATGAGAAGACGGCACTCGAGATGGCCGCCGGAATAAGAAATGCGGCGGGTGCGGATTTCGGCTTGTCTACTACAGGGATTGCCGGTCCTTCGGGGGGAAGTGATGAAAAACCCGTGGGAACGGTTTGCATCGGTATCGCTTCGAAACGTCTGTCAGACGCCCGGCGGTACCGCCTGAATTTTTCAGACCGGCGGAAAAACAAGCAGGTGTTTGCCCACACGGCATTGAACATGCTCAGGAAGGCGCTTCAAACCTACTGAAACATTTGACAAACCACTCGGCGCTCTCTTTTTCAAAAACCTTCTGGTCTTCTGTCGCCGACATGGGATGATCTCCGCCCTGAAAGACAATGCGTTTTTTGGGATTTTCGGCGTTCCGGTAGAGGATGTGTGCGTTGACAACCGGTACCACTGTGTCACTGTCCCCGTGAAAAATCAGCACGTTTTGGATCTGTTTGATGCTGCCGGTGAGATCGAAACGGAGATTGTTCTCGTAAAATGTCCGGGGAAGGGGCGGGCGGCGCTTGTCTTGGACTGTCGGGACCACTTTGATGGTGCCGCTGTCCACAGGCGCCGCACAAACCACCAGTCCGCAAAGCGTTACATCCGTCGTCATGATTTTTTCCCAGGCCGCTATGCAGGTGGCACCGCCGAAACTGCTGCCGAAAAGGCAGATTTTGTTTGCGGTAATACGCATTCCGGTTAAATGATCCACAGCATTGACAAGATCACGGGATCGTTTTTCGACGGAGGTGTCGTCCGTGAAGTCTCCTTCGCTTTCACCGCATCCCCTGTGATCAAATCGCAGAAAGGCGATGCCGCGGTCCGGCAGAATCCGTGACAGCACCATCTGCTTTGAGGAGTCCTTCGAGCCTTCAAGACCGTGAGAACCCACCACAGCAGGGGGATTTTCAGCTTCCGGAAGATGAAGCACCCCTTTAAGGCGGTTGCCTTCTGAAAAAAATTCAACCGGCCGGGTTTGTGTTCGTGTATTCATAGCTTCCCTTATTGCCTGAAAAATAGTATAATTTCAACCGCGTTTTTCAAGACGGCAATCGCCGGCAGTCAACTACCACCCGATTTGCGGGTGGCAGTTGACTTGTTCTGTTCCGAGGGTTTTCAGGCGGCCGTATCACGGGAAAAAACGGTGTTTGAGCAAGACAGGATTTCTTGAAACACGGACTGCATTTGGATAAAAAAAACAGTGACGGGTATATGAAACTGAAAAAGCGACAAATTTATGAATTCGATGTGTCGGGTCTGGCATTCGGCGGCAAGGGCATTGCAAAGCCGGAGGGATTCCCGGTATTTATTGACAGGACACTCCCCGGTGACCGGGTGACCGCAAAGGTGATCAAAAAGAAAAAGGGATATGCCGAGGCCCGCACCGTTCGGCTGCTGGAAAAGTCGGACCTGAGAGAGGCGCCCCTGTGCAGTTATGCCGCTTACTGCGGCGGGTGTAAGTGGCAGGATCTGCCCTATGACCGTCAGCTTGTCTACAAACGGGATCATGTGGCTGAATCGCTTCAGCATATCGGTGGGCTCGCCGACATCCCGGTGAAAGAAACCATTCCGTCGGCAACTGTTTTCCACTATCGAAACAAAATGGAGTTTACGTTCACGCCCGCGCGGTGGCTTCTTCCCGAAGAGCTCGGAGATGACACCATCAAAAAGGACATGGGGCTCGGACTGCATGTGCCGGGTACATTTAACAAGGTGATCGATATCGGTCAGTGCCATATCATGCCGGAGCTCGGAAACCGGATAATGGCGGATGTCAGACAATTCGCCAGGGCATCCGGTCTGCCGGCCTATGATCTGCGCACCCATGAAGGATTCTGGCGGTTTCTCATGCTGCGGCATGCCGTCTCATCAGACCAGTGGATGGTAAACCTGGTCACCGCCCGGGAAGATGACGAAGTGCTGATGGCCCTTGCAAAACTGCTTTCAGAGACGTATCCACAAGTCAGTTCCGTCATGAACAACATCACGGCAAGGAAGGCCGGAGTAGCGGTTGGTGAACGGGAGAAGTGCCTCAGGGGAACCCCTTCTATAACGGAACACCTGGGTGCGTATCGATTTGATATTTCGGCAAATTCCTTTTTCCAGACCAACACGAAAACGGCAGAAAGATTGTACTCGGTCGTCTCCCGGTATGCGGGTCTTACAGGGGAAGAAGTCGTGCTGGATCTGTATTCGGGTACCGGCACCATTCCCGTATGGCTGTCCAATGATGCCCGGCAGATTGTGGGGATCGAAATCGTCCCAGGGGCGGTGACGGATGCATACCGCAATGCGGCCCTCAACGGTATCCGCAATATCGAATTTATAGCAGGCGACATCCGCGAGGTGCTCTCTTCGGCCGACATACGGCCGGACGTCATGATCATCGATCCGCCCAGGGCGGGCATGCACAAGGATGTTTTGAAAGAGGTGATGACACGGGCCCCCTCCCGGATCGTGTATGTGTCATGCAACCCCGCCACCCTTGCAAGGGACCTCGCCGCCTTGACAGAGGCATACCAATTGACTGAAGTTCAGCCCGTGGACATGTTTCCCCATACGTACCATATAGAGTCCGTGGCACTGCTTCAGAAAATATAACCCCCCTCCCCCCCCCCCGTCAGGCGATTATCAGCACCTTGGCGCCGATAATTGGTTGTTTTTTCAGCTGATACAGGGCCTCGTTCGCATCTTCCAGGCTGTATACCCCTGTTTAATGACCATCGCTTTCATGAAATGATCTGCTCAGTGAGGTTTCGAAAAGGGAAAATATGTGTTCCAGGCATTTTTCATATGCCGGCACCAGGTCATCCGGTCTGGACGGCCGTTCAACCGGTTGTCTGACGGTAAAACACTTTTCAAACACCACCTGCCTGTCCGCCGGAAAATCAAGTATCGTAAAACAGATGGCCACATTGACCTCAGGGGACGGGCTGCCGCTCAGGTCGCAGTAAAATTTCGTGATGGTGCCGTGCAGTATGTATTTGAAAGGACGCATCTCCAGGTCACCCGTTACATTTTCAAACAGGGCGGCTTGCTTAAGCCACCTGATGCACGCCGCTTTAACAAGACCTGGCGGCGGCACCGCAAACCGGTTGTAATAATCGGTTAAAATTTTTTTCCCGGATTTATAGACGAACATGCTGCCGCCATCCGGCGGGGACGCTGTAAAGTCCATTACGAAAAGGGAGTTCAGCGTACGCCGGGACGGCGGCTTTTCCCGGCTGCGGTCCGTTTCAATGGTATAAAAATGCATTTCTCCGGCCTGTTTGTTCAAACCGCCCATGCAGCCGGGAAAAAACAAAAGAGAGAGAATAAACAGAACCGCCGGAAAATATTCAAAGGTGAAAAGTCTGTTGCCATTGATCATTTTACCGTTCCTCTTTTTGTTTGGGTTCGATCTGAGGGGGAGAACTGAAAATCAGGGCGGATGGATTCTGCTCCAGGCTTTCACTCATTGCTGCCAGGTTATCGGAAAATGTTTTCAGATTTTCGAGAATGATTTTAAGGTCACTGTTCCGGAAATAGAGGGCTTTGTCCGCGTGCGTGCAGGTCTGCTCGAATTTTTCCAGGGCCGGGCCGACAGAGGAAAAGGAGCTGTCGATATGGTGAATTACTTTTCGGGTGTCCTCTGCGGTTTGTTTCATCTTTGCCCCGGCTTTCACCATATCCCGGAGGAAAACGGACAGGGGGGCTTCCGCATTTTTTACAATCCGGTTTGTGTTCCGGACCAGTTCAAGGGTGTGCTCAAGAATGGGATCGGTATCAAATGCGCCTACAAGAGAGGCGATTTTCCGGTTTGTATCTCTCAGCTCGCCGATCAGCAGAGAAAGCGATTGGTTCATTTCCCGGGTGTTGACAGCGGTTATTTTCCGGTTCATTGATTGGAGCAGCCGGTTGAGGTCCGAGGTGATTCCCTGCATGTTTATCTGTTCAAGGTTTTTCATAATATGATCCAGCGATTCGCCCAGGCGTTTTATTTTGCTGGGAACGGATGGAATATACGGCGTTTCAGGCGTCCACGGCACTTCAATATCGTCGACAACCCCTTTTTCCACAAAGTCGGTTTCCAGATAGGCGGCGCCGGTCAGCCCCTGCAGCCCCAGTTTGGCCCTCAGACCGTTCTCAACCGACTTTTTGATATCCGCGCCGGTCTTTCCGAAAATGGTTTCATCCTCAATTGTAAACAGCACCCTTATATACCGGCTCTCCTTTCCGTATTCTGCCGCCGCGCTCTGAATCCGCGTGACCGATCCGATCTTCATTCCCCTGTATTTTACGGCAGACCCGATATCAAGTCCCTGTACCGATCCGTCAAAGTAAGTTTCCGCATGCATTTTTTCTTTAAAAAGGTTGCCCGACCCCAGAAAAACAATGCCGGCTACAACAATTGCCAGGGCCGTTATAACGAAAATGCCGATTTTAAAATACTGGATATCACTGTTCATTGTCGTCACTCTGCTATTCTGTTGAAAAATGAAAACACTTTTTTGTTGGCTTTTAAATTTTTCAGTTCATCCGGCGTGCCTTCCGCAATGATTTTTTTTTCTTCCGAGTGGAGCATGATCACCCGCTGGGCGATTTCAAACACACTGTCGAGCTCATGGGTGACCACCACAAAGGTGATGCCGAGATTTTCCGCCAGATCCAGAATCAGCCGGTCGATCTGGGCGGATGTTATCGGATCGAGGCCGGCAGAGGGTTCATCAAGAAAAAGTGTTTCCGGGTCCAGCGCCAGCGCCCTTGCAATGGCCGCCCGTTTTTTCATTCCCCCGCTGAGCTGATCCGGCATCATCATGGCAAATCGGTCCAGTCCGACCAGGCTCAGTTTCATCAGTGCGATGGTGTCCATGGCCTCTGCATCCAGAGAGGTGTGTTCCCTCAGGGGCAGTTTGACGTTCTCGATAAGATTCATTGAGCCGAAAAGCGCCCCGTTCTGAAACATCACCCCGCTTTCTTTCAAAGCGGTTTCGCTTTTATTGGCATTGTCCCCGAAAATTTTCTCTCCCTTGAGAAAAACATTGCCGGATATGGGTTTCAAAAGGCCTGTCATGTTCTTGAGCAATGTGCTTTTGCCGCTGCCGGAACCGCCCAGAATGGCAAACCGTTCTTTTTTAACCACATGGAAATTTATATTTTCATACAGAGGGACCCCGTTGTATCCCCCGGTCAGATGTTTCACTTCAATTATTTTTTCAGCACCGTTCATATCTTTCGTTCTTTTATATGCCGATTACGTAAAAAACGATGGAAAACAGGGCATCGGCCACGGCGATGATGACTATCGATGTGACGACGGACCGGGTTGTGGACACCCCGACGCCGCCGGGCCCGGATTCTGTCTGGAATCCCCTGTAACAGCCGGTGGCGGCAATCAACACCCCGAATACCGTGGCCTTCAGAATTCCGCCGGCCACATCGGTGAACGACACCTGTTCCACCACCTGGGTCAGGAAAGCCTGAACCGGATGTCCCATCAGAAAAAGCACAGTGAAGCCCCCGGCAATACCGATGATATCGGCAAATACGGTCAGCAGCGGGGTCACGAAAGCGGCTGCCAGCACCCGCGGTAAAACAAGGAAATGAACCGGGTCGATTCCGATGGTCAGCAATGCGTCGAGCTCTTCATTGATTTTCATCGTTCCGGTTTCTGCGGCAAATGCCGACCCGGATCTGCCGGCAAGCACCACTGCGGTCATGAGGGGGCCGAGTTCCCGGGTGACGGCAAGACCGATCAGATTGGCCACGTAAATTTCAGCACCGAACATGCGCATGGGCATGGCGGCCTGAAAAGCGACCACCAGACCGACAATAAAGCTTATCAGGGCAACAATGAAGAGCGCATCCACACCCGCTTTTTCAAAGACCCTGATAAATTCTTTCCACCGGATGTGCCACGGTTTTCTGATGCTCAGGAAAAAAGCAACGGACACTTCGCCGGTAAAACGGATCATGCCAGCGATTTCATTCAGAAAATCCGAAAACGTCTGCCCGGCAAATACCACCATGCCCCTTCTGGGTCTTTTGAAAATCCGGCTGTCCCTGGGAATGAAATTTTTCCTGAACAGGTTTAATGTCTTCTCGAAATTTGTATCAAAATTCAAGTAGGCAACGGACTGGCGGTTTGACAGGAGATTTTCAAGGTGGAGAAGCAGGGCGGCCCCGGCCGTATCAAAAAACACGACATCCGACATGTCAAACTGCACGGGGGCAGAAGGTATCTGCCGGATGCTCACGGTCGCTTTCTTCCAGATTGCGGCCACCCCCGGGGCATCCAGACGTCCTTTAAAGCGAAGTACAGAGGTGTCGTCTTGCCGGGAAACGGTCAGTTCTGCATTTTTTTCTTTCATAAGTCATGTCTGCCGCTGTCGGGTTTCACTGTCACTATTTTTATCAGACCCGGCAGGCTTCATCAAGAAGATAGTCGAAATGCGATTTTTTCAAGATCGGCTGACGTGTCAATATCCCGGAGTTTTTCCAGAAAGGCGAACCGCAGGTGTTTTTTTTTACATCGGCAAACGGTTTCTCCGAGGACCGCTTTTGTCCCCCACGGTATATTGTGAAACACGAACCGGTCAAAGGTTTCCTTTCTGAATCCGATCAGCCAGTACCCCCCGTCAAATGAAGGCCCTATCACAACCGGGTGGTCATGGAGGAGTGAAAAAGCCCTTGAGAGATGGGGCGGTCTGATATCCGGTATATCGCTGCCGATAATGACCGCTTTTTCAACTCCTGTCCGGAAAACCGTTTCAAATGCATGGGTCATTCTTTCGCCCAGATCTTCTCCGGTTTGCGGTATATAAACCGGCCGGTCACCGAGCAGGTTCTTCAGCAGATCTTTTTTCTCTCCGGGATGGCAGCTTACCACAGTTGTCAAACCGGTACTCAGTGCCGTGGAGACAGAGTGGGCCACGAATTTTTCATAAAGGGCAAGCACTTGTTTTTCATCCAGATCCCTGGCAAGCCGGGTTTTGACTTTTCCTTTTTCAGGCGCCCTGGCAAACACAATGACGGCGGCGGGGTTTCCATATGTACCGGCGTGTGAGCACTCTTTCATTTACACCGAAGCAGGGGCATCGGATGTGGGTTTGGAAAAGTGACAGTAGAGGATCAGCATATCCTCTTCATACTCCTTGTGAACCTGATAGTCAAGATCGTGGAAAAGTTTTATCATGCCGGTATTTGCCGGTGATGTGTAGGCTATCAGCCCCTTGATGCCGTTTGCTTTGGCCGCCTGGGCCAGTTTTCGCTGGAGCACTTTGGCCAGGCCCATTCCCTGGTGGGATTCCGAAACTGAAAAAGCGATTTCAGCCATGTTGATAACCGGATTCCGCAGGTATTCGCCGACCGCTATGATTCTTTCAAATCCTACCTCACCGGTGACGGCGACAATCGTCAAATCGTTGACATAATCGATCTCGAAGGCCGAGTCGATCTGGTCGTGGGAGAACGAGGTCTGCTCATGAAAGAATCTCGAGATGATGTCCTCCCGCTTCATGGCATAGTAGTGCTCCTGAATCCCTCTTTCATCGACTGGTTTGGCCGGTCTTATCTTGATTCTGTTTCCGTTGATCAGGACCGTTTCCTCAAATTTGAGCGGGTACACCCCCTGTATGGCTTTTTTAAACTCTCTTCCCTTGTCAATCAGATCGAGCTCCTTGGCGGCGGAAAACAGTTCCTCGCGAAAATCGGGGTGTGCTATGCTGATCAGGGCGATGGCTCTTTCCTGAATACTTTTACCGAACAGGTTGACAACGCCGTATTCGGTGGCCACGAACTGAACATCTCCCCTGGGAACGACGACTGACAGATCATTCAGGGCGGGGATGATCCGGCTTTTTGTGCCGCTGTCCATGGTGGCGGTAAGCATCAGTATGGATTTTCCCTTGTCGGCCATGGATGCACCCCGGATGAAATCAAGCATGCCGTTGACGCCGGAAAAGTTGTTGTGGGGCATGGCGTCCGCCGCAGCCTGTCCGGTAAGGTCGATTGCCAGGGCCGTATTCATGGAAATCATCCGGTTGTGTCGGGCAATAATGGCCGGGTCATTGATGTAATCGGACGGATGGAATTCAATGGCAGGGTTGTCGTCCAAAAATTCGTAAAGCTGGGAGGAAGACCCGACAGCACTGCTGGCAACGAGTTTTTCGCTGTTGAATCCCTTTTTTCTGTTGGTCACAACCCCCATCGAGACAAGCCGCATGATATCATCGGTCAGGTACTGGGTGTGGATGCCGAGATCGTTTTTATCGGCAAGCGCCAGCATCGTGGCCTGATGCGAGGTGCCAAGACTTGTCTGAAGAGTGGCGCCGTCATCAATCAGCCCTTTGATATGCTTTGCGATCAGGTTGGCGCTTTCGGTTTCAGGACTTTTCTTGATTGTTAAAAGTTCTTCTTCATGTTCAACGATATAATCGACATCGTTCACATGAATGAAACTTCTCCCCAGTACCCTGGGCATGCGCGGGTTGACCTGGCAGATGACCATATCGGCGGATTCACATGCGGCCTTGGAGATGTCAACAGATACCCCCAAACTCATCCACCCGAAGTCGTCAGGCGGCGTGACCTGTATAAGAGCCGCATTAAGGGGAAGGCTTTTCGATTTGAAAAGCCTGGGCACAGATGAGAGATTTATGGGCGTGATAAACCGCTGATCCCTCCTGAGTTTACTGGAAGAAGCCGAACCCAGATAGAATGACCGGATAGTGAACTGCCGGGAGTGGGAGCGGTTGGCAATGAGTGTCAGCGGCGTACTTTCAAGGCTTAACAGCCTCACGATTTCAAGGTCTGTAAATTTGGAAGACAGGTTGGAAAGCTCTTTGACCAGGTGCTGTGGTTCTCCGCAGGATGAACTGATGAAAAGCCGCTGCCCCGGTTTTATTTTTTCAAGCGCTTTTCTTGCACTGCAGCGTTTTTCAACATAGCTGTCAGCCCAGTAAACGGGTTTGGTCATATGGGATCTCCTTTTTTAAAATATCATTATACATCATATAAAAGCGGGATAAAACGAAAAGCGGGATAAAACAGAATTCTGTTTGTAAAAAACGGGGAAATTTACTATAATCCCCTCTGAATCTACCCATATATTTTTAACGAAACAAGAGGAGACTTGATATTTAAATGGCCTATATCGATTTTACAGGCTTCGAACATTCCGTTTATCAGTATATTCGATACGTATTGGGGAAAAAAACCAGCCGTGCCACAAAAAGGGATATGTTTAATGCCGTTTCGTCTGCGGTCAGGAAATACCTGATCGACATGAGTTTCCTTACTGAAGAGCGGTATCTGGCAAACGATGCCAAAAGGCTGCATTATATTTCCCTTGAATACCTGACCGGGCGGCTTCTATCCAGCAATCTCATCAATCTCGGTATTTATGACGAATGCCGGGCCTATCTCAAACGGAACGGCTGGGTACTCGAGGAACTTGAAGAAGAAGAACCGCATCCGGCTCTTGGAAACGGGGGACTCGGCCGGCTTGCCGCATGTTTTCTCGACTCGCTTGCAAGCCTGGATATGCCCGGTTTCGGATACGGGATCAATTACGACTACGGTCTTTTCAGGCAGCGGATTGTCAACGGCTATCAGAAAGAGGAACCGGATTACTGGCCGAACAGGTCATCTCCCTGGCTGATCGGCAGAGCCGGGAAAAAAATTTTTGTTCCGATTTACGGGAGAATTGCCGATACGAAAGCCACTGACGGGGAATACAACCCCGTGTGGATGGAGTGGCAGCTGATTGTCGGCCGGCCCCATGATATCCTGATAGCCGGTTATGACGGGAATACGGTCAATCGGCTCCGTCTTTTTTCCGCCTGGGCGTCGGGCAGTTTTGATATTAATATTTTCAACGACGGCGATTATTTTAAAGCGGTTGAAAACAAGATCAAGTCGGAAAGCATATCAAAAATTCTCTATCCGTCCGATTCAAAAGAAGCGGGAAAAGAGTTGCGGCTCGTTCAGGAATACTTCCTTGTGGCCTGTTCGGTGCAGGATATTATTCGTATTTATCTGAAAAACCATGACGATTTTAACCGGTTCCCCGAAAAAACCGCTATTCAGCTCAACGATACGCACCCGGCCCTGACGGTTGCCGAGTTGATGAGGGCCCTGATCGATCAGCACGGCCTTTCATGGGAAAAAGCCTGGGAAACAACGACCCGGACACTGGCCTATACCAACCATACACTTTTGCCGGAAGCACTTGAAAAGTGGCCGCTTAAAATCCTTGAAAGGGTGATTCCCAGACATCTTCAGATTATTTACGAAATTAACCAGCGCTTTATTGACACGATCCATGAGAAGTACCCGGATAACGAACAGATAATCAAGAGGGTTTCCATAATTGAAGAGGGGGAAGCCACACTGATCCGCATGGCCAATCTTGCCATTATCGGCAGTCATTCGGTGAACGGTGTGTCAGAGATTCATTCCCGGCTTGTAAAAGAGAGCCTGGTGCCGGATTTTTACAAACTCTATCCGCAAAAGTTCAACAACAAAACCAACGGCGTTACCCACAGAAGATGGATCGGAAACGCCAACAGAAACCTGACCGCACTGATCAATGAAACGATCGGGAGACGATGGCTGAGAAGTGATTTCGCACATATCAGAGACCTTGAACCGTACCGGGAGGACCCGGCATTTCTGGAACGACTCGGAGAGGTGAAAAGAGCAAACAAGGTCATGCTCTCAAACACGATCAAAAGCGAATGCGGTATCGCCACGGACCCGGATACCATATTCGATGTCCACATCAAGCGGATACATGAGTACAAACGCCAGCTTTTAAATTTAATGAACATCATTTATACATACTTTAGAATAAAAGACCATGGCGTCTTACCGCCGTATCCCAGGACATTTGTATTCAGCGGGAAAGCAGCCCCCGGTTACATCGCGGCGAAACTTATCATTAAACTCATCCACTGCGTGGCGGATGTTGTGAACAGAGATGACGATGTGAACGAATGGCTGAAAGTGGTATTTATCCCTGATTACAGGGTCTCCGTGGCCGAAAAAATTATTCCGGCGGCCGACGTGAGCGAACAGATATCCACGGCCGGTATGGAGGCCTCCGGTACCGGTAACATGAAACTGACAATGAACGGTGCCCTCACTGTGGGCACGCTGGACGGCGCGAATATCGAGATCAGCCGGGAGGTCGGTGAAGACAATATATACATGTTCGGCCTGACCGTAGAAGAGGTAATGGAAACAAGAAAGCGGTATGATCCGGGTGCGTATATGGAAAAAAATCCGGACTTGAAAAGGGCGGTCGAAGCGATCGGATCGGGCTTTTTTTCCGCAGAGGGAAAAGACCTGTTCAAACCATTGTTTAATATACTGACGAACCAGGGAGATTATTACCTTCACCTTGCCGATTTTCAGTCATATGCCCGAATACAGGAGAAGATCGCCGGTGATTTTGCCGACAGGGACGAATGGCTTGTGAAATCTCTTTTAAATATATCCAGAAGTTCAAAGTTTTCAAGTGACCGGACCGTCCGGGAATATGCGGAAGACATCTGGGGGATCAAACCGTATCCGCCTGGAAAGTAACCGGCGGCCGTGCAACGACTTTCTCGTATCCGTGGTATATTCGAAAACCGCGCATTTCAGTTCCCCGGAAACGCATGGTTCGGTGCGCAGAAAAACTTTTTCGATATTTAGAAAATTTTTCCTTGCCATTTTTTGTTTATGCATATATTTAGTAAACAAAGCAGTAAATAATAAATTCTATTCATAATATGATTGCGAGGATGGCATGGGAATTCGTGAACGCAAAAAAAGAGAAAAAGAGCAGCGGAGACTTCAGATAATCCAGGCGGCAAAGAGCGTGTTTTCATTAAAGGGGTTCAACAGTGCCACCATGGAAGAGATAGCCGAAGAGGCGGAGTTGAGCCCCGGTACATTGTATCTCTATTTCAAAAACAAAGAGGAACTGCACACGCTGCTTTCCATCGATCTGTTGCACCATATCAGCGAAGAGATTGAAAAAGTCGTACAGAACGGCAGTTCGGTCGACACCATGCTGGACGATTTAAGGGATGTGTTTATAAACGTCTACGAAGAGGATGCGCGGATTTTAATCAATCTTTTCCATCTTCAGTCCGGAGAGGCGCTGAAAAATCTTTCAGATGATGTTTTGTCATTACTGAAAGAGACATCAGGAAAAACACTCAGCGCCACAAAAGCCATCGTACAGAAGGGCATCGACGAGGGCATATTTATTGACGAACACCCGGTTGTCCTTGCAGATCTCCTTTGGTCGACATATTCGGGAATTGTCCTGTGGGTCGACAGCAAAAGACTTTTAAATGATCAGAAAGATTTTGTCAAATCGACTTTAAAAACAGGTTTTGATATTGTAAAGAACGGCATGAAGCGCAAATGAAGCCGTTATTCTTCCCTGGCCGCCTCCTCCTTGCAAAGCCGGTGAATCGTCTGAGCATGCCAGTCTCCCCGTCCTGAAAAAGTGGGAATGCTTTTCTCTTTCAAATAGTCGGCAATTCTTGAAAAAGTCGCCCCTTCATCCCGCATCGCTTGAATAAGAGACATTATTTCATCTTTCGTGTAGCGGGTTCCGGAAGCATAGCTTGTCGTAACTGCCGGCTTGGAACGGATGTTTTCGCGGGGATGATCATCTGATTCAAAAATATCGCTTAGGCTCTGTATAAATGCGATGATTGTTTTGTGCTGTTCTATATTCACTTCTGCCAGGGCTTCCTGTATGTCTGTCATCCTTTCGATGCTGGAGGCGATGACTGATATACTTTCGTTGATTAACGGCAATGACTGGGTCAACTGTTCTGCGAGTTCGTTCAGAGAAGCGTTTGTCATATCGGAATCCCTTCTTCCCTTAAGGCTGCGCCGCTCTTTCTGTTGATAATAATATCCGCTCCCAAGGGTTTTTCTTGTTTTTCTGCTCTTGTCCTGGGAATTTCTCAAGTTTTTTAGAAAGTCACTCATTACAGTACGCTCCTTTATCTTTTACAGAAACAAACCAATTATAAAACCAATTATAAATCCAGTTTAAACTGTATTTTATAATGAGTATCAGTATTACGGGCCATGGATTGTCTCTGAATCATATAGCCAAACACGTCCTAAGTCAAGCACGAAATGAAACATTCAGGCGAAAAGATGATAAACGGTCAGGCTGAATCGGTTAATTCCCTGATTTCTTTCTGGATGCAGTAGTATATATCTTCATCGCTTCCGTAAATATCGATGACGTCTTTGTGATGAATCAGCTTTTCGACGACAAATGCCGTAATATATAAACCGGCAATATTCGGGTTGGAAACAAGTGTTCTGAAAGGCGCGATCTGATAATCGATATCAAAGTCTTCAGCCTTGCACATGGCATCAAGACATTTGGAGAGCTGTTCCTGTATGGTGTTTTTGCTTACGGTTTCGATCAGTCCGTTCTCGATCAGTTTCATCGCGATTTTATTACTGAAGCCTTCTATATCGTCTCTCACCGCGTTTATGGTTCTGATTCTCTCCCGCTCTTTGGACGTTTCTATTTTTGATAACAGTTTTGATTCCCTGTTTCCCATATGAAATGTTTTGCCCATCAGCTTTTCCTCAATATATTACAGACAATATCCGTTAACGCCTCTTTGCATAGCGCCTGGCCCGGATAATATGTATTGATTGGTTGTTTTCAAACCGGGGGCTGTGCCCCCGGTTACAACCGTCAACGATTGAAACACTCGCGTGTTTCATCATTCCGGCCTCTGGCCGGAACGCCAAGCCACCCGTTTTGCGGGTGGTAGTTGACTGCCAGGGGTGCAGCCGGATGCAGAGCCCTGTTAAGTCTATTGCCACTCATATTTCAATCTGTCATTATAGACTGATAAACGGTTGCTTGGCAAGATAAATTTATATATTTTCAAGGATTATTTGGAAGGCCTCTTTTTTGAACTTGTCGGTCCGTATCCGGAAGACGATCCGCTCATAAAAATCCGGCAGACCCTCCGTATCGTCAACATTGAACTGAATCGCATCAATGTATTTCTCTGTCTCGGAAAAGCGGTGTTTCAGTACCATTTTACGGTGTTTCGTGCCGATAATGACGGAAGAGACGACACTGATATTTTCGCTGGCAAAGAGCGGCTCGGGATTGCCGGTTCCAAAAGGGCGAAGTCTGTCTATCTCTTTTGCGAGTTTGAAACTGATATCGTCGAATGACAGGGTGCCGTCGATGGTGACAATTTTGTTAAATTCACTGGCATGGCAGGTTGACGAAAGCTGATCCTTTACACATGCCGCAAACGTTTCTATTTGTTCTTTGTCTACTGTAATGCCCGCGGCCATGGCGTGGCCGCCGAATTTTTCAAGCAGACGGGAACAGTTTTTAATAACGGCGTAAATATTGATCTGGTTGACACTTCTGCAGGAGCCGACCGCCGGATTTTCGGCTGTTGACAGAAGAATGACCGGCATTGCATATTTTTTGGCCGTTTTTGATGCGGCAATACCGATCACACTCGGCTCCCAGTTTCTGTCCCAAAGTACCAGGCCGGGTTTTTTCAGAAGATCCGGATTTTCAGCAATTTTCTCTTCAACCTTCCGGACGATTTTCTGTTCGATTTTCTGCCGTTTCGTGTTAAGGCTGTCCAGGACAACCGCTCTTTTTTCCGATGCCGCCTGTTCAGTGGCGGTGAGCAGATCAACACATATTCTGGCATGGGAGAGTCTTCCGGCCGCATTGATGCGGGGAACAAGCCGGAAGGAAAGATCATCCGAATCGATCCGGTCATACTTGATCCGGCTGACATCTGAAATGGTTCTCAGGCCCGTCCGCCGTCCTGTTTTGATCACATCGATTCCCTTCATGCATAAAATTCTGTTCTCCGGGCTTAAGGGCACCATGTCGCCAATGGTGCCGAGTGCCACAAGATCGCAGTAGTAAAGCAGGTTCGGTTCCTTAAGATCTGTCCAGAAAGCCAGATCTCTCAGCTGTTTTCGCAGGGCTATCACAAGATGAAATACCACACCCACTCCGGACAGGTCATCAAGACCTGCGGTGCAGTCCGCCCTTTTCGGGTTTATAACGGCATATGCAGGCGGGATCGTGTTTTCGAATTCGTGGTGATCCGTTACGATAACGTCGATATCCTCGAGAGCGGCCGCTCTTATCGCGTCATGACTTGCGGCGCCGCAGTCCACCGTGATAATCAGGTCGATATCCTGATCAGCCGCCCTGTCTGCATGCACTTTACGAAAGCCGTAGCCTTCCTGAATACGATGGGGGATAAGCCATGAGACATCCGCTTCCACATAGTTTAAAAAATCCAGAAGAAGGGCGGTGGCGGTTACGCCGTCTGCATCAAAATCACCGAAAATCAGAATCTTTTCATCGTTCTCGATGGCGGCACATATCCGGTCCACCCCTTTTGCCATATCTTTCAGCAAAAAGGGATCTTTCAGGTTTTCGAACCGGGGGGTGATGAAAGAGACCGCTTCTTCAGCGGTTTTAATTCCTCTGTTTACCAGAAGGGTTGCGAATGTCTCGCTGGCATCAAGGGCATCGGCAAGGGAGCGGACGAGTTGTTTGTCCGGATGTTTATAGTCCCATACAATATCCATCTCGGCTTTTTGTTCCTGAATCTCCCTTTATAATTGGTCCACGGAAACGTGTTTATACCGGATTTTCTGAAAAAATTCAATGGCGGATACCGTTTTTACCTGTGGCGGCCGGCCGGGAATCGGCATAAAACTTTGATATTTTCCTTTTGAAATACGGGCCATTGTGCTATAGAAATTTAGTGTGCGATATTTTTAAACGATGGTTACCCAAACGGTTAAGGAGGAAAATATGCCGGTTATCAGCATGAAACACCCGGATGGCGAGGTACGGTGGATTTCCGTTTTTCCTTTTAATTCCCTTGAAACCGCGCGTTCCTATGCGGCAAAATCCGTTGACAGCTTCAGTATTGTAAAGGCGGGCGCCAATCTTTACTGGGTTTTAAGCCCGCAGGATGCCGAATGGGCTGTAGAATGCGGTTATAAGAAAGTGAAATAAACGCGGAAACACCGGCGGCATTAGATTTTCAGCAGCATGAAAATATATGTGCCGTCATTAAAGTCGACAACAAGATCAGATCCTCTGGATTCTGCATATACAACCCATGTCGGTTTGTCTCTTTTCCCGCATTCCGCTTTTGGATAGAACTCGCCTGTTTTCCCGTTAAACCATGACAGAAACATGGGATTGTCAGATTTTTCAAGCGCTTTCTGTTTTGCCATGTTCTTTATGTCCGCAAATGCCAGGTTGCTGTCGTCAATCTGACATTTCAGATACTCTTTATCCTGCCCGCCGGGCTCGTAAAAGATTCGGGTCATTTTTCTCCTCCGGGTAAATCGTTGCGCTTTTCAGCATTACAAAAATTATAGAATACAATCGAGCAGACATCAACGAATAAGTGATTGATTGGTTGTTTTCAAACCGGGGGCTATGCCCCCGGTTACAACCGTCAACGATTGAAACACTCGCGTGTTTCGTCATTCCGGCCTCTGGCCGGAACGCCAAGCCACCCGCTTCGCGGGTGGTCGTTGACTAAATATGAACAACAATGATATATTGTACGATTTGATAAATTTGTTTGGTATGGCCAATGGAGACAACAAAAAAAAAGTTCGCAGTTGATATACGGCACATCGGATTCATAAAATTTATTTTTGAAGCGCATGAAGGGGTTGCCGTCGTCTCTACCGCCGACATGAAGGAGGGCATTATAAAACTTTCAATAGCCCCTGATATGATGACGGAGGCCGCTTTGATCATCGGTGATCTTCAGCGCGGTTTCGGGTTGTATGAAATTTGAGGGCAAGGCATATATTTATACCATCGGCTGCCAGATGAACGTGTACGATTCCGAAAGGATCGGGTCTGTTCTGGCGTCCATGGGATACCGCAAAACAGACGCTTCAGAGAATGCGGATATTGTTGTCTGCAACACCTGTACCATACGCGAAAAAGCCCAGCAGAAAGCGTTCAGTTTTCTCGGGCGGTTTGCCAGAGAAAAAAAGAAACGGCCGGGACTTATTACGGTTATGGCGGGATGCGTGGCGCAGCAGGAAGGAGAGGGGGCCTTCAGACGGCTTCCCCATCTCGACATTGTGCTCGGAACCCGGTCACTGTCGCGTCTGGCCGGCCATATAAAGGACATAAAAAACGGCAGGGCAAGAATAACCGATATTGAGTCGAGTTCGGATATATTTGAGACCGTCCCGGCAGCCGGACAGGAGGAAAGCGGACAGGTGTCAAGGTTCGTTACCATTATGCAGGGCTGTGAGAACTTTTGTACTTATTGTGTCGTGCCCTATGTCAGGGGGCGGGAGAAAAGCCGTTCTCCGGAGAGCATTCTTGAGGAAATCGGAGTTCTGGCAGGTCAGGGCGTCAAAGAGGTCACGCTTTTGGGCCAGAATGTCAACTCCTACGGCGCAAAAGAAAACAGTATCCCTTTTTTCAGGCTCCTCGAAATGGTCAACGCAATAGAATCCCTTGAAAGAATCCGGTTTGCGACGTCTCATCCCAAGGATCTGTCCGATGATCTCATAGGGGCTGTCAGGGATCTTGAAAAAGTGTGCCGGCATGTCCATCTGCCGGTGCAGTCCGGTTCCGACCGCATTCTGAAAAAAATGAACAGAGGCTACACGCGATGGGATTATCTGGAAAGAATATCGCGCCTTAAAAAGGAATGTCCGGACATATCGCTGTCCTCCGATTTTATAGTGGGATTTCCGTCCGAAACCCAGGCGGATTTTCAAATGACCCTTGATCTTCTGGATGCGGTCGGGTTTGACAGTGTTTTCGCATTTTCATACTCAGACCGGAAAATTGCACCCGCTGCAAAATTTGAAGGAAAGGTGGCCGAATCCGAAAAGCTCAGGCGCCTGAACACACTGTTGCAGCACCAGGGATTTTATACACACAAGAGCAATGAAAACCGGGTGGGCAACAATGAAAAAGTGCTGGTGGAAGGCCGGAGTCAAAAACAGATGCCTTCGGAAACCGCTTTTCCCGGACCCGGGGTCTCGGCAGACAGTCCCCAGATGACAGGCAGAACCGAATCAAACAAAATCGTGCATTTTCCCGGGAAAGGCGTAAAAAAGGGAGAAATGGTCAATCTCAAGATAACGGCGGCATATCCCCACTCCCTGTGGGGAACTGTTGAAGGATTTGAAACGTATGAAGAACAGAGATAAAAAGAAAAAAATCGGAAGAAACAGTCTGTGTTTCTGCGGGAGCGGCAAAAAATACAAAAACTGCTGTATGAACACCGATAAAGAGACGCTGACCCTCAGGGAATCGTACAAGAAGAAGTATGACATCATCATAAAAGATGAAACCGAAATTGAAGGAATACGGAAATGCGGTGCCCTGCTGCTGACAATGCTGGACAGGGTGGAAGCCGTTATTGAACCGGGCATTACAACGGAGGAGATCAATACGCTCGTACACGACATGCACCTGGAGGCGGGGGCCACCCCGGCCCCGCTCAATTACAGGGGCTTTCCCAAGAGTGTCTGTGTATCCGTAAACGAGGAAATATGTCACGGCATTCCCGGGGAGCGGGTTCTTCACGAGGGCGATATCGTCAACGTGGATATCACCCCGATCCTGGACGGATTTTATGCAGATGCCAGCAAGACATTTTTCGTGGGCCCCCCCACACCGGACGGGAAAAAAATTGTAGGGGTGGTAAAAGAAGCGTTAAAAAGGGCCATACACATCGTCAAACCGGGCACGCCCCTCGGGGATATCGGATATACAATCCAGAGCTATGCGGAATCAAAAGGATGTTCCGTGGTCAGAGAGTTTGTGGGCCATGGTGTGGGTGTTAAATTTCATGAACAGCCGCAGGTGCTTCATTACGGTGAAAAAGGACAGGGACTGGCACTGGTGCCGGGAATGGTATTCACCATCGAACCGATGATCAATCTCGGTGAAAAGGACCTGCACATTCTGTCGGACAACTGGACGGCGGTCACCAACGACGGCTCATTGTCCGCCCAGTTCGAACAGACCATACTTGTTACGGAGACGGGATTCGAAAGCCTGACTCCCTACGAACTGTAAAGGTGTTATACAAAAATGCGGCGCCTGCTGAATTGAAACCGTTCAAGCCGGGGGCGTTTGTTCTTGCCCGAAAGATGAAAACGGACATCAGAAACAGACTGGGATACGACAATGCGTAAAAAAGGTGTGGCGTTTCTTTTCCCCGCTTATCTGATATGGGGGCTGAGCCCGGTATTCTGGAAACAGCTGGCCCATGTCTCTTCCTTCGAGCTCCTTCTCCACCGCTCTATCTGGTCGTTCCTGTTTCTGCTGGCCATCGTGCTCGTCCAGAAAAGGGGCGATGAACTTGCCGCCATTTTTAAAAACAGGGCTTCCCTGGCCGGTCTTCTGGGGACCACCCTGATTCTGTCGTTCAACTGGTATCTGTTTATCTGGGCGGTGAACCATGACCAGGTGCTTCAGACAAGCCTCGGATACTATATCAATCCGCTGCTGCTTGTGCTTTTGGGAATGCTGTTTTTAAAAGAGCGGTTGAGAAAACCCCAGGCGGCGGCATTGATCATTGCCCTCACCGGCGTCCTTTTCTACACGGTCCGTCTGGGCGAATTCCCCTGGATTGCGCTTGCCATCGCGTTTTCGTTCGGCTTTTACGGGCTTCTCCACAAGGTGACCCGTGTGCCGTCTCTGCCCGGTCTCTGCATTGAAACATTGATGCTGTCCATCCCCTCTGCGGGCTATCTTTCCTGGCTTTACATGAACGGTGCCGGCGCCGTTTTCAGGATCGGTTTCCAGACGGACCTGCTCTTGTCCGGCACATGCCTTGTGACTGCCCTGCCGCTGCTTCTTTTTACCATCGGGGCCCGGCGGTCCGCCCTCACCACGGTCGGTTTCATGCAGTACATTGCGCCGTCATGTTCGTTCCTTCTCGCCGTCCTGGTTTACAGGGAACCCTTCTCGGTCCACAAGTTTGCGACGTTTGTCATGATATGGACGGCACTGGCCGTATACACGGTGGATTCGATCTGTTTCCATCAGAAGCGTTTTCTGATTTCAGGAAACCTGTGGATAAAGACCAGGGTGATGAGCGGCACAAAGGCCGTGAAAAAAAGAATGTCCAAAAGACCGTAGATTTCGGCCAGCTTTCCCACC
>CAYZHB010000003.1:0-32399 GCA_964478245.1 uncultured Desulfobacterales bacterium | reverse complement strand
AGACCGCCCCGCCGAGACCGTAGGCAAATCCCATCATGAGGCTGGACACCATGGCCCGGCTGTTGGGGACCAGGTGCTGCGCCATGGCCACGCCGACCGGCAGTGAAGCGAGGACAAAGAAGCCGGCCAGAAAAGCGCCGGCATATACGAACGGTCCGGGGAGATAGAGATAGAGCAGCAGGGACGGCAGCATGAGGGCATGGGAGATGAAGAATATCTTTTTATACCCGATTCTGTCCGAATAAAATCCCGCGATAAGGCCGCTCAGTGTCCCCGCCACCACGAAAAGCGCCACGATGAAACCCACCGATATCAGATCATGGCCTGCTTTTGAGAGGTAAACCGGCATAAATGTAATAAAAGTCTGACCGGTCACCGCCCTCAGAAACATCACGACCCAGATAAGGGTCACCGGCCGCCACACCCCGCCGAGATGTTCTTTTATAGAACCGAAAAATCCGAATTTATTAAGATTTTCCGTTTTCGGCAGCGGGATGTACAGATAACAGACGATAAACGCCAGAATCCCGAATGCCATGGTGTAGGGCATATTGTGCAGCCCCATTCGGGTAACGTACCAGGAGATGAACACCGGTCCGATGCCGAATGCAAACGTGCCGCCGGTATTGTATATGGAGAGAGAAAAGCCTGTCTTGCCGCCGCTGTAAAGCGGAATCATGCCGGTGCTCGACGGGTGAAACATGGAAGAACCAATCGACCCGATGGAGAGAAACAGCAGCAGCATATAGAAATTGGACGCAATCCCTGAAAAAGGGATGAAGAAAAAAACCAGGAAAAGACCGCCCAGTATAAAGAACCTTGTCTGATGCCGATCGGCCAGATACCCCACAGCCGGTTGTACGATGAATGACAGGAAACGCACAACCCCGGTGATAATGCCGACCTGCGTCAATGACAGGGAGAGACGGTCCATGAACGCGGGAATGAGCGGGGTGATGAAAGAAGAATAGAAGTCCCCTGTAAAATGCACCAGGGTCAGTGCAAGTATGATTTTGTAATTCATACGGCTAATTTTTGATGCTGTGGATGGGTGCCGGAATTCTGCCGCCGTACCTGACAAACGCATCTTTCCGGGTATACTGGGGAATATCGATTATTCTGGATTCCCCCAGCAGTCCGCCGAAATAGATACTTTCGCCGGCTTTCTTGCCGGGTACGGGTATAAGGCGGGCGGCGGTTGTCTTGTTGTTGATCATGCCGATGGCCATTTCATCCGCAATAAGCCCGGCCAGGCATTCTTCGGTGATGTCGCCGGGGACCGCGATCATGTCCAGCCCCACCGAACAGACGGATGTCATGGCTTCGAGCTTTTCAACCGAAAGATACCCTTTGTAAACCGCCTCAGCAATGTTCAGATCTTCGCTGACCGGAATGAACGCCCCGCTCAGTCCGCCAACGTGGGAGCTGGCGAAAGCGCCGCCTTTTTTCACTGCGTCGTTCAGCATGGCCAGGGCGGCCGTGGAGCCCGGTACACCGATGCTGGTCAGGCCCAGAGACTGAAATATTTCGCCGATACTGTCGCCCACCGTGGGTGTGGGCGCAAGCGACAGGTCCACCACGCCGAACCGGATACCGAGAAGGTCGGCCACTTCTCTGCCGATCAATTCTCCCACCCGGGTGACCTTGCACGATGTTTTTTTGATGACTTCGGCGATTTTTCCGAGGGTGGGATCCGGGAGTGTTTCAAGCGCACGGTCAATGGCTTTTTTGACCACACCGGGACCGCTGACCCCCACGTTGATAACGGCGTCCCCCACGCCGGTTCCCAGGTAGGCCCCTGCCATGAACGGCATGTCCTGGGGGATGTTTGAAAAAACACACAGCTTGGCACATCCGAGACCGTCCGATTCGTACGTCAGGGCCGCCGTATCCTTGATGGCTTTTGCCATCCGGCACGTGGCGTCCATGTTGATGCCGGCGACCGTGGTGGCCACATTCACGGAGGCGCAGACCCGCTGTGTTTCAGAAAGCGCCCGGGGCAGGGCCTGGATAAGGGCGTCATCTCCCTTTGCAATCCCTTTTTCCACCAGACAGGAGAATCCCCCGATAAAATCGATCCCGACCTGCTCGGCCGCATCGTTCAGCGTATGCGCCACCGACACCATCTCTTCGGCGGAGAAAGGGGCTGCGATCAGCCCGATCGGGCTTACCGCGATCCGCTTGTTCACCACCTTGATACCGTACTTTTCCCCTACCTCGTTGCACACGTTGACAAGGTCGGATGCATGCCGCAGAATTTTCGCCCTGATATTGTTTTTCAGTGTGTCAAGGTCGCCGCTTATACAGTCAAAAAGACTGATGCCGAGTGTGATCGCCCGGACATCGAGTTTTTCGCTTCTCACCATCTCAATCGTGGTGAGTATCTCCTGTTCGTTAAGCATATACTGTCCCCTGTGCTAAATCTTGTTGATGGTATTGAAAATGTTTTTATGCTGAATCCGGATGTCGAGATCAAGGGTTTCCGCCTTTTTCTTGAGTACGTCAAAAAGGCGGTTCCTGTCAATGTCAGGGGTAATGCAGACTTCATACACCATGATATTGTCATCCGGTGTGTCACCGCCTTTAAAAACAGCTTTCAGGCTTGTGATATTGGCGTTGAATGCGGCGATAACCCCTGAAATCCTGGCCACCAGTCCTTTCTGGTCAGGTCCGATTGTCGTGATCAGAAACGCCTCTCCGTCGGCACAGTTTCCGTTGCTCGCGCTGCCGCCCGCATCGATCCGGTTGATGTGCACATGGAGGCCGGTTCCTTCAAGGTCCGCTTGAAGCTTTGCTTTAAGGGTGTCGCCGTCCATGTCTTCGGCCGGCTCGGCAATGAAAAAACCGGCAAACTCTTTCTGCATAATCATCTGATTGGCGTTCTCGATGTTGCAGTCATGCCTGTACAGGCTGTCCGTGACACGCGCAATGATTCCGGGCCGGTCGCTGCCGAGTATGGTGATGATATATTTGTTCATGATGTTTTCCCGTTTTCCGCTTCGCGTTTGAGCAATTCAATCTTTTCTTTGTAACTTTGGGCCCTGAAAATACTGGAGCCTGCCACAAAAGCGTCCGCCCCTGCTTTGGATACCCGTTCAATGGTATTCTCGTCAATTCCCCCGTCCACCTCTATGAGAAGATCCCTGTTGACTTGCTGTTTCTTTTCATACAGGGCGGCAATTTTTTCAATACTGGATTCAATAAACTTCTGGCCGCCGAAGCCGGGGTTGACACTCATCACAAGAACAAAATCCACTTCCGTCATTATATAGTCTGCCATCTGCGGAGACGTGGCCGGGTTGAGGACGACCCCGGCTTTTACCCCGGATTTTTTGATGAGCTGGACCGTTCTGTGAAGATGCGGACAGGTTTCCACGTGAACCGAAACAAGGTCGGCCCCGGCCTTTATAAATTCGGGAATGATCGCGTCAGGCGACGCGATCATCAGGTGTACATCCAGCGGCAGATCGGTTGACCGTCTGGCCGCTTCCACTATGATGGGGCCGTACGTGATATTGGGTACAAACCGGCCGTCCATTACATCGATATGGATCCAGTCGGCGCCGCCCTGTTCCACATTCCTGATTTCCCGGCCGAGAACGGTGAAATCAGCTGAAAGAATCGAAGGTGCTATAATTGCCATGGAATCTCCTTTTTGAATACCAATATTTGATATGGGGCGTTATATATCTTTATTTTGTCTGTTTTCATGTTGTTTATAAAAATTTGGCGTCACTTGCAACTGTTATTTTCATGCCCGCTTTTTAAGTCTGGCGGCAAAAAATCCGTCCATAACCGGCGCATGCGGGTAGCTTTTGAAAAATTTTTTTTCAAAAAGCGATGGGTCAAAACGTTTGTCCGGGTATCCTGGAGGGACGTCGAGACAAAATGATTTCTGCTGATCCAGGAAACGGGAGACCACACCCTCGTTTTCATCCGTTTCTGCCGAACAGACTGAAAACACCAGGATACCTCCCGGTTTGACAAAATCGGACGCCCTGAGCAGCATCTGCTGCTGTTGCACAACAAGTCGTTCAATGTCCGGGGTACTTTTGAACCACCGGGTATCGGGATTTCTTTTCAGAACCCCCAGCCCGGAACAGGGCGCGTCCACCAGCACTTTGTCAAAGGCGTTTTTAAGTTCACCGGGCCTGTCATTCAACACATCGAACACCTGTTTTTCAACTATGGCGACCGAGAGCCGCTCCATCTCCCTTTCCAGCCGGTTCAATTTTTCCCGGTTTATGTCGGCCGCGACTATTTTTCCCCTGTTTTTCATCAGTTGAGCGGCATGGCCTGATTTTCCGCCAAGACCGGCACAGAGGTCGAGTACGGTGTCACCCGGTACCGGATCAAGCACGCATGTTACCAGCTGTGCCGCCTCGTCCTGCACCTGGAAAAGGCCCTGTTCAAAGGCATGGGTTTTGTGGACCGGGGTGCCGGCGGTGGTAAACGAAATGCCGGCCGGTGAAAAATCGGTCAGTCGGACATTTGCCGCCTCTTTCTGCAGCAGGGGGAAAAGCTCTGTCCGGTCGGTTTTGAGGGTGTTGGTTCTCACAGTGATGCCGGGTACCTGGTTGATGGCCTCACAGAGGGCCACGCATTTTTCAAGCCCGTACCGGTCGATCCATCTTTTGGCAAGCCACAAAGGGATGGAACCGGTGACCGACAGAAACCGGGCGCTGTCTTTTTCCGGATCGGGGAAGGCTACAGACCGGTAATGTTCCGAGGCGTTTCGAAGCACCGCATTCACGAATCCGGCCGGCTTTTTGCCGCATTCGGTCTTGGCGATTGAAACGGCGGTATTGACAGCCGCGGAAACCGGTATCCGGTCCAGGCACATAATCTGGAAAAGCGCGATGCGGATGGCATAAAGGACCCTGGTATCGATGTCGGATATTTTTCTTCTGGTGAACGCCTTGATGATCCAGTCGATTTTTCCCCGCCATCTCAGCGTACCGAAGACAATCGAGTTGGCAAGCGCCCTGTCTTTTCCGGACAGGGTCGACAGCGGTTTTTCAAAGTGCTCGAGCACCTGGTCCAGCGGCTGTCGCTGCAACTCGACAGCAACCAGGATTTTAAATGCGGTATGGCGGGAATCGGCAGCCATTCAGTTGTCGAACGCCATGCCTTCCGACAGGCGGCTGCCGCATAAAAAATCGCAGGCATCCAGACGTTTCCCCGATTTGCCCATGAGTTCCGTAATCCGGACACAATTTTTACCGGCGGCCACCTCAATGATATCGCTGCCGCACCGGATAATTGTGCCGGGTTTACCGCCGGACTTTTGGGGGGAGGGAGTCGCATTGAAAATTTTCAGGGTCTCGCCGTCCAGAGTGGTATAGGCGCCGGGCCAGGGGGTCATGGCCCGTATGCGGGCGCAGATCTTTTCCGCCGGCTCTGACCAGTTGATTTTCCCGTCCCGCTTTTTCAGCATCGGGGCATAGGTGGCCAGTTCATGATCCTGCGGGAACGGTGTTACCGTATTGCGGGAAATACCGTCAAGTGTTCTGACCACAAGGTCGGCGCCCATCTGCGCAAGCCTGTCATGAACGGTTCCGGCCGTATCTGCGGGGGTTATTTCGGTTTTTCCGGACAGGAGGATATCCCCGGTATCAAGGGATTTTTCCATGACAATGGTGGTGACGCCGGTTACGTCGTCCATGTTCAGTATGGCGGCCTGTATGGGGGAGGCGCCCCTGTATTCGGGCAACAGAGAGGCGTGAATGTTGACGGGATAAATCGCCGGGACCGCCAGCAGTGTCCCGGAAAGTTTCTGGCCGAATGCCGCCACAATGAACATGTCGGGTCGGCGGGCAGCCAGTTTGTCTATCACGGCGGGGTCGTTCACGTTTTCGGGCTGAAGGACGTCCAGACCCATTTTCAGGGCGGCGGTTTTCACAGGCGGCGGCGCCGGCTTCCGCCCTCTGCCCTTTGGCCGGTCCGGCTGGGTGACGACAAGTTCTACAGGGTGATCCGACCGGTGCAGGGCTTCAAGTGACGGTACGGCAAAATCAGGGGTGCCCATGAAAATCAGATCAAACTTCTTTTTCATGCCGGGCATGCCTTTTTTTCATCTTCTTTTTGTACATGTTCCGCTTTAAGGAACTGATCCGCTCTATGAACAGGATGCCGTCCAGGTGATCGATCTCGTGCTGCATGATAACGGCCGGGATGCCCTCCGCATCAAATTCCACCTTCTTGCCTTCCGGGGTCATGCCGGTTACCGTCACCTTCTCGTACCGATTGACATTACATGTCAGATCCGGCACGCTCAGGCATCCTTCGTCTTCTGATACCTGGCTGCCGGACGCCTTTATGATACTGGGGTTGATGAGCGCACTGAACTCTTTTGATGCACCGTTCTCATCACTTTGTCCGGCCGTGTGATTGTAGACAATCACACGCTTGTTCACGCCCACCTGCGGGGCGGCCAGGCCGACCCCGGGCGCATCGAACATGGTATCGCCCATGTCCCGTATGAGGGTGTGAATCTCCTCGTCGATCTCGTCAATCTCGGCAGAGGGGGTTGTCAAAGATGTTTCAGGATACTTTAATATTCTCAGGACGGACATTTTCCAAAATTTCCTTTGCGGTTACTATGTCTTTTTCTATCTGGCTTGACAGCTCGCTGACACCTGAAAATTTTTTTTCATCCCGGAGGCGCGCGATAAAGTTCACCCGTATTCTTGTATCGTATATGTCTTTTTCAAAGTCGTCCAGTATGTGCACCTCGACCGTAAACAAGTGGTCATCGAAGGTGGGGCTGAATCCGATATTGGCAACGCCCCTGAAAGTGCCATTAACTGTCTCCACTGTTACGGCGTAAACACCGAATTTCGGGCACAGTTCGTCGTGAAGCTTGATATTGGCCGTGGGGAATCCGAGCTGGCTGCCGCCCCTGTCCCGGCCCCGGATCACCTTGCCCCGGACCTGGTAGGGCCTTCCCAGAAGCTGAGGGGCCTGTTCCACTTTTCCTTCCATCACCATCTCCCGAATCCGGGTGCTGCTGATTCTCTCACGATTGTCGTCGGCGGCCTTGATCCAGTCCGGAATGATCACGTCAAATCCGGCTTTTTCACTCTCTTTTTTCAAAAGGGCGATGTTGCCGGTCCTGTTTTTTCCGAACACGTAATCCGGCCCCACAATGATGATTTTCATGCCGATTTTTTTTATGAGAAAGTCATGGATAAAAGATTGCGGAGCTGTTTCGGAAAATTCTTTTGTAAAGGGGATGCATATGATTTTGTCCACACCGGAACGCTTTATGAGCTCGATTTTCTGATCCCGCCGGGTAATAAGGGGCGGGCTCTCCTTGCCAAGCGCCTTTAACGGATGGGGTTCAAAGGTTATGACAACGGAGGTGCCGTCTGTCTCTTCTGCTTTCTTGATCACTTGCTCGAACAGTGCCTGATGCCCCTTGTGGACACCATCGAAATTACCGATTGTCAGCACTGCGTTTTTAAAGGGTTTTTCAATGCTTTGAATGTCTTCTATTACGTCCATTTTTCCCTTCTGCTGTTTTCATATAACAAATTACTTGACAAAAAAGATGAACAAATATATATATACCATTTGTTGTTCCGAGTCAACGGCCGTCCGCATGGCGGCAGGCCGGACAACGGCCCTTGGCCGGGAAAACAAAATGCAACCCCGTCAGCTCAGCCTGCCGGGCGTTCTTTGGTCTGAATGCCGAAGTGGCGGAATTGGTAGACGCGCTTGTTTCAGGGACAAGTGAACATCCGTTCGTGGGAGTTCGAATCTCCCCTTCGGCACCAAAACTCCCAAAATTTTAATATAATCACATTTTCCTTAAAATCCATGGATGCTTCCCGATTTTATAAAAGGTGCGGGTCAAACCCGGCATGAAAAGCCCCCCGCTACTTGCCTGTGCATGAATACCCGGCCGGAGTGATTGGTTGTTTTCAAACCGGGGGCTGTGCCCCCGGTTACAACCGTCAACAATTGAAACACTCGCGTGTTTCGTCCTTCCGGCCTTTGGCCGGGAAGCCAGGCTGCCCGCTTTGCGGGTGGTAGTTGACTCTGCATTGACAGCAGATCAGGGGAACTTGACCGGAAAAGGGTCATATAGTATATAAATCCCCATGCCGAAGTGGTGGAATTGGTAGACACGCTTGACTTAGGATCAAGTGCCAGACGGTGTGGAGGTTCGAGTCCTCTCTTCGGCACCAGTTGAAAACAAAGGCTTTGCAGTGACAGGTGATCTCACTGTAAAGCCTTTGCAGGTTTAGCCGATCTGTAGACCTCTTGTCTGTACCCGTATTGCATCTCTAAATGGCATCCCATTTGACAGAATTCTTTTCGGAATATAACATAAAGAATATTAAAGATTTTTGATCAAAAATCATAACCATAAATTGACGGATATTATTGTATGGACGTATTTGCGAACTTCGCCCGGTGGATTATCAGTAATGCCGCATAACCTGTCTGCTCTAGGCTGCCCGGTGTTTGACCGCCGCTGCACACCGGCAGGTGTGCAGCCCGTTCTATCGCAAATAGGCGTATAAGATTGAAATTCAGTGAGCTTGTCAGATTACTTGAGCGGAATGGATTCAAAATTATAAAAGAAAAATGGTTGAACTCCCATATTCATTGATAATCGAAGCGACTAAGGAACCCGTGAAGAGGAATGCAGCCTTGACTTCGGTTCCGGCTTCATATACTGACTGGCTGTGTATCAGCGGTTGTAAAAGCTGAAAATTGACGCGAATTTTTATAGACATGTCAATGGGGTGTGGTATGGGTCATTCGAATAAAATTCAAAAAAATTCAGATGTTGATAGGGGTCTGGTTTCCATGTTTCTTAAGATGTCACCAGAGGAGCGCCTGAAATCGAATGATAACGCAGTAAATGCCATTTTGGAATTGAGAAATGCATTCAAACAGCAAAAAGCAGAGAGCAACCGACCTGAGCGCGATACTTGAAGGTCTCGCAAAGGCGGATATTGAATTTATTCTTGTCGGTGGACTGGCTGCGGTTGTTCAGGGGGCGCCTGTGACAACAATGGATGTTGATATAGTCCATAGACAGTCTCCCGACAACATTTCAAAAATTTTTCAATTTCTGAAATCCGTTGATGCTGTCTACCGCCGCCCGGACAATAAGATTATTTTGCCAAAAGAGGAAGACTTCTCGGGACATGCACTTTTTTCCACCCGGTTCGGCCCGCTTGATGTTTTGGCCTTTATCGAGCAAAAAAAAAAATATGAAGATCTGCTAAAATATACGGTAGAGATTCCTTTTCGAAATTATACGATTCGTGTTCTTGATATCAAGACGATAGTCGAACTTAAAAAAATTTCCAAAGATCCCAAAGACAGGCAGCGACTTTCGGTTCTTGAGGAGACATTACGGCAATCAGGAATGCAGCCTTGACTTCGGTTGCGAATTCATATACTGACTGGCTGTGTATCAGCGGTTTTAAAAACTGAAATTCGACTTGAAACACTTACGTGTTTTGTTGACTCTGTTTTTATGCGTACCCTGTCATGAATGGAGAATGTTATGGCTTTCAAAATGAATAAAACCTTCGGGAATATGTTCGTAACGGGCCTGATCAGAATTGGGCTGCCGGTTCTTGTGATCTGTCTGGCAACGGCATCGGCGGGCCGGGCTTCTGATGAAGCCAAAGCACAGCTGATTGTGGACAATGCAATGATTGCCATCGACGAATTCCGGCAGGACCCGGACATGGAATGGCTGAACAACAACATCGACACGGCAAAGGGTCTTCTGATCGTGCCGGAACTGCTCAAAGGCGGCTTTTTTCTGGGCGGATCCGGGGGGCACTGCATCTTCCTCTCACGGGAAAACGGCAGCGGCCGGTGGCGCAATCCCGTCTTTTACACTATGGGATCGGTCAGCTTCGGGCTGCAGATCGGCGCCAAAAAATCCCAGGTGATTATCATGGTGCGCACCCAAAACGGCCTTGACCGGCTTTTCGCCTCCTCTGTAAAGCTCGGCGGGGACGTATCGGTGGCGGCGGGCCCAAAGGGCAGCGGCGTGGGATCGGATGTGCTGACCGACTATATCTCGTTTGCCAGATCCAAAGGGGCGTTCATGGGCGTCTCTCTGGAAGGAGCGGTCATCAGGATCAATGAAAAAATGAACACCGCGTATTACGGCAAACCGGTAAGACCCGTGGATATCATTGCAAAAGAGACGGTTCAAAATCCGGATGCACTCCCGCTGCGCCGGAAGGTTGCCGCCTGGGCGAAACAGTCTGACTGAAGGCTGCTATTGAGCCGAACGGCAGGCTGCATCGAGAAAGTTGGAGAGCAGGGCGGCGCCTTGATTTATGCCGGACGCGATCTCCGGGTGAAACTGAACACCGTACATGCTTCTGTCTTTATGCTTTATCACTTCGACACACGCTGACTCGGCAAGTTTCTCAAAAGTCTCCGGCAGGAGTACGATTTCTAAGTTATGTTTCTTGACCGCGTAAAATTTTTCAGGAACCGTGTCGAAAATCGGGTCGGTCGGGACGGTTTCTCCTTTTTTCAAAACAGTGATCGGTGCGGTGGTCTCGAGGTCTTTCTTTTCTGAAATGTCAGCGGTATACCCCATTTTCCGGGCAAAACTCAGACCGGCCGACATGGCCATGAGATGATGGCCGCCCGAGATGCCGAGTGTGGGAATACGGCACTGGCGGATAATTTCAAATACCCCGTTGAATTCGAACATGGGAAGATTTTCAAAAGCGCGCTCATGATCGCTTAATATGATGGCAACGGGTTTTTGTTCAAGCTGTCGTATCATGTCAAGGGATACGGCAAAATAGGGGACGACCAGCGTTTCCAGACCCATATCCGCACCCATATCCGCGTTTTCGACAGCCTTTTGAATTTCCCCGGTTGTGCTGCCGTCATGCCGGTTCGATACAATCAGCACATACGGATTTTCCGGCACAGGCGGCACAGGCAACGTCCCTTCCGAAAAAAACATGATGTCGTATATTTTGGGCACGTCCCCGTACCATCCCTCGATATCCAGTCTGAAAAAACGGGCGGTGACAGGTTCCTTGAACTGTACGATCCGCCTGAACGCATCGGAATTGCGAACGGCAGTCTTTTCAAGCGACTCCCACGTCTCGCCGGTTTCACTGTACTGCCAATGATAATCCCTGAGGCGGCCGGTCAATTCTGTTTTCTGGAAGAGTTCCCAGATTCTTCTGATCTTTCTGGGTTCCCCGAAATCGAAACGGATCCGGTATGTTTCCTGGTCTCCCGAGCCGATCCAGCAGGTCTGCGATGCGGTTTCACCGGTATCGGTTATAAACGCCCCGCTCGTCTCGTCTGAAATCCGGATCTGCTGAATCGGGGTCCTGATGAGGTCCGCTTTTTCGTCATCGGATTCGGTGTCCAGGAAAAAGCGCGACAGGGCCCATATACTTTTTTTCCCCCGCAGATCATCAGCCCTCACCCGCCAGTAATAAACGGTTCTGTCGTCAAGTTCATCTTCTTCTGCTACCCGCTTGCTCGTAACAAACGGGGTTTCGGGAATGTCAGTGTATTCGATCAGGTTGTCGCTGTCAAAGGCAGGTGAGGTGTCGATCTGTATGGTGTAATGAAGCCTGCCCCAGCCGCCTTTTGTGCTGTTGTAAAACGACAGTACCGGTTGTTTGCAGGTCAGTATGACATCCTTGCACGGGTTGTTGGACGGGGCCGGCGGCGGGATGCGCGTGGCCAGGTAAGGTCGCGGCGTGCAGGCGGCAAGGAAAAGCGACAAAGCAAAAAAGCAGAAGAGCAGGGCGGGTTTGAACGCTTTCATAGGAGAAACCTCCGTTCTGTAAAAGTGTCAAAAGTCACACGTATTTCTGCAAGGCAGCGAAAATCTCATCACATAAAAATGTATAGAGCAGATAAATCGTCGCATGTCAAGCGCTATTTGACTTGACCAGCTCCATCTCCGGCGTTTGGATCGGTAATATGGAAAGAACGGTCTTATATTTATATCTGTCATATATGGTCTCTTTCAATGAACAGCTTGACAAAAAAAGCCCCTCTTTTTAAGATGAATAATCTTTGATGAGAACAACTTTGTCCGCCACGGGCACAGAAAACGACAAAAAGAAAAGAAGGGAGGGCGACATGAAAAAATGGGCCATGGTGATGCACCTGGTACTGCTGCTGGGTATGATGCCGTTGACGGCGAACGCCTCGACCGGCGGTTATCCCGAAGTGATGTTCATACTGGATGCATCCGGCAGCATGTGGGGGAAGGTAGGGAATAAAACAAAAATTGAGATTGCCCGAGATGTCATGCAGAAAGTGGTTCCCTCACTTCCGGCGGAAACCGACGTGGGGTTGACCGCTTACGGTCACAACCGAAAAGGGGACTGCCGTGATATCGAAATCCTGATCCCCGCCGGCAGCAAAGACAGGCAGTCGCTTCTGGACAGGCTGGGTCAGATCTCTCCCAAAGGGATGACCCCGATTGCCGGATCACTGCAGATGGTGGTGGACGAATTGAAAGAAAAGGAGAACGAGACCACCATCGTTCTTTTGAGTGACGGAGAAGAAACCTGTAACGAAAATCCCTGCGATGCGGTGAAACACATGGCCGAGACCGGTATCCGGTTTGTTCTTCACGTGGTGGGATTCGATGTGAATGACGAACAGAAAGCGCAGCTTTCCTGTATTGCCGGGGCCGGCGGCGGCAATTATTTTAATGCGGACGATGCCGAGAGCCTCCTGAGCGCTTTTCAGTCGGTTCAAAAGGAAGTGACCCAAAAAGTGGAAAAAGCCAAAACCGAAACCAAGAAAACCGCATCCGGGATCGGGAAATTTTCCATAAAAATGCCGACGTCCGGCCGGAAAAGCCTCAACAAATTCAAGATTATACGGAAAAAGGACGGCAAGGTGTTGAAAACGGTCGAGGACCCGGATGCCGAATCGGTTCACCCGCTGATGTCGGGCGAATATGAAGTGGTGGCCGGGTTTGCCAATTCCAATTACAAGCCGGATTCCGATGTCTCCCTGGGGGTGTTCAGCGTCACCAAGGGGGAAACCACCGAAATTGAAATGGGATGCGTGATAATCAATATTGCGGATTCTTTGGATAACATGCCGGCAGGTGCGGTGATTATCACGAAAAATGACGGATCGGATTTCAACCTCACGCTGCCGTATACCGGTAACAGTTATTACTTTTACAAGCCCAAACCCCTGATGCCGGGCAATTACGACTTTGCCGTTCATTACAAAAAACGGTATCTGTATAAAACCGAAAAGACGCCGGTGGTCCTTGTGAAAAATTTCAACATTGCAGCAGGGGAGGAGACCACCATTACGATCGATTCCGGCATATCCATAAAAGAGCCGGCCGGATCATCCCTTTCAAGCTGGGAACTTGTGTCCGCCGAAAGCGGTGAAAAGATCGTGAAGATCAATCAGGCCTCCAACGGGGATTACCCGTTATGGAAAGTCTATGCCGTGCCACCCGGCACTTACAGCATGTCCGGCTATATCGAAGGCATGACGGAACCGCTGCCCCTGGCGGAAGGCATCACCATTGAAAAGGGTCAGCTGCTTGAATTTGATACAGGCCTCTAGGTTTTTTTGCCGGCTGCGGCCGGACCGGAGGGGGGGATTTTGCCTTCGCCCGAACTTGAAAAAATTGAACAAATCTATGCGCTTTATGACACCGTCATAGACGGGTCGGATATGGCATGCAGAAAAGGGTGTGCCGGCTGCTGCACCTGCAATGTGACCCTTACCGGGCTGGAAGCCCGTTTTCTGCTTACCGCGCTGGACAGCCGGGAGAAACAGGACCTCGTACGGAGCGTCCGTAACAGTTTCCCCCGGAATCGGTACTGCCCCGATGCCACTTGGAATGGATTTGCAGCAGAGTGTATCAGCGGCGGAAAAAGTGAAGCGGCAGGGACCGATCCGGCATGGGGTCAGTGTCCCTTACTGGAGAACGCACTCTGCTCTGTTTATCCGGTTCGGCCGTTCGGCTGCCGGTGCCTCTGGTCGGATGTCGACTGCCGGCAATCGGGTTATGCCAGAATGGCGCCTTTTGTCCTGACCCTCAACAATGTGTTTCTTCAGTACATTGAACATCTGGACTGTAACGGCATTTCAGGGAACCTTTCGGATATGCTGTTATACCTCTCCGGAAACGATAATACCGGACCGGACGGTGTTAAAGCAGAAATTGAGAGCAACGGAAGTTCTCCCGGTCTTCACCTGATAGACAACCGGCCGATACCGGCGCTCATGGTGCCCCCGGAACACCGGAAACGGATAATGAATACCGTAAACAATCTCAACCGGATCCTTGCCCCGAAATGAAATGACGTGCACGCCGGACAGTGGTTGACCTTGGGCGGACGATACATTACAGTGGACTGAAGTGTATCACGGTAAGACAGTCTGCCCAAACAATTATAAAAATTATAAACAAGGATATTCAGATATGACGCATTTCACGGAAACCCATATCGAAGCCGCTGGTTGCCGGGTGTACTGCCGACGGCATACAGGCGGCAGCAAAGGGGATGTCGTGCTTCTGCACGGGGCCAGTTTTCATTCCGGCACGTGGCAGGAGCTGGGAACACTGGACAAACTGGCGGGAGCAGGGTACCGCTTTCTTGCTCTGGACATGCCCGGGTTCGGCAATTCAGCCGACTGCGCGGCAGCCCCCAAAGATCTTCTCGCCGCGATTATCGATGGGGAAAATCTTGAAAAACCCGTCATCATCGGCCCTTCCAGAGGCGGGGTCTACACGCTTGATCTCTATCTGGCGTCACCGGAAAAGATCGGCGGCCTTGTCCTCATCGGTATGGTCCGGGTGGAAAATTTCAAGGACCGTCTCAGGGAGATTTTTATTCCCACGCTGCTGGTCTGGGGGGACCATGACAATCTTTCCGGGATAGACAATGCCCGTTTCATGAAACGGGAGATCCCGGAATCAAGACTCGTTGTCCTTGAAAATGCCGGCCACCCCTGCTATCTGGATCAGCCGGATGTATGGCACACTGAACTGATCCGCTTCCTGGAGGCCGGAACCGTCTGACCGGCATCCGGCAATCCACAACCGGCGGTATACCGGTTTCCATCAGTTGCGGCATTGCCGTTCACAGACCCGGGGACAACCTTGACACCTTTGTCGGCCGGGCGGACAGGGCCCTGTACATGGCGAAAAAGAAAGGCAGAAACCGCATTGTGACAGAAGAGGCGATATAAGTTTAAATGACTTGTTTCCGGGACGATCTGCGCCGGTAACCGTCTATACCTGTCTTTCCGCCCAGGAAATTCTATCCGGTGATATGCCGGGCAAATGCCGCAGCTTTTTCTCTTATGGCGGCATCCATATTTTCCGGCGTTGAACACGGACCAATGTAAAGCTCCCCCGCGTTTACCGTCTTGTGACCAAGTTCGGCCAGTTCTTCTTCGATCCAGGAAAGCACTTTTGCCAGATTATAATGTCAATAAGAAAGATTGTGCTAAATAATATGCAGCACCTTTCTATTTTCAATTCATCAGAACATCGAACCGCAATTCTGTTTTGGTTTTCCTATTGTGTAAAGCCGGAGGCTCTGCCCCGGTACCAACCATCCACGATTGAAACACTATCGTGTTTCTGTTTTGTATGCATGCCCCTCTCTTCTGGCCACCCGCTTTACGGGTGGTATTTGACTTTTCTTGAAGAGCGGCACCGGAAAGTCAGGAGCCGCTCTTCTTACACCATTGTCTCAGCATGCCTGCCTGTATACCGTTTCCGCTATATCGGTTTTCAGCAAATTGATTGTCCCTTTGCTCCGGTTATTCCCGGTTTGCCCAAAAAAGAAAAATTGGTAAAAATACGGCAAAAAAAATGTAATAATTTGCATTTTGAAATATTTTTTGGTATGAAAAAATTATACAGAAATCCTTTCTGTTACAGTAACAGGGTAAAAAATGAAACCGCATGCAGGTGAGGGCAAAATCCGATGCCCCGTAAACAAAGGTGCTGACTATGACCGGCAAACCCACTTATGAGGAACTGGCACAGAGAGTCCGGGAACTGGAGAACCTGGTTTCAGAATACAAAGGAATCGGGAAAATTCTGCGCAGAGAAAAGGAAAACAACGCACTTCTTCAGGTAATTCAGGCAGGCGTTGTTGTCCACAGCCCGGATACGGAAATTGTCGACTGCAACTTCAAAGCCCTGGAACTTCTCGGACTGAGCAGGGATGAACTGCTGGGAAAAACCGCAGCGGATCCGTACTGGAAATTTGTTGATGCGAAAGGTAACAGCCTGCCTGCAGCCTCATTTCCTGTAAACAGGGTAATCGCGACCCGTCTCCCTATAAAGGATATGACGGTGGGCTTTTGTGATGCTTCGCGCCAAACCCCTGAGTGGTTCAGCACCAGTACCGTCCCGGCATTTGATGAGAATGGTGAGCTGGAAAAGGTAATAGTGACCTTTGTTGATATAACCCAGCGCAAGCGTGCCGAGGAAGCAGTAAGGGAAAGCGAGGAAAGGTACCGCTCCATGATGGAATCCATGGATGAGTCCGCTTATATTTGTTCATCTGATTTTCACATCGAATATATGAATCCGGCCATGGCAGAAAAGATCGGCAGGGATGCTGTCGGTGAAATCTGCCATAAGGCGATTCACGGTCTGGAAGAACAGTGCCCCTGGTGTGAGCATGAAAAAGTCATGAAGGGAAAAAAGATCAAAAGAGAGATTGCCGGATCAAAAGAAGGCGAAATCTATTTTGTTTCCCATTCTCCTGTATTCCACATGGACGGTTCCATCTCGAAATTGACCGTTTACCGGGATATCACAGAGATAAAGAATCTCCAGTCACGAATTCAGCAGGCCCAGAAGATGGAATCCCTTGGTTCCTTGGCAGGGGGGATCGCCCATGATTTCAACAACATTCTCTTTCCGATTGTCGGGTTGTCGGAGATGCTGATGGAGGATCTTCCCGAAGGCAGTCTCCCATACAAAAATGCAAAGGAACTTTTAACCGCGGGCAGAAGAGGCAGCGAGCTTGTAAAACAGATTCTCTCTTTCAGCCGGCAATCCGAGGACAGGTGCATCCCGGTTCAGTTTCAAAGCATTCTCAAAGAGGTGCTGAAACTCTGCAGGTCAACGATTCCGACTGATATAAAGGTTTGCCAGGAAATACAGGAAGATTGCGGCTTTATAATGGCAAATCCTACACAGCTGCACCAGATTGCCATGAACCTGATTACCAACGCTTTTCATGCCATAGAACCGGATCACGGGAAAATATCTGTCAGACTTACCGAAACAGTTCTCGGTGATGAAGATATGTCCGGCTTTTTTATAAAGCCGGGCCGGTATGTGCTGCTGACGGTTTCCGATACAGGAAGAGGTATTCATCCGGCGCTGCAGGACAAAATATTTGATCCGTACTTTACCACCAAAGAAAAGGAAAAAGGAACCGGCTTGGGCCTCTCTGTTGTCTTCGGCATTGTCAGGGAGTTAGGAGGCGATATAAAAGTCTACAGCGAAAAAGGGGAAGGCACGGCTTTTCATGTCTATTTCCCGTTGATGAAAAAGAATGTCCGGAATGTGTCAGATGAAAAGGCGGAGCCCGACCCGGCGGGCAGGGAAAACGTCCTCTTGGTCGATGATGAAGAACAGATTGCGCAGATAGAAAAAACCATTCTGGAACGGCTGGGCTACAAAGTCACTTCCTGCACAGACAGCGGGGCAGCCCTGGAAACCTTCAGAGAAAAACCGGCCTCTTTTGACCTGGTGATAACGGATATGGCCATGCCGAACATGACCGGTGACCGGCTGGCACGGGAATTGATGTCCATCAGGCCGGACATCCCCGTTATTATCTGCACCGGCTTCAGTGAAAGGATAAACAGGGAAAAAGCCCGGTCCCTCGGTATAAAGGGATTTCTCATGAAGCCGGTTGTGAAATCGGATATGGCCCGGGAGGTCAGAAACGTATTGGATGAAAATAAAGAGTTATAAAAGAAACATCTTCTGTTGTCTGTAAAACGTAAAGCGGGGGGACCATGTTTGACAGACCTACCTATGAAGAGCTGGAACAGAGAGTCCGGCAGCTCGAAAAGACCGAAGCGGAGAGAATAGCTGCCGAAAAGGCCCTTCGCGAAAGCGAAGAGAAATTCCGAAACCTGGTGGAAAGTGCAAACGACATTGTATACACCCTGAGCCCGGACGGTATCTTCACCTATGTCTCTCCAAACTGGCAGGAGAATCTGGGACATGATCCCTCAGAAGTCGTGGGAAAAAGTTTTGCACTCTTTGTACATCCGGATGACATTGACGTCTGTCGTACATTTCTCTACCGGGTCATGTCGACAGGGGAAAAGCAGAGCGGTGTGGAATACCGGGCCAGGCACAAAAACGGCAGCTGGCGATGGCACATGTCCAATGGCTCGCCCCTTACGGATGCGCAGGGCCGGATCCTGTCCTACATGGGAATTGCGCACGATACCACCCGAAGAAAAGCATACGAAACAAGGCTGAAGGAGCGTGAAGAGCAGTTTAGAACGATCTTTTACCATTCTCCTCAACCCATGGCATTAACCGCTGCTGAAACGGGAGAACTCATCGATATCAATGACGTATTCTGCAGCAAAATCGGGGCGGCAAAAAACGCCCTTCTGGGTCGCACCACGACCGATCTCAATTTCTACTCCGTTCAGGACCGCAAAGCCTTTGCCGATGAAATGATGACAAAAGGGCAGGTCGATGGTCTGGAGATGTCATTTACCTCCCTGAAAGGAGATACGATCATTGCAAGAATGTATGCCACCTTCATCACCGTCAATTCGCAAAAATACATTCTCACGATCTTCGATGACATCACCGGAAAGAAAGAAGCGGAACGTGAGATTCAGGCATCTCTCAACGAAAAGGAAATCCTGCTTCGGGAACTTTACCACCGCACCAAAAACAACATGCAGATCATTGTCTCCATGATCAATATGCAGACAAGCGACATTGAAGATAAAAACATTTTACAGATGTTCGAGGAAACAAAAAGCCGAATCAACGCCATGGCCCTTGTTCATGAAAAGCTATACCGGACGGACAATCTTTCACGTATCGATCTGAAGGCCTATTTTACAGATCTCGTTGACCTTCTGGCAGGCAGCTGTCACAATGTATCGGAAAATGTGACGATAACCAGTGAGATGGAGACGGTTTATGTGACGATCGATACCGCTATCCCCTGTGGCCTGATAATGAACGAACTTGTTTCAAATGCATTTCAGCATGCGTTTCCTGGCAACAGGAATGGTCAGATTCACATCAGTCTGAAAATACGGGCGGATGGAAAAATCGAATTCATTTTCAGTGACAACGGGGTGGGACTGCCCGATCCAATCGACATTGAAAATGCCGAAAGTATGGGACTCAGGACAATTGCGGCACTGGCTGAACACCAGCTTTCAGGAGCGGTCAGGGCGTTTGCGGACAACGGAACGCATTTCAGCTTTATTTTCAGGCCGTGAGCAAAAAGGCCTTCGGTGCAGGAATGGAAAAAGACAGAAAAATACTGATTGTGGAAGATGAATGGTTCATCGCCCAGGACATCAAAAGCAAGGTGGAAAGCTTTGGGTATACGGTCTGCGGTACCGCCTCCACCGGCAGAGAAGCCGTGGAGAAAACGGAAGAAACCCTGCCGGACATGATTTTAATGGATATCAAGCTCAAAGGGGAGATGGACGGGATTGAAACGGCCGAACAGATAAAAATGATGCACGATATTCCGATTGTTTACGTGACGGCCTTTGCAGTTAGGGAGCTGGTGGATCGGATCAAGAAGACCGGGCCGTACGGCTATGTGCTCAAACCCGTAAGGAAGGAGACCCTTCATACAGCGGTTGAAATCGCTTTTTACAAACATGAAATGCAGAAGAAAGTGGATGACAGCACCAGGCGGCTCGAATTTTTACTGAACTCCCTGCCGGTCGGGGTGGTAATCATTGATGCGGCGACACAGAAAATTATTGATGCCAATCCGCAGGCGTTGACGTATCTGGGATATACCCTGGAGGATCTGGTCGGTAAGAAATGCAACGGGTTTATCTGTCCGGCGGATGTAGGCGATTGCCCCATAATAGACAGGGGGCAGGATGTTGACCGCTCGGAAAGGGAAATTTTAACCTGTGACGGTGAAATCCTGCCGGTTCTGAAGTCGGTGATAAAGACTGAAATTGACAACAATGAACTTCTGGTGGAGTGCTTTACAGATATCCGTGACAAAAAAAGAGCTCAGGAAGAACATGTCAAAAGGGAGAAGATACAGGCAGTACTGGAGCTGGCCGGTGCCGTATGCCATGAGTTCAATCAGCCCCTCCAGGTCATCGCCGGCCACCTGGAACTGCTGAAAGCGGAATTGCCTGAAAACTCAAGTATATTGGAAATGCGGATTGATACAATGACTGAAGAAATAAACAGAATGGCAACGCTGACCGGTGATCTGATGAATATCACCCGCTATAGAACAAAGCCGTACCTCAGATCGAACATTCTGGATATAAAAGGCTCTTCTAAAAAATAAAGGTTTTGACTATGCCTGATGTGCCCACCTATGAGGATCTTGAACAACGGATTCGAGAACTGGAAGATGCTGTCTCGGGATACAAAAAATCCCATGCGTTCCTGAAGAAAAAGCAGGAAAGTGAAAGACCGCTCATCCACAGAGTGCAGGCAGGAGTTGTGGTTCACGATTTTGAAACCAGGATCGTTGATTGCAACTCAAAAGCACAGGAATTGCTGGGACTCAGCAAAGAGCAGATGATGGGAAAAAACGCGATAGATCCTCACTGGAAATTCCTTGACGCTGACGGGGAGGTCATGCCCCTCGAATCATATCCCATCAATAAAGTACTGGCAGATCGACAAACTTTGAATGATTATACTGTCGGTGTTATCAGTGCTTCCGGACTTTCGTCTGTATGGTTAAGCGTGAACGCTGTGCCAGTTTTTGACGACAATGGGGATATTGAACAGGTCGTTGTCACTTTTGTCGATATCACGGAGCGAAAGAAAGCCGAAGCAGCACTCCGCGAAAGCGAAATGCGGTTTGAAAAGATGTTGAATGTCGTTCCGGACATGATATCGGTTCACAGCCCTGAAATGGATATCCTTTACAGCAACTGGGCGGGATTTGCAGCTGTTCCGGAATCCAGACGCATACTGAACACGAAATGCTATCGAACTTACCGGGGATTCGATGACATTTGCCCGGATTGCCAGGCAATGTCCGTTATAGATTCCCGAAGGCCCTTCCAGAAAGAAATTCAGTTGCCGGACGGAAAATGGATGGATCTGCGTATTATTCCCATTCTCGATGAGAACAATCATGTCGAGATGTTCATGGAATGGGTACGTGATATCACGGATCGCAAAGAGGCAATGGAGGCCCTGCGGGAGAGCGAACTACGATTCAGGGAACTGGCAGAGCTGTTGCCGGAAACCATTTTCGAAATGGACTTGAACGGGACGCTGACCTTTGTCAACCAAAAAGCTTTCGAGAAGTTTGGGTATACAAAGGAAGAATTCAAGTCCGGTCTAAATGTATTTTTTCATATGGTAAGTGATGATGATCGCACAAAAGCGAAAAAGAATTTTAAAAGAATTGCAGGCGGGGAAAAGATTGGGCTTAACGAATACAAGGCAATGAGAAAAGACGGCACCACTTTTCCTGCACTTTTTCACTCCACAGCCATACAAAAGGATGAAAAAATTGCAGGATTGAGAGGTTTTATTGTTGATATCACCAAAGAGAAAAAAATTGAAGACCAGCTGAAACAGTCGCATAAAATGGAAGCCCTTGGGACACTGGCCGGCGGCATTGCCCACGACTTTAACAATATTCTCGGGATCATTGTGGGAAATACCGAACTGGCCATGCTCGATATACCGAAATGGAGTCCTGCACAGAACAATTTTAGTGCGGTCCGCGAGGCAGCGCTCCGTGCAAGGGATCTGGTCACCCAGATCCTCCTTTTCGCCCGTCGTAAAGAACATCACATTGTTTCGATACGTGTTGAACCCATAGCGAAGGAGTCCCTGAAAATGTTGCGTTCTTCTATTCCGAAGACCGTGGAGATGAAAGAAAATATAAGGGAAAATCTGCCTTCGGTGCCGGCCGATCCGGCTCAGATTCAGCAAATTATCATGAATCTTTGCACCAACGCTGCACAGGTCATGGAGGCCCAAGGCGGCACATTAACATTAAGTATGGACGCGGTTGAGGTGGAATACCCGCTTGACACTTCGACTGGACGAGTTCCACAAGGCCGGTATGTGCGAATCCAAGTCTGTGACACAGGCCCCGGCATTCCAGATGCAAACATAGAGCGCATCTTTGAGCCGTTTTTTACCACCAAAGGCGTGGGAGAGGGGACCGGTCTCGGTCTGGCCGTTGTCCATGGTATCGTTCAGGACCGTCAAGGGGGAATACTTGTGGAAAGCGGTGCGAAACAGGGAACCACCTTCTCTGTGTATCTTCCAGTTGCTGAAGTCGGCTTGGAAGAGGCCGTCCCGGAAGCGGAACAGGAACTCCCGAGAGGCACGGAGACAGTCCTTTTCGTGGACGATGAACCCATGATGCTGGAGTTTGGGAAGCTGGTACTCGAGCGCCAGGGATATCAGGTCGAAGCCAGAACGAGCGGTAAGGAAGCCCTGGAATGTTTCAGGAGCAATCCGGATCGCTTTGACTTGGTGCTCACAGATATGACCATGCCTGGCATCCGGGGAGACAAGCTGGCCGAAGAGGTTATGAAGCTTCGTTCCGATATCCCCGTCATCCTGAGCACCGGGTACAGCAAGCATATTTCGGCTGAGAAAGCCAAGGAAATCGGGATCCGAGCTTTCTTGATGAAACCGTTGACGGCACATGAGTTGGTGAACGAAGTGCGGCACGTCTTGAACGAGAAAGAATAGTCACTTATTATGCCAGTATTCGTGATAATATGCTTCTGATTGGTTATTTTCAAACCGGGGGCTATGCCCCCGGTTACAACCGTCAACGATTGAAACATTCACGTGATTCGTCATTCCGGCCTCTGGCCGGGCTCGATAGAGATGCGAATGCATACACTCCAAGCCACCCGCTTTGCGGGTGGTAGTTGACTTTCCAAAAAAGTAATTGACACACGCCGAGACGGACCGTAATCTGATCGACAGACTAAGAACTTTCGTTCAGGCATACAGAGGCAAAATGAAAAACAGAACCAAAGGACAGATTGAAGCGGAAATCTGTGAAGCTGTTATAAAGTTCGAAAAAGAGTTTATGGGCCGCGGCCCTCTGGAAGCGAAAGCCTACCTCATAGAGGACATGATGGTGCTGGTAAGGCTCAGGAGTGTCCTCACGAAAGCCGAACTGAAGCTGGCAGAAGGAACTGAAAGCAAGGACGGACGGGAACTTGTCAAACGCCTTCGGATCACACTGTTAGAGCAGGGTAGGCCGCTGCTGGAAGAGGCGGTTGAAAAAATCACGGGAATGAAGGTCAAGAGCATGCATACGGACATAAGTACGGTCACAGGGGAAAGGGTGATCCTTTTTTCTCTGATCTGAAGTCGGGCGGCCTTTGCAAATCAGTAATAAATGAACCCGCTTATACAGTCCCGGCTTTCTGTTATCCTGTTTTCATGGGTATAAAATTAGCGCTTGACAAACATCGAGAGGATATTCTATAGGTAAAGGCAATCTGCCGGACAAGAGATGAATGAAAATCCACCTGTTTTGCCGGGGGATTGAAAAAATAGAACCTTAGAGTTGGAACGACCCCTTTAATTAAGGGCAGAGGAGGGGGCGTAAAAAATATAAGGCCGGTATTCGTTTATTAAATTATTAAACGGGTACCGGCCTTTTTTTGTCCCGAAAGGAAAAAAGTAAAGGCAAACGCGTGACTGCGAGGAATAGAACAATGCCCCATTTCAACGGTATCCGGTCCAATCTGGTGGGCGATGAACCCAGGGTCCATCCCACAGCGCTTATCGACCCATCCGCCCAGATTATCGGCAACGTTATCATTGCCAGAGACGTGTTTGTCGGCCCCATGGCCGTTATCCGGGCAGATGAACGCGGAACTGACGGCAAGGTGGCACCCATCACCATTGAAACAGAAGCCAACATCCAGGACGGCGTGATCATCCACAGCCATGGTGGTTGTACAGTAACCATCGGCGCCAGGACCTCGGTGGCCCACGGTGCAGCCATTCACGGTCCGTGCACTGTCGGGGAGGATTGTTTTCTGGCCATGCGAAGCACCCTTTACAGTGCAACCCTGGCCAACAGGATCTGGGTCGGAATGGGGGCCATGCTTATGCGCACCGTTTTGGGTCCCTATACATATGTACCGGCCGGCAGTGTGATTCGTTCCCTGCCGGATACCCTGGAGCTGCGGTTTGTGACACAAAAGGAAATCAAATATATGGAGAAGGTGCTCGATGCGACGAACCGCTTACGGAAGGAATATCTGAAAAAAAAGTTCGTTGGTCAGGCATAGCTTCCAGGTAAGAATTTTTTTATCACATACAAATTAAAACATCAGGAAAAAAAATGAAAACGATATCAGCCCAATACGAAACAACCCTTGAAAAACTGGAAAAAATGCGTGCCGAATCCATGTCCGCCGGCGGAGAAACGAAAATCGATGTCCAGCACGGCAAGGGAAAACTATCGGCCCGGGAACGCATCGATCTGCTGCTCGACGAGGGGTCCTTCGAAGAGTTCGATGTGCTCAAAACCGGCCGGGGTGGTGCGCTGGGCGATGACCAGCACTATCCGGGAGACGGCGTCATTACCGGTCATGGCAACATTGACGGCCGTGAGGTGTTCGTTTTCAGCCAGGATTTTACCGTCATCGGCGGATCGCTGGGAGAAGCCCATTCCCAGAAAATCTGTAAAGTCATGGACCTTGCGGTCAAGGTGGGCGCCCCGATCATCGGCCTGAACGACTCGGGCGGTGCTCGCATCCAGGAGGGAGTGGACGCCCTGGCGGCCTACGGCGAGATCTTTCACCGGAACGTCCGGGCCAGCGGTGTCGTCCCCCAGATCTCAAGTATTATGGGACCCTGTGCCGGCGGCGCGGTATACAGCCCCTCCATTACCGATTTCATTTTCATGGTACAGGAATCGTCCTATATGTTCGTAACAGGGCCGAGCGTGGTTAAAACGGTCACACACCAGGAAATCACCTCCGAAGAACTGGGCGGCGCAAGGGTCCATGCCGATCAAAGCGGCGTGGCCCACTTTACGGCCGGAAACGACATTCTGTGTCTGCGGGAGATCCGGCGCCTTATCAGCTACCTGCCTTCCAACAATCAACAGCGGGCGCCGCTCCTGGATCTGCGGGATCCTCCGGACCGCACGGATCCGGCTCTGGATTACCTTGTGCCGGAAAACCCCAACCAGACCTATGATATGAATGTACTGATCTACAGTATACTGGACGGTGCCGAATTCATGGAGGTCCAGCCCGGATTCGCCCGCAATATCATTTGCGGATTCGGCCGTCTGGGCGGCCAGGCCGTGGGACTGGTGGCCAACCAGCCGGCCGTGCTGGCCGGTGTGCTGGATACCGACGCATCCTATAAAGCCGGACGGTTCGTGCGCTTCTGCGACGCTTTCAATATTCCGCTCATCGCCCTGGTGGATGTGCCCGGCTTCATGCCCGGACCCGACCAGGAACACGGCGGCATTATCCGGCACGGCGCCAAACTGCTTTATGCCTTTACCGAGGCCACGGTGCCGCGCATCAGTGTTATCGTACGAAAAGCCTACGGGGGCGCTTACCTGGTTATGAACTCCAAGCATATCCACTGTGACGTGAACTATGCCTGGCCCACCGCGGAAATCGCGGTTATGGGGCCGAAGGGGGCGGCGGAGGTGATCTATCGCAAGGAGATACAATCAGCCCGTGAGCCGGAGGCGATGCTTCATGAAAAAATGGCGGATTATCGCAGCACCTTTGCCAACCCGTTTCTGGCTGCCCAGCGGGGATACATCGATGACGTTATCTTCCCCAGGGACACGCGCCAGCGGTTGATCCGGACCCTGCAGGTGCTTGAAAGCAAGAAGGCCGGGGGACCGCCCCGTAAACACGGAAATATTCCTTTGTGAGGTATGCCATGTTTGAAAAGATACTGATTGCGAACCGCGGTGAAATCGCCGTACGTGTCATCCGCACCTGCAAACGGCTGGGTGTGGCCACCGTAGCGGTTTACTCCGATGCCGACAGCCGCAGTCTGCACCGGCAGATGGCTGATGAGGCCGTGCATATAGGCGCTTCTCCTGCCGCAGATTCATACCTTGACCAGGGGAAAATAATAGCGGCTGCCCTGTCCACCGGCTGCCAGGCGATTCATCCGGGTTACGGTTTCCTGTCGGAAAATTCCGGTTTTGTTCGAGCCGCGGCAGATGCGGGATTGAAATGGATCGGCCCGCCGGCTGACGCCATCGCATTGATGGGCGACAAGATCGCCTCCAAGGAGGTCGCGGTCAGGGCCGGGGTGCCGGTCATTCCGGGCCATGTCGAAGCACTTAAAGACGATGAAATCGAAGCCTTGTCCATCGGGTCGAGTATCGGCTATCCGGTCCTGCTGAAACCTGCGGCAGGGGGAGGCGGCAAAGGCATGCGAATCGTTACGGGCCCCGAAGAGATGGCGGCTGCCCTGGCGGCCAGTCGCCAGGAGACCCGCAAGGCTTTCGGTGACAGCAGAATTTTCATGGAGCGCTACATCGATCGTCCCCGCCATGTGGAAATCCAGATTATGGGGGACACCTGCGGCAATGTCGTTCATCTGGGCGAGAGAGAATGTTCCATTCAAAGGCGCTACCAGAAGGTGGTCGAAGAGTCTCCTTCGCCGGGCGTTGACCCTGAACTGCGGGAACGCATGGGGAAAGCCGCATGTGACCTCGCTCGCAAGACCGGCTATGTCAACGCCGGCACCGTGGAGTTCGTGATGGATACTGAAGGCGGGTTCTATTTTTTAGAGATGAACACGCGCCTGCAGGTGGAGCATCCGGTAACCGAAATGGTTACCGGTCTGGATCTGGTGGCACTTCAGCTGCGCATCGCTGCGGGCGAGCCGTTGCCGTTCAACCAGTCAGAGATTGTTTTCAGGGGCTGGGCCATTGAAGCCCGAATCTGCGCAGAAGATCCTGAAAGGGAATTCATGCCGGCCACCGGCATCATCACCCGCTATGCAGAATCCCGGAGCAGCACGGTCCGGGTCGACAGCGGCGTGACTGCCGGCAGTAAGCTCGGTGTTTTCTACGATTCCATGCTGGCCAAAGTCATCTGTTACGGGGAAGACAGGGAAGCGGCCCGCACCGGTCTGGTCGAAGCGCTTAACGGCTATCACATCGAGGGCATCATTACGAATATCGACTTTGTCAACAGTGTGCTGTGTCACCCGGCATTTGTTCAATGCGATCTGGATACGGATTTTATTGGACGCCACTTCAAAGACGGGCTTCCGTTGAATCCGGCCGATGATGAACATTTGAAGCTGTCGGCCATAGCGGCGGCCCTGATTTACCATGTACGCGCCATGGTTGTCCGGCAATCGATCAAACCCATGGTTTCCCGGATCGGCGGGGGAAAAGACATGGCCGACCGTCACCGCTATTTTCTCCGGTCCGGCACAAGGGAATATGACGTGTTGCTGGAAAAATTATCAGAGGACCGATGCTGGTCAATACAGGTTGACGGAGAAGCATTTTCCGTGGAAACGCCTGATTTCGAATTTTACCGGCGCCGTCTGAAACTCAGCATCGACGGCGAAGATCATCGCTTTCGACTGCGTGTAGAACGGTCGTTCTTGCGGATCGCTTTTTGCGGCCTTACCCGATTGTTCGAGGTTTACAGTCCACAGGAGTGGGCCTTGCTCAGGTACATGCCGTCCGCAGCGCCCCCCCTCCTGTCCAACGAACTTCAGTGTCCCATGCCCGGCCTGGTAGTGGATGTGCTCGTCAAGAAGGGTGACCGCGTTTACCGGGGCCAGAATCTTTTCGTGCTGGAATCCATGAAAATGGAAACCGGGGTGGCTTCAAAGATTGACGGCGTCATCGCCGACGTTCTGGTGTCGCCCGGGCAGGCGGTGGAGTCAGGTGATGCCATGGTTCGCTTTAACAACCAATAAATATCCTGATCCCGGTGAACAATCGAACTGGACAGTCAACGACCACCCGCAAAGCGGGTGGCTTGACGTGTCTGCATTCGCATCTCTTCGAGCCCGGCACAGAGGCCGGAAGAAGGTGCTCTCAGATATTGTTTACTGGGTAGGTTCTGATAATGACGCAATTTTCCCTTGGACCACAGCTTCTTTGGTGAGTTTCCTCTGCTTCCCATTTCCTTCACATTCACAGGCAAGACCGGTCATATTTGCCCAGAGCTTCGTCCCGCTTTCGTTTTTAACCAGGACAAAAACACTGCCGTTATGTTCCTCATACTCGAGAAACTTAACACGGGTCTGATCCCTTCCGTTCTTTATGATATAAATTTTTTCATCTTCGACCAATTGATTCGCCTTTGCCATATCTCCTTTTTTGAGATAGTCGGTTCTCTTTTGAATGTCCTCGAGATTCAGGGCTACCGGGGTCCCGTCTAACAGGATGAGATCGGGTTCAAATGTGAACCATCCGCCCCAGGCGCTTCCGCTGAGGATTATAAGAACCGTGATGACAATGCCTGTTTTTTGGGTCATCTTGATCATTTGACACTACCTCCTTATAAAATTAATAAAATGTTAACCTATCCATGTATCTCTATGAATAGACAAAAATGTTATGCGCACCATTTACATCAACCCACATCGCCCGCCTCCACGGATCTGTTTCTTTATCTGTCGGCCATCTTATACATTGGTACTGAATGTCATTTATCATGTTTATGACATTCAGTCAATAACTTTAATTTATATTTTCCTGCAAGCGCGACGAGAAAAAAAAGCCTAATAGTGTCGTATTGGATTAAACCGTTTTACCCTTTCAGCAAAGGCCGCCACCAGTTCCTGATCAATACTTTCCTGGAAACGGAGCCGGATATAAAGATCCGTGATGGCTTCAACTTCAGCTGTCAGGTCCGGTCTTTTCCTTCTGATTGATGTGACATAATCCTTTGGCCCCTGGTCAAGTGCCCTTGGAATTCCGATCCTGGCCATCCGGCGGCAAAAAAGCAGATAGGCCTCCTTTACCGGGTCTTTTTCCTTTCTTCCCCATTGCCGGTGTAACCGGAAAAATCGGAAAAACCCCAGCAGAACGAGACAGGCCAGCACAAGGAAAACGGCAAAGACCGAGAATGTGTTCAGCCGTTCACCAAAACCCAGCTTTTCCAGGATCGCTTTCTGGACCGAGTAGGAATATCCGATAAACCAGGCTTCCCATTTAACATTAACGGTGTCCAGGAACAGTTTGATTTTATTCGCCAACGAGGGCTTGGCCGACAGCTCCCCGGCGTATAGACGGCTGCCGTCCGGCGATTGGTTCAACCGTTCAGAAGAAACGGTCAGGGTGGGATCCGCTCTTTTCCAGCCCGTTTCCGGCAAATAAACTTCCACCCAGGCATGGGCGAGGGACTGCCGGACGGTCAGAAAATTGCCGTAGGGGTTGAACTCAGCCCCCAGATAGCCGCCAACGATCCGGGCGGGAATCCCCACGGCGTTCAGCCAAGTGCAACGAGGGGTTTCTTTTTTTGATGGTGGAGACAGGTGCAAGCAAGGGGCAGGGCCATCACATCAATAGCAGCAGACGTTGCTGCAATCCGCTTTCTTTGGTCGATAGAAAACCGGGCTGATTTTTATGCTTGACAGCCTGATCCGTATTTAATAAATTATATGCGCATGTACTTAATCGGATGGAGGAAGAGGTGACCCATATCGAAGATGCGGCACGGATATTCAAAATACTGTCCGTGGAAACCCGGGTCCGGATGATCGACCTGCTCAGGCGGCGGTCCCTTTGTGTCAACGCCCTGGCCCGGGCATTGAACATCTCGCCTGCGGCCGTGTCACAGCACCTTCGGATCCTGCGGGATGCCGATGTGGTGATTGCCGAAAAAAGAGGGTATTTTGTCCATTACCGGATCAATGAAAAAACCCTGGAAAAATGGCGCGTGACCGCAGATCAGATCCTGTCTCCCGGCCCGGGAAAATTTCTTTTATTCTGACGAATGGAAAGAAACATGCATGTGAGAAGATGAGAAGGAAGATCAGATGAATGGCATCTGTCAGACAAAAATGACCAGACAAAAATCAGAAAAAACGAACGGAGGTATGATTATGTGTGAACAAACCTGCGGGTGTCAGAACCCGGTGGAACTCAAGGGACGGCCGGAAGACTGCACACCGGACCAGATCAGAAAATGCCATGGGGATGAGGCACAGCATTCATGCACCTGCGCCCCTGACAGCACCGCCCGGAAAGCGGACAGAGATGACGCCTGACCCGTCCCCGGCGGCCATTCAAGTCCAGGGCCTTGCCAAACGGTTTGACAATGTCCAGGCGGTTTCAGCCGTGGACTTCGAGGTGCGGTCTGGTGAGCTGTTCGGTTTTCTGGGTCCCAACGGGGCCGGCAAGACCACCACCATCAACATGCTCACCGGACTTGCCCGGCCCGATGCCGGCACCATCCATATCAGCGGCATCGACTGCACCCGGCGGCCCCGGTCGGCCCAGCACCTCATCGGGGTGGTGCCGGATGAAAGCAACCTGTATCCGGAGCTGACCGGATTCGAGAACCTGTGCTTCTGCGCGGCCCTGTACGGCATCGGCAAAGCCGACCGCCGGGCCAGGGCCGGGGACCTGCTCGACACCTTTGATCTTGCCGGGGCCGCAGACCGGAAGTTCAGCGGATACTCCAAAGGGATGAAGCGCAAACTCGCCATTGCCGCGGGCATCATCCACGAACCGAAAATTCTGTTTCTGGATGAACCCACCACCGGCATTGACGTGGCCAGTGCCCGGCAGATGCGCCGGCTCATCCATGATCTGCACAAAAACGGAACCACCATTTTTCTGACCACCCACTATATCGAAGAGGCGGAACGCTTATGCGACCGTATCGCATTCATCGTGGCCGGCCGGATTGTCCGGGTGGACACCGTTGACAGCCTGGTGCAGCCCATCCGGGAAAAACACGTGATACAGGTCACATATACCGACAATACAAACCACCTGTCTGATACCCTTTTGGACCATCTGAATGAAACGTTTCCGGATCTGACATTCATGATCCCCCAACAGGGGGTGATCCGGGTGGAAGCAGACGCGCCGGTCCGTGTCGGGCCCCTGGTCCGTTTTCTGGAAGACCGGGATATCGAGGTGTCCGAGGCCCGGAAAATCCGGCCAAGTCTTGAAGATATTTTTGTCAAAATTACCGGTATTGATACAGGGGTCATGGGGAAAGAAAAAGAGAAATCAGGAGGAGCACAATGAATCTGTGGATCGCGTTCTGGAATATTTTTGTCAAGGACTTCAGGACCTATTATCTCAAGCCGCCCAACATCAGCTGGGGCCTGATTTTTCCCCTGGCCTGGACCGGTATGTTCTTCATCAAGACCGGCTCCGGCCTGGCCCATATTCCCCAGGTGCTTCCCGGAGTGGTGGCCGTATCCATCCTGTTCGGCACCACCTCCATGCTGGCGGTGACCATCACCTTTGAAAAGAAGAACCGCTCCTTTGAGCGGCTCCTGCTGGCCCCGCTGCCCTTTGAGATCCTGATGCTGGCCAAGACCAGCGGCGCCATCCTTTTCGGTGTGCTCAACGCCCTGGTTCCCGTTTTCCTGGCCGTACTTCTGACCGACCTGTCCGGGGTGGCCTGGCACGTGGTCGTGCCCACCGTGTTCCTGATCTCAGTGGCATCCACGTTCATGGGGCTGTTCATTGCCGTGGCCGTCAGTGAGGTGTTCGAGGCCCAGACCTTTTCCAATTTTTTCCGGTTCCCCATGATTTTTCTGTGCGGGCTGTTTTTTCCGGTCAGCGCTCTGCCGATTTTTTTAAAGCCCCTGTCCTATCTGCTGCCCTTGACCTATGGGGCGGATCTTTTGCACGGGGCCGTGCATGGGGAACAGGTCCTGCCGGTCCCGGTGGATCTGGCCGTCCTTGCCGTATTCTGCGTCGGCCTGTTCATGGCAAGTCTCTACAACATCCGGAGACGGTGGATTGCCTGACAGGAATGATCAGGATGAACACCTGGTTCAAGCTGCGGGTAAAGGGGATTTCAAGGCCTTTGAAAAAATTGTGACACGGCACCAGGCATGGGCCTGGCAGGTGGCCTGGCGGTTCACCGGAGACAGGGACCAGGCTGCGGATATCGTCCAGGAAGCATTCCTGCGCCTTCTGGACGCAGCCGGGCGCTATCGGGCAGAGGCAAAATTCAGGACCTTTTTTTATCAGATCATCTCCCGC
>CAYZHB010000002.1:50040-72908 GCA_964478245.1 uncultured Desulfobacterales bacterium | reverse complement strand
GCGGAAGAGCTTTCCAGCCAGGCGGTGCAGCTGAAGGATACCATGAGCTTCTTCCGTGTGGACGGAAACGGCTCCGGCGGCAAGGACCATACCGGCGGCGGAAGCAGCACCACCACCGTCCGCGAAGTGAAAAACGGCGGCCGGGAAAAAAGATCCGGGCAGGACAGGAGCCTGACATATGATAAGGAGAAGTCGGATCAGTCAGACATGCTCACACTTGATATGCGATCCGACGATACGGAAGATCAGGCTTTTGAACGCTACTAAACCGAACCGGCGGGACGGAAGAACATCCTTCCGTCCCCTCTGTTCCGGATACTGGAGGATTGTATGAGTGACAATGGAAAACAACGAAACACGACCTATCTGACGTTTTATCTGGACCGGGAGCTTTACGGCCTGGATATATACACGGTAAGGGAAGTTCTGGAATACACCCCCGTCACCCGGGTGCCCAGAACCGCCGAGCATATGTGCGGTGTTATCAATGTCCGGGGCCATGCCGTACCGGTTGTGGATCTGCGGACCAAATTCGGTCTCGAGAAAACCGAGAGAACGGTTGATACCTGCATTATTATCCTGGAGATCGATCTGCAGGGCGAGGTGGCCACAATGGGGGTCCTGGTGGACGGAGTCCAGGAGGTTCTGGACATTCCGCCGGAAAATATAGAACAGACGCCGCGGCTGGGCAGCAAAATCGACACCCGTTTCATCCAGGGCATCGGCAAGGTGGACGAGAAATTCTTCATTCTGCTGGATATCAACGAGATATTCAGCCTTGAAGAGCTCGGGAGTATGGCGCAAGGGGAAGAGGACAGGCCGGGTGCCGGGGATGCACCGGGACTGTAGCAGGAGACGGACAGAATGGTGAGACGGTTGAAAGAATCGGGAACTGTGGCCAGCAAATCTCCGGGTCCCATGAACAGCCGGGAGTTTGAGACCCTGGGCCGTTATATTCAGTCCAGTCTCGGTATCAAGATGCCGCCCGGCAAAAAGACCATGCTGGAATCCCGCCTCAACAAGCGGCTGCGGTCGCTCGGGATGAAAAGTTTCAAGGAGTACGGGGATTATCTGTTCAGCCTCAAGGGCAGAGAGGCGGAAACCCCTCATCTGATCGATGTGGTGACCACCAATAAAACGGAATTTTTCCGGGAGAGAAACCATTTTGACATTCTTTCCCGGGAAATTCTGCCCCGGTGGGTGAACAGAAACCGGCGGGGAAAAACGTTTGCCGCCTGGAGCGCGGGCTGTTCCAGCGGTGAGGAGGTCTATACGCTGGCCATGGTGCTGGCCGATTTTGCCGAAACCCGGAAGGATTTCCGGTTTCAGATTCTCGGAACGGATATTTCACAGGCGATTCTTCAGAAAGCCAGACGGGCGGTCTATCCGGAACGGCTGGTTCACACCGTTCCCGGTCCGTTTCAGCGAAAATACCTGATGCGGAGCAAAGACCGATCACAGAAACTGGTGCGGGTTGTACCCGAACTCAGAAGCCGTGTGGCTTTCCGGGAAATCAACCTGATGGACAATTTTTCATTCAGGGAAAACATGGATATCATATTCTGCCGCAATGTCATTATTTATTTTGAACGCGAGGTCCAGGAAGTGCTGTTTCGAAAACTTTCCAACTGTTTAAACAAGGACGGACACATATTTATCGGCCATTCAGAGACACTGAACGGCATGGATCTGCCGCTGGAACAGCTGCGTCCCACCTTGTACAGGAAAACGGATGACGGCAACCGGGGTGTTGCAAACAAAGGAGACGGATGATGCTGTATATGGAAACAGACGCCTGTATTAAACCCGCTATTGAAAAGATTTATCTGAAACCGGCCCGGATGCACATGTCCGGCGGCGGTGCCCAGGCGGTGACCACCGTGCTCGGTTCCTGCGTGTCGGTTACCTTTTTTGCGGCAAAAGAACGCATCGGCGCCATTACGCACGCCTTTCTGCCGGAGGGAAGTTTGGCGGAAACCCGGAAAAATCCGGGACGGTTCGTGACCAGCAGCATCGCATGGACTGTCCGGGCGTTTGAGAAGGCGGGAATTCCGCGGGGACAACTCGAGGTGAAGCTTTTCGGCGGCGCGCAGATGTTCCGGGATGTATCCGGCGGCGGCAAACCTGTCTGTGTGGGGACCCAGAACGTGGAAACCGCCCTTTCAACCCTCAATCAATTCAATTTAAAGCTTGCCACACAGGAAATAATGGGTGACTGCGGCCGCAAGCTCGTATTTTACCCGCATCTGGGAGAGGTCTGGCTTAAAAAATTTCCCGGGAGCAGGTCGTCAGAAGAGGTGACATATGGATAAAAACAAAATTCGCGTCCTGGTAGTGGATGATTCAGCTCTGGTCAGACAGGTGCTTTCGGATATATTGAACTCGGATCCGGGAATCGAAGTCGTGGCAACCGCTTCGGATCCGTTTGTGGCCGCCCGTAAGATGAAAGAGCAGATACCGGACGTCATGACCCTTGATATCGAGATGCCCCGCATGGACGGGATTACCTTTCTGCAGAAGATCATGACCCAGCATCCGCTGCCCGTCATTATCTGTTCCTCGCTCACCGACAAGGGGTCTGAACTGACCCTTCAGGCAATGGAACACGGGGCCGCAGAAATCATCACCAAGCCGAAGCTCGGCACCAAGACGTTTTTTGAAGAATCCCGCATGTGTATCATCGATGCGGTCAAGGCCGCGGCAAAGGCGGATCTCTCCAAGAAAAAAATGAAACCGTACAAGCCGAAACAGACCGTCAAACCCAAACTCAGTGCGGATGCGGTCATGCCGCAGAAAAGTCCGGGCCGGGCCGTGTTTGAAACCACGGAAAAAGTCGTGGTGGTGGGGGCTTCCACCGGCGGTACCGAAGCACTCCGGATTTTTCTCGAGGCCATGCCCATGGATTCCCCGGGGATCGTGATCGTGCAGCACATGCCGGAACACTTTACCAAGGCGTTTGCCAACCGGCTGAACGGTTTGTGCCGGATTAACGTCAAGGAGGCGGCCGCCGGTGATCCGGTTCTGCGGGGCCATGCCCTGATCGCCCAGGGAAACCGTCACCTGCTTTTACACCGCAGCGGCGCCCGGTACCATGTGAAAATAAAAGACGGGCCCCTGGTGTCCCGGCACCGGCCTTCCGTGGACGTCCTTTTCCGGTCCGCGGCCCATTATGCGGGCCGCAATGCCGTGGCGGTCATCATGACCGGCATGGGGGACGACGGTGCCAAAGGCATGCAGGAGCTTCATAACGCCGGGGCCGTTACCATCGGCCAGGATGAGGCGAGCTGTGTGGTGTACGGAATGCCCCAGGAGGCCATGCGGCTGGGCGCGGTGGACCGTGAAGTGCCGTTGAACCGGATTGCCCTGGAGGTTATACGGGCCGTGGAAAAAGTCAATACATAGGGAAAGGAAAGAGTGATTAAAGGACCTGATATGGGATATCCACAGCAGCATACAGGGACAGGCGCCCTGATGACGGGCCGGGACTCTGATCCGGGTAAAAAACAGATTCCCCGGATACTGGTGGCGGATGACGACACCCTGGTGATCGAGTTCATCCGGAAAACCCTGGAGCCGGACGGGCACCATATCATCGCCGCGGAAAACGGCCAGGATGCGTTTCAAAAGGTGGAAACGATGTTGCCCGATCTGGTTATCCTCGATATCACCATGCCGGTTACAGACGGTTTCGAGGTGCTGGGTAAACTGAAATCGCAGGACAGGACCGCTTTCATTCCCGTGGTCATGATTACGGCCCATACCGAGATCAAAGAGCAGATCAAGGCGTTTGACCAGGGGGCGGACGATTTTCTGACCAAGCCGGTGGACAGAACCCTGCTCAAGGCCCGGGTCAAAAATCTGCTCAAGGTGAAATCGTACAATGACCTGATGCGGGACTACCAGAAAGATCTCGAGCTCAAGGTTGAAAAAAAGACCGGCCATTTGCGGCAGGCACTGGATATGTTCAAAAAGTCCTCCATGGAAACGATTTACCGGCTGGCCAATGCCGCCGAATACAGGGATGAGGCCACCAGCCGGCATGTCCAGAGGATCAGTCTTTTTTCCGGATGTATCGCCCGCCAGCTGAACGTGGGGGTCAAGATGGTGGAGTGGATATCCAAGGCGGCGTCCCTTCATGACGTGGGGAAAATCGGCATTCCGGACCGGATACTGCTCAAGCCCGGCAAACTGGATGAAGCGGAATGGCAAATCATGAAGGAGCACTGTGTGATCGGCAAGAATATACTGGAGAATTCCAAGATCAGTTTTATCAAACTGGCCGAGATCATAGCCTACACCCACCATGAAAAATGGGACGGCTCGGGGTATCCGCGGGGACTGAAAGGGGAGGCCATCCCGTTTGCCGCCAGAATAACTTCTCTGGCGGATGCGTTTGACGTCATGACGAGCCGGCGGCCTTACAAGGAACCTTTTCCGGTTGAAAAGGCCTTCCGGATTATCCGGGAAGATACCGGCACCCATTTCGATCCCGCCGTGGTCAAGGCTTTTTTCGCGGCATCGGACGAGATACTGTCCATAAAGAAACACTACTGAAGGAACATGAAATTACCGGAGGCCTGATGAAAAACATACTGATTGTGGATGACGAAGCGGTTCAGATCAAAAGCCTTAGACTCGGGCTGCGGTCGGAATGGTTCAGCGTGACCGCAGCGCTCAACGCCGAAGAAGCGGTGCAATACCTCGAACGGGAGCCGGACGGGGTGGATGTGATCGTGTCGGACTATATCATGCCCGGCCGGGACGGTCTTCAGCTGTTTGAAGCGGTGCGGCGCATGGATCGGCAGGGGCCCTTCATCATTATGACCGCCTGCACCCGGAAAGACACGGCGGTAAAGGTGGAAAAGTCCGGGTGTGACGGATTTATCGAAAAACCGTTCACCATTTCCGAGCTCAGGGCGGAAATCGACCGGGTTCAGCAGGACAAAACCGCCATGAACTGGCTTTCGCATGCATGGGAATGAGGAAACCTGCATGAAACAGACGGTTGTCGGGATTGCGGATATGAAGGTGAGCGGCTGTGAAACCGAATCCCTTATTACCTACTCGCTTGGGTCCTGTATCGGCGTGGTCATATACGATCCGGCAGTCAAAGTGGGCGGGATGCTGCACTTTATGCTGCCGGATTCGGCCAAATCCCGGGAAAAGGCGGCGCTGAAACCTTATATGTTTGCAGACACCGGTGTACCGGCGCTTTTCAAGGCGGCCTATCAACTGAACGCCGTAAAGAGCCGGATCAGGGTGTATCTGGCGGGCGGTGCTGAAATCCTTGATCAGAAAGGGTTTTTCAACATCGGCAAACGAAATCTCATGGCGCTGAAAAAGATGTTGTTTAAAAACAATGTCATTATCAGAAAACAGTATGTAGGCGGGAACGTCAACCGGACCGTGCGGATCGAGATCGCCACGGGCGACGTATATATCAGGACGTCCGGTTCAAAGGAGATCAGGATATGAGCCTGCTTCAGGAGATGACAAAAGAGATCGGGCACTTGAAGCCCATACCGGCGGTGGTCAGCCAGCTGGCTGCCGCGGCGAATGATCCGGATGCAGCGGTCCGGGATGTGGCGGACATTGTCCAGTTTGATCCGGTGATCACGGTACAGGTGCTGAAAGTATGCAATTCCGCATTTTTCGGGCTCAGAAATCCGGCCGAGTCCATTCGGGACGCGGTGAACATGCTGGGGATCGACCAGGTGGTCGAGCTCGTGCTGATGAAATCTTCGGCAACGGCCCTTTCAGGTCAGCAGAAAGGGTATGGCCTGGAAGCCGGTGACCTGTGGCGGTACTCTGTGTCATCTGCGGTGATTACCCGGCTGGTGGCTGAAAGACTGGCCCTTGAAAACAAACACACCCTGTTTACCTGCGCTCTTATTAAGGATATCGGCAAGGTGCTTTTGGAAAAGCACGTGGATCGGAAGTCAGATGCGATACGGCAGCTTGTTGAAAAAGAGGGGTACAGTTTTCTCGAGGCGGAGAAGAAAATTTTCGGTTTTGACCATGCCGAGCTGGGTGCACTTATTATTAAAATGTGGCAGTTCTCGCCGGTTATGGTGAAAATCGTTCGACACCATCACCTGCCGGATGACGCTTTGGTGACGGATCGCGACATCGCCGCGGTCTATCTTTCCGACTGCATCTCAATGATGCTGGGGGAAGGGGTGGGGTCTGACGGCCTCTCTTACCGGTTCAGGGACCGTGCCATGACAGTGCTGGGCATCACAGCGGATGACATGGCGGAGATTATTGCGGACTTCGGTTTCCGGATGCAGGAAATAGAAACGCTGCTGCAGATCGTGTAGCACGGAAAGAAAAAAAGGAGATACATGGCCTATACAATACTGATCGTGGACGATTCACTGCCGATGCGCAGTGTGATAATAAAAATACTCAGGGTGTCCGGCTTCGGCACGTCCCGGTTTTACGAGGCGGGCAACGGCAGAAACGCCCTGGACATCATGAGGAAAGGACCGGTGGATCTCGTGGTCACCGATTACAACATGCCGGTCATGGACGGGCTTGACATGGTCCGGGTCATGAAAGAAGACCCGGCGCTCAAGACCATCCCGGTCGTGGTGATATCCACCGAGAGCAGCGACAGCCGGATAAAAGAATTCACCGCACTGGGCACGGCCGGGTATGTCACCAAACCCTTCAATCCGGAAACGGTCCGGGAGATGATTACCAGCATACTCGGCGAGGAAGAGCTCGATGAAAAAACCAATGCCGGCGGGGGAACCCCGGATTTTTAAAAAGACGGCAGGTTGGCCGGGGGCCTGGAAAAACCGCATGAAAGGCAGGAGTGAATGATCATCAGGCGTATATTTTACGAGAGACAGTGGCAGAGCCTTGCGTTTTTCGGCGTTATGCTGGCCGGCCTCTACTTGACCACATTCTACAGTTATCTGCTGTTTCACAGCCTGGCAGAGACTTTCCGCATCGTGATCGCCTTCGGGATTTTCATGATCGCATGGCACTCCCGCAAGTTCCAGGATAACACCTATCTGCTTTTCCTGGGAACCGCCTATCTGTTCATCGGGTTCCTGGATCTGTTCCATACCCTCGCATATAAGGGCATGAACGTCTTTCCGTCCCACGGGCCGGACCTTCCCACCCAGTTCTGGGTGGCGGCCCGGTATATGGAAAGCCTGTCTTTTCTGATCGCCCCTTTTTTCATAAAGCGAAATTTCAGGGCGTTTCGCCTGTTTTATATCTATCTGGGTATCACACTTCTCCTGTTTATATCGATCATGCCGCTGGGAATTTTCCCGGCCTGCTTTACAGAAGGAGAGGGGCTGACGCTTTTCAAACATATCAGTGAATACATCGTCTCCTTTTTTTTCCTGACGGCCATCGCACTGCTGTATAAAAAAAAGGCGGCATTCGACCCCCACATGTTCCGTTTACTTGTCGTTTCCCTGGGAATAGCCATTGCCGCCGAGCTCTTTTTTACGTTTTATATCGATGTGTACGGCCTGTCCAACATGGTCGGTCATTTTTTTAAAATCGTTTCCTGTTATCTGATATACGAGGCCATTATCAAGACCAGCCTTGAAAAGCCGTATGACTTTCTGTTCAGGGACCTGAAACAGCGGGAAGCGGAACTGGAAGTCAGAAAGAATAAAGAAGCGCTAAGCAAAAAGGTGGAATCCATATTTGCCGAACTGGGCCATGCCCTGATATCGGAAGAGGGGATCGACACCATCACGGAACGGATTCTCAGGGCCGGCCAGACGCTTACCGACAGCACCAAGGGATTCGTGGGCTATATCGACCGGGAGACCGGTTATTTCCACGTGCCCACCATGACAAGCGGTATATGGGAAGAGTGCAGACTGGAAAACAGAACCGCTGTTTTCAGAAAGTTTTCCGGGATTATCGGGTGGGTTCAGGATAACCGGCAGCCGGTCTTCATCAATGACGTGGCCCGTGACAGCCGGTCCGGCGGCGTGCCAGAGGGTCATATCCCGATCCGGCGCTTCATTTCAGCGCCCGCCCTTTACAGGGGCGAACTGGTCGGCCAGGTCGCCTTTGCCAATGCGGACCGGGACTACAGTGAAAGGGATCTGAATATTGTGAACCGGCTTTCCACCCTGCTCGCCTCCCTGATTGTCCGGACCCGTGACGCAGCGGAGCGTGAAAAAGCGGAAGCGGCCCTGAAATCGTCGCTCAAGGAAAAGGAGATCCTGCTCAGGGAGCTCTACCACCGCACCAAGAACAACATGATGGTGATCATGTCCATGCTCGATATCCAGACCCGGAACATCACCGATGAAAACGTGCTCCAGATTTTCAGGGAAACCAATGCCCGGATCAAATCCATGGCCCTGGTTCACGAGAAGCTGTACCAGGGACAGGACCTCTCCCGGGTGGACCTGAAAGAGTACTTCACCGATCTTGTCAGCATCCTGAAACAAAGCTACGGGGTTGGGAATGCCGTTGGGATCACATCCGACATGACGTCTCTCAGGGTCTCCATCGATTCGGCCGTCCCCTGCGGCCTGATCGTGAACGAACTGATTTCAAACGCATTCAAGCATGCGTTCCCCGGCGGCCGAACCGGCGAAATCCGGGTCACCCTCCGGGAGCACGATGAAAAGATCGAATTCGGCGTCAGTGACAACGGGATCGGCCTGCCGCGCGGCTTTGACTGGCGGAGCACCGGCTCCTACGGCCTTCAGTCGGCCGTCTCCCTGGCCGAACACCAGCTCGGGGGGCGTTTCATGGTGGACACCGCAGACGGTGTGGCCGTCACGGTCCGATTTCATGAACCCGAAGACAAGATCCGGGTTTGAAAAAATTGGTTTTTTTCAGGCCGGCGGCTGGTTGTTGAATTTCCATTTGCCGCCCTTGACCAGTTCGGGCGGACGGGCAGGGGTCTCGGGATTGTGCGCGGTCTCCTCGGCCGGTGCGTCAAACTTGTAGCCCAGCATCGCCACCACCTCGTCGAACTTCATCATGATCTCTTCATCACTGTTGCCCGGGATGTCGATGATACAGTACCGGAAACTTTCCGGGTTGTGCTTGAAATCGGAAAGATTGGCGTTCTCGTGAATCAGGTTCCTGACGATCACCTCGGGATACTTTATTTCGATTTCGGTATAGGCGATCTGCGTGGGGGTCTGGAGAATGCCGGCGTCGGCGAACCGGTGAAGTTCAAAGTTGTAGCACAGGTCGAACAGGCTGTCCGCCGCGGTCTTTTGTTCCGGTTTTTTACCCACGGCCATGTCGCAGAGCATGCGCAGGGGATCGAATCCGGTAACCGATTCGATGGTTTTGGCGAACTGGAAAGCAATCCGGCTGTTCACTTCGATAATGGCGAATGTTTTGCTTTCCTCGTCGGCCCGCAGTTCCACATTGAAAAAGCTGTTATCGATACCGAGCGCCGGAATCAGCTTGCTCAGGGCTTTTTTTATAATGGTGTCGAGTTCCTCCGAGAAAGCGAACGGGAATTCGTGGTGGCTGAAGCTGTTGGTCCGGGGATAGTACACCGCCTTTGTGGTGCCGAAAAACGAGACCTTTCCCTGATACACGTATCCGTCCACGGTCACCTGGTCGCCCTGAATCAGCTCCTCGCAGAGAAAATTGTTGCAGCTGGCGATGTTGAGGGCGTTATGGTAGCTGGAATTGTAGGCCAGGGCATCCAGGTAGTACCGGTTGAACAACGCGATGTCCATGCTTTCATGGCCGATGTAGTATTCGAGCTGTTCGGGTGAGTCGATCTTGTGGGCGCCGAACGAGATGTTGGCGCGTACCGGTTTTATAAAGAAGGGAGTGGCGAGCTGGGAGGGGTCCCGCAGGTAGTCCAGCGCCAGGCAGTAACCCGGTGTGTGTTCCGGGATGGTCCGTTCCTGGATTCTCCGGCACATATACTTGTTCTGGCTGTTGATAATACCGCTGACCGGGGCGAACCGTTTGCCTGTTTCCTGGGCGATCACCGCCGCAAATATGGACGAGGAGTCATGGGTGCCGACGATCCCGTCATAGAGCGTCGGGTTGTGGTTGATCCGCTGTATCGTCTGGCTCAGATACTCTTTCACACCGAAGCTGAGAATTTTTTCAGTGGTCTCGATGGTGAGTTCGTATTCATTCTGGTCTTTGAAACTCTGCTCCACCACATCGATATCGCTTGCATCACATAGAAACAGAATCCGTTTGCACTCTTGGGTCATGGCGTATCCCTCCTTTTGTTTCATTTCGTCATTTCGAGTTCGGAAGAGGACGCGGTCCAGTGTGTGACATCAACTTTGCCCTTTATAAGGGTGCCTTCCTTGAATACAAAGACAATACTGCCTTCCGGGTCCAGACATTCGATATTCTCAAGGGGATTGTCCCCCAGGATAATACAGTCTGCCGATTTTCCCTTTTCCAGGGTGCCGGTCACACGGGACAGGCCGATGGCTTCGGCCGCCGTTTTCGTGGAGGCGACAATCGCCTCTTTTTCACTCATAATCCCCTGTTTGACATACTGAATGAGCTCGGTGGCGTTTCTTCCGTGATAGTTGTAAGGCGTGCCGGCATCCGTACCCATAACAACTGGAATACCGGCTTTAATGGCTTTTTTCAAGGTTTTTTTCCGGATCGTTTTCACCTCTTTTGCCTTGTCGAACATGAACTGGGGGATGCTTCTTTTCCGGCTCGCCTTGAGCATCCAGAAATTGGAGCTGATGGTGGAGGACAGAAAAATACCGTTATCCGCCATCATCTGTATCGCTTCTTCATCGGCAAGGGTGCCGTGTTCAATCGTGCGGACGCCCGCTTTCACGGCGTTCTTGATTCCTTCGGCCCCGTGGGCGTGGGCGGCCGTATGGATGCCGACTTTCCGGCCTTCATCCACCACAGTCCGGATTTCCGTGATATCGAGCTGCGGCTCCCCCGGAATGCCGCCGGGATTCATGATGGCGCCCGTAGCCATCACCTTGAGGCAGTCAACCCCTTCCTTGATCTGTTCTCTGGCAGCCTTCCGGTTCTCATCCACCCCGTCGGCTTCCCGGTAGAGCCCGTTAAAGTATTCGTTACCCGCCGTCATCATGCAGATGATCCTGCCGCAGGCCAGTATACGCGGTCCTTCGATCAGTCCTTCTTCCACGGCTTTTTTGACCGCGATGTCGATAAAGTTGGCCGACCCCATGTTCCGGACCGTGGTGATGCCGGCACGCACCGTATTGCTCATTTCCTTTGCCGACCGGATAGTACGGAGTTTGTCTTCTATAAGGTTTTCATGGTAGGTGTCGCCCATACCGTGCATGTCCAGGTGAACATGGATATCGATCAGCCCGGGAATAATGAACTTGCCGGAACAGTCGATGGTTTTGGCTTCGTCCGGCAACGCCACCTCGCCGCGTTTTCCCACAGCCTCTATGACGCCCTGCCTGAAAATCATTACGGCATCTTCGATAATTCCGGCGCTGCCGTCAAAAAGAGTGGCGCCGTCAAGAACAGTATACACGGTGTTGATCCTTTTTTAAATTCAGCTGAAATATTTATTAATATGCTCTGGCCCCCTGTCTGTCAAGGTGAAAACTGTTTTTATCACGGTGAATTTGTTCTATGCCTCGCCATCTGCCTTTCCAAAGGTGACCCGCAGAACAAATTAGAGATGCTGTTTTTATGCCCCGTAAATTTGTTCCGTTCCGTGCCGCTTGACTGACGCGTCTGCAACAGTGCGCTTTCATCCGGCATAGGAGTGGTTTGTACCCGCGGGAGCCGGCGTTAAAAACTCATTAGGTCCGATAATATATATTATGTAAACTTTTTGATCTGCCGATATTCAACGGTCATCTGTACTGTTTTCCTTACAATCTTATGACAATAATATAATGATTATTGGCGGCCGAAGTCTTGAAAAAAGATTGACGTGTGTTATATTCCGTTTATAATACATACTGGTAAGCGCCCCCTTCTCAGGGGACGTTATATTCATCACAAAAAAACAAGTTGACTGTGTAAGGAGGAATTTACAAAATGGATTCATCTTCGACCTTCTCAAAAGCAAGCGCAATTGTGCGGGTAAACACTTTTTTGCGGAGTGTTTACAACTGGATGGCGATCGGTCTTGCTTTAACCGGATTCACCGCCTATTTTGTGGCGCATTCGCAGCTTATCAATGTGATTCACGGAAATCCGGTGGTGCTGTTTGCCATGATATTCGGTGAACTCGGACTCGTGTTTTTCCTGGCCGCCAGGGTGCAGAAACTCAAGGCGTCGACGGCCACATCCCTGTTTGTCATATATGCGGTGCTGAACGGGGCGGTGCTCTCTTCCATATTCGTTATCTACACTTCCGCCTCCATTGTGTCCACCTTCTTTGTCTGCGCCCTTACCTTCGGTGCCCTGAGTGTCTACGGCATGGTCACCAAAAAAGACCTCTCTTCCGTGGGTAGTTTTGCGTTCATGGGTCTTATCGGCATCATAATCGCCACCGTGGTGAACCTGTTCATCCAGAGCCAGATGATGACCATGCTGATCTCCTACATCGGCGTGATTGTTTTCGTGGGGCTGACCGTGTACGATACCCAGCAGCTGAAGCAGATGGCCGAGACCCAGCCGGCGGACGCATCCGGGGCCATGATCAGAAAAGGCGCGATAATCGGTGCTTTGCGGCTGTACCTGGATTTTATCAATCTTTTTATCATGCTGCTCCACATCATGGGAGTGGCCAGAGACTAAGAAACCTCAGCTGCCCGCGGGGCGGACGGCGTATAAAAAATTCAGGACCTCTGGAACAGCCGGTATCCGACGGCATTCCAGAGGTCCTTCTGTTTAAAGGCAAGTGGCGGGGGGCTTTCTATACCGGGTTCAGTTTTTCCGCCCCAGATAAGTTTCTATCCGGTCGCATATCCGGCGGCACTGCTGTTCTATCAAGTCGTGGTCCGGGCCCTCTATCATCACGCGCAGCAGCGGCCGGGTACCGGAGTAACGGACCAGGACCCGTCCTTCCGATGCCAGCTCTTCTTCCACTGCGGCGATCTCCCGGGTGATGCCGCCGATTTCCGAAAAATGGGGTTTTGCCGCGTCCACCGGTACGTTTTTCAGTATCTGCGGATAAACGGTCATGACATCGGCGAGACTGGAGAGGGAACGGCCTGTCCGGCCCATGGTCTCGATCAGTTTGAGGGCAGTCAGAATCCCGTCGCCGGTCGTATGGTATTTTGAAAAGATCATGTGGCCGGAATCCTCCCCGCCGATCACCGCGCTGGTTTCCAGCATGCGGTTCCTTACGTTCCGGTCGCCCACATCGGTTTTGATATGAATGATGCCCAGGTCATGGAGGCATTTGGTCAGGCCGATGTTGCTCATGATCGTACTCACGACCAGGTTGTTGTCGAGTTCGCCGTTCTGTTTCAGGTGTTTGGCATACATTGCCAGGATTTTGTCCCCGGTCACCACCGCTCCTTTTTCATCCACGGCAATGAGCCGGTCGGCATCCCCGTCAAAAGCCAGACCCATGTCGGCGCCCATTTCCCTGACCTTTCCGGAAAGGCCTTGGGTGTGCTGGGACCCGCAGTTCCTGTTGATATTTGTGCCGTCCGGTGTGCAGTGTATGTACGCGGCATCCATGTTGAAACCTGAAAACACTTCTGGCGCCGCCTCGAATGCCGCCCCGTTGGAACAGTCCACCACGAGCCTGAGAGGGGACGGGATGTTGTCACGGCGGACACTTTTTTTCAAAAAATCGGCGTACCGGCCGCAGGCGTTTTCAAGCGGCCGTATTCTGCCGGTTTCAGCCGCCGGGTCCTCCCTGAAATTGTCGATATACGCTTCTATTTCCTGCTGAACCGGATCGGACGCCTTTTCCCCGTTTTCATCAAAAAATTTGATACCGTTGTCCTGGTACGGATTGTGAGAGGCGGAAATGACAATGCCGGCGCCCGCACTTTCAATGGAAGCGGCAAGATGGGCCACGCCCGGTGTCGGGATGACCCCGGCCAGCAGGACGTCAATGCCCTGGGACGCCGTACCGGCCGCCAGGGAGGATTCAAGCATGTCACCCGACTGCCGGGTGTCTTTGCCGATCACAAGCGATGTTTTCCCGCATCTTTGCACCATCCGGGCGGCGGCGCTGCCGATTTTCACTGCCGTATCACAGGTAAGGGGCGGCCGGTTGGCCACACCTCTTATACCGTCGGTGCCGAACAACTGTTTTCCCATATCGCTTTCCTATATCCCTGTTTTTTCCATAATGCCGTTTTCAATATGGTGCAGCCATTGGCTGGCCGCGGCCCGGACTTCCGGATCAAGCCCTTTGATGGTATCGATATAACCGCCTTTTTCCTTGACGGCCTCTGACAGAGATGCCAGAAAATTCGCGGGAAGGGTATCGGAATAATCGGTCTCGAGAAATTCGGTCAGAACCGGTTTGGCGTCACGAAATCCGTCGATTGCCCGTCTGTCGGGATCACCGGAGGGATCCAGCAGGTTCGTGAAGGCGTCAAGCCGTTTCATGCGTTCTTCAATGGCACTGTAGAGGGTCTGTACCATGCCGGTATGGCGCTCTTTTTCAAACCGGGTCTGCACGAAAAGCGCCCTCACGTGCCGGTACCAGTTCATAAGCGAAATCAGCGCGGCAATGTAGCGGCAGTTGTGGTTGTAGATCCGGGGCACGTTCCGCTTCATCAGGCCGGACCGTTTGACCGAGGTCTCTTTGACCGCCCCCCCGAACAGAAGCCGGTCCGGGTTTTCTTCGTCCTTCCGGATGATACTGCCGGCGGCTGTCACACACCCGAACGCGATGCGGCAGGGCCCTACCAGACCGCCCTGCCCGCCCAGGAAGACCGGCGGCTGATCGAGCATGACCCCCTGATGGACATTGCCCAGCATGGAGGGCGTGGCCTTGTCCTGGAACGGGGTGTAGTTGAAATGAATGTAGGCGCTGCCCACTTCGCTGTGATTTTTCCGGTCGGTGCCGCCCGCCATCAGGCAGTCGCAGAAGTTGATCAGGCTGCCCAGGGTGACGAACGGGAAAAGAATGGTCTGTTTCAGTCCGACACAGTGAGCGGCGCTGGCCTCTTCTTCCAGTATGGTGCCCTCCCGTACATGGGCGCCGGTGCCGAACGTGTTTTTCCCGGCAAACACCGCCTCTTTGAAGAAGCCGCCCTTCAGTGAGACGTCGGGCCCGATAATACAGTTGTCCACGGTGACCGGGCCTTCGGCTCCCAGCCCGGCCCCTTCCATGACAAGGGTTTTCTCACCGAAAATGCGGGTGCCGGGATACAACGTGACATTGTGGCCTGAAATGCGCTCTGTGTCCACCTCCTCGCCGATATGGACGGATTCCGGGGCCATGATACAGACCCCTTTGGCCGTGAGCTGTTGATGTTTTTCGGAAAGCGTCATTCAGATAAAACGGTATATCACCCCTCCCCATGTAAGACCGGCCCCGAATCCCACAAACAGCACGGTATCGCCGGATTTTCCCACGATCCCCTTCCCCACGGCTTCGTCAAGGGCCAGGGGGATGCTCGCCGCAGTGGTGTTGCCGTATTTCTGGATGTTGTTGTACACCTTGTCCTCGGGTACCTTTATGAACTGCTGGTAGGCCTGGTTGATTCTCAAATTGGCCTGGTGAGGAATGATCAGATCGATTTCCTCAAGCGGCAGCCCCGCTTTTTCGAGCGTGTCCCGGGTCACCTGGGGCAGCACCTTCACCGCTTTTTTGAAGATGGCCCTGCCGTCCATGGTGGGATAATGGCGGTCCGTGTCCCGGATCAGCTCGAGGGACAGCCGTTCAGGCAGCCGGGAAGCGGGCAGTTCCGTGCAGAGGGCTTCGGCATCGCTGCCGTCCGCGTGCAGCACCGATGCCAGCACGCCGACCGCTCTGTCGGTTTCCACCCCCTCGATACACACGGCAGCGGCGGCATCACCGAAAAGGACCGCCACGTCCCTTCCCCGGGTGGTTTTGTCAAGCCCGGTGCTGTGAACTTCGGCCCCCACCAGCAGGACCTTTTCGGCAAGCCCGCTCTTGATGTAGGCGTCTGCCGTGGCCATGCCGTAAAGAAACCCCGTGCACTGCTGGCGTATATCCAGGGCCGGGGTAGTGGTGAGGCCGAGTTTGTGCTGCAGCAGGCATCCCGAGCCCGGAAAAAAGATATCCGGACTCAGCGTGGCAAAAATGATGAAATCGATATCCCCGGCCGCCCACCCCGCCCGTTCTAGTGCGGTCCGGGAGGCTTCGAGGCCCAGATCGGACGATCCCATCTCCCGGCCTTCCGGTATCCAGAAACGCTGTTCTATGCCGGTTCTCTGTCTGATCCACTCGTCCGTGGTATCCATGATCTGCTCTAAGTCCTGGTTTGTCATGAGCCGTGACGGAACGGCGCTTCCGATGCCTTTAATCACCGACTTTTTCATGTAATGTTCCTTATATATTTATTGATTTTACCCACGAATTTATGTATTATTCTCACCCTGTCTTCTGTTGGTGTCAGCGATTAAAGACGGTTATAAACCATTTATTCAGGGCAAGTAAAGAGAAAACATTGTTCAGTCAGATTATCATTCTTCTCGTCGGGCTGGTGATGCTCTATTTCGGATCCGAGATGCTGGTCCGGGGGGCCTGTGCCACGGCGGCCGTCTTTTCCGTAAGACCCATTATCATCGGCCTTACCGTGGTCTCTTTCGCCACATCCGCTCCTGAATTCCTGGTGAGTTTTGTCGCGGCGTTCCGGGGATCCGGGGATATTTCCGTGGGCAATATTCTCGGCAGCAACGTCATCAACATCGCCCTTGTTCTCGGGTTGTCCGCGCTGGTCAACAAAGTCGATATCGATCGGCAGATCCTGACGTTTGAACTGCCCTACATGCTGGCCATATCCGTGCTTTTCTGGATACTCTGCCTTGACTGCCGGATCGGACGGTTCGACGGCCTGATCCTGCTTTTCCTCCTGGCCGTCTTTCTGTTTGCCGGCATCAAAAATGCCAGGGACAAAAACCGTGACGCCGTCAACATCCCCGGCCCGAGCAATCGGACTGCCGTCAATATCTGTCTCATTGCCGCCGGTCTTGTGGCCCTTGCCGTGGGGGCCAACATGGTGGTTAAAAACGCCATCTTCCTGGCGGAGCGGTTCGGCCTTTCCGAAGCGTTTATCGGCATCTCCATCGTCGCCGTGGGCACTTCACTGCCCGAACTGGCCACCTCGGTGGTGGCGGCTGCCAAAGGAGAAGGGGATATTACGGTGGGCAACATCGTGGGGAGCAACATTTTCAATATATGCCTTGTCATGGGAATTGTCGGGCTTCTCAATCCCGCCCCCATAAACTGCGGGCTGCTCTATTTCGAGATTCCCTGCATGATTTTCATCTCGTTTCTCCTGTATGTGTTCACCGTCCGGAAAAGAGTGCTGGGTTCCTTCTACGGTACCATTTTCATCTGTTTTTTCTTCGCGTATATTTTTTTCTCCTATATCAGGTGACAAATTTTTTCCCCTTGCATATCCGTACCCTTTTATTATATGACGTAATTACAATATGGATATCATGTAATTATTTTTATCTGAGGTGGCAGATGGCAGAAAAGACAAAACGTATTCTGATAGTGGATGACAGCCAGGAAATTCTCAACACGTACAATGAATTTTTCAATACCATGGGGTATGATGTCAGCATTGCGTCTGACGGGCTTGCCGCCTTAAAGATACTGCAAAACACCCCAAAACCGTTTGACTTGCTGATCACCGATCTGGTGATGCCCAAGATCAGCGGGGTCGGACTGATATCCATTATCAAGGAGGCGTTTGAGAATTTAAAAATTATCGCTGTCACCGGTTTTGGTGAAGAACCCGGATCACTGGCCATCGAGGCGAAGGCGGATATCATCTTATACAAACCCGTGGATCTGTTTGAAATGGAAAAAACCGTGGAAAAACTCATAAAAGACAGCAGGTAAAAATGGACAGAGAGATACCGTTAATAGGCGTCAGTGATTCAGTTTTAAAGATAAAAGAGCTGATCCGGCATGTGGCCAACACCGGCCTGAATATACTCATTACCGGCGAGACGGGTGTGGGCAAGGAACTGGTGGCCCAGCGGCTCTACACCCTTTCACCGAGGGCGTCCAGCAACTTTGTGAAAGTCAACTGTGCGGCTTTGCCGGAAACCCTTCTCGAGAGTGAACTGTACGGATATGAAAAAGGGGCGTTTACCGGGGCCTATAAAAAGCGGCAGGGAAAATTTCTGGCCGCTGACAAAGGGGTCCTTTTTCTGGATGAAATCGGGGACATGCCGCTCGCCCTTCAGTCAAAGATCCTTCATGTCCTGCAGACGGGTGAATTTTCACCGCTCGGCTCCGAGCAGGAGTTCAAGACGGATGTGTGGGTGATTGCCGCGACCAATCACCAGCTGGAAAAAAAAATCGCCGGAAAGGAGTTCCGGGAGGACCTGTTCTACCGCCTGAACATCATCAAGATCGAGGTGCCGCCCCTGCGGGACAGGCCCGAGGACATCCCCCCCCTTATTGAATACTACTTCAAGATATATGCGGCCCAGTACCCGGACAACAAACCGGAAAAACCGGACAAGGCGGTCCTGCAGAAAATGGCGGCCCATTCATGGCCGGGAAATGTCCGGGAGCTTCAGAATTGTATCAAAAAGCAGATGGTGATGAATGACTGGCACAATGTGCTGGCGGATTTCGAGGAGGGTTTTGGACAAGAAAGTGCGGCGGCCGGGCCTGTGGAAACGGCGGGAGAAAAAACAGCGGGCCGGACAGGGTCTGTCACCGTACCTGGAAAACGTGCTGAAAACAAGCTCACAAGCTTTGATCTGATCTCGCAGCTGGTGGACATCCCCACCAGCACCGAAGCCTCCCTCGAAGACCTGTCCCTTAAAAAGATCAAGAAACGGGCCACCGACAAAGTGGAAAGGGAGGTCATTTCATACGTGCTGAACCGGGTGGGCTGGAACAGGGCCAAGGCCGCCAAAATTCTGAAAGTAAGCTACAAGACCATTCTGTATAAAATAAACGAGCTGAACATAACGCATCGGTATTAGGGCGGTTAGCCATTAGCTGTTAGCCATTAGCTGTTAGCCATTAGCTGTTAGCCGTTAGCTGTCAGCCGTTGGCAAAAGGGTGACACCTGACGGCTGTTAAAAAGAAGGGGCGACCGTGCTTTGAAGGCAGGCCGCCCTCTTTTCATCCGTTACAAAACCGATCAGTTGAGCTGCGCTTTTACGTCGAATGTCAGTTCTTCTCCTGCCATGGAGACGTCTATTTCACTGTTGTCCGTTATATTGCCGGCAATGAGTTCCATTGAAAGGGCGTTTTCAAGATGCTGCTGGAGAACCCGCTTCAGCGGCCGGGCACCGAATACCGTATCAAACCCCTTCTCTGAAATGAAGTTTCTCGCGCTCTCGTCCAGTTCGATCCGGATATTCCGGTCGGCCAGCCGCTTGTTGAGCTCGGTGATCTGGATATCCAGGATCTGTTTGATATCCTCTCTGGACAGCGTATGAAACGTGATGATTTCATCTATCCGGTTCAGAAATTCCGGTTTGAATGTCTGCCGCAGTATGGTGTTGATATTGTCCGCAAACTCATCGCTCACGTCCCTGTTGTCGCCGCTCTCCCGGATCAGGTGGCTGCCGATGTTGGAGGTCATGATGATGATACTGTTTCTGAAGTCGACCGTCCGGCCCTGTCCGTCTGTCATCCGTCCGTCGTCAAGCACCTGAAGCAGGACGTTGAAGATATCGGAATGGGCCTTCTCGATCTCATCGAGCAGGATTACGGAGTAAGGACGCCGTCTCACGGTTTCGGTAAGATACCCGCCCTCTTCGTAGCCGACATATCCGGGAGGCGCACCGATCAGCCTGGAAACGGAATGTTTTTCCATGTACTCGGACATGTCGATCCGCACCATGGCGTCTTCACTGTCAAAGTTGAACTCCGCAAGCGCTCTTGCCAGCTCGGTTTTGCCGACACCGGTCGGGCCCATGAAAATGAAGCTGCCGATGGGCCGGTTGGCCGGCTTGATACCGGACCTGGCCCGGCGCACCGCGTTTGAAACGGCCTTGACCGCCTGATCCTGGCCGACGACCCGTTTCTGGATATAGTTTTCCATGTTAAGCAGCCGGGATTCTTCACTCTTGAGCATCTTGTTCACCGGGATGCCGGTCCATGACGAGACCACATAGGCCACGTCGGTGTCGTCCACTTCTTCTTTCAGTATCTGGTTGCTGCGCTGCAGGTCGTCCAGGGCGGCTTTCTTTTCGTCGATCTGTTTCTGCAGATCCGAGATCGTCTGGTACCGGATCTGGGCGACTTTGGCAAGGTCCCCTTCCCTTTCGGCCACCTGGGCTTCGGTGTGGGCCTGGTCGAGCTGCTGCCGGAGGTCGCTGAGTTCCTGTATAAGGCGTTTCTCGTTTTCCCAGTGCATCTTCAGCGGCTCAATCTCCTCTTTCATGTGGGCGAGGTTTTTCTCGATCTCCCCGAGGCGTTCTTCAGCCGAGGGATCCTTCTCTTTTTTCAGCGCCTCTTTTTCAATTTCCGCCTGGGTGATTTTCCGCTGAAGTTCGTCTATCCGCGTGGGCATGCTGTCGATTTCGATGCGGAGGCGGGACGCGCATTCGTCCATCAGGTCGATGGCCTTGTCCGGCAGGAACCGTTCGGTGATATAGCGCTTTGACAGCGTGGCCGCCGCCACAAGGGCCGAATCCTTTATCCGGATGCCGTGATGCACTTCGTATTTTTCCTTGAGGCCTCTCAGGATCGAGACGGTGTCCTCGACAGAAGGTTCCGCCGTATAGACCGGCTGAAACCGGCGCTCCAGGGCGGCGTCTTTTTCGATGTGCTTCCGGTACTCGTCCAGAGTGGTGGCCCCGATACACCGCAGCACCCCTCTGGCCAGGGCGGGCTTGAGCATGTTGGAAGCGTCCACCGCCCCTTCCGCGGCACCGGCGCCGACCACCGTGTGGAGTTCGTCAATGAAGAGAATGATACGGCTCTCCCCCGATTCGATTTCTTTGAGGACGGCTTTGAAGCGTTCTTCAAATTCTCCCCTGTACTTGGCACCGGCCAGCATGGCCCCGATATCGAGCGCCACAAGTTTCCGGTCTTTCAGGGATTCCGACACGTCCCCTTCCACGATCCGCTGGGCAAGTCCTTCCACTACGGCTGTTTTGCCGACCCCGGGTTCTCCGATGAGTACGGGGTTGTTTTTTCGTCTCCTCGAGAGCACCTGAACGATGCGCCGGGTTTCCTCGTCCCGGCCGATTACCGGATCGAGTTTGCCGATCCGGGCGAGATGGGTGAGATCCCGCCCGAATTTTTCAAGGGCCTGGTACTTGTCTTCCGGGTTCTGGTCTTCTATTGTCTGATTGCCCCGGATCTCTTTCAAGACCCTGAGAATCACATCCTTTGTAATGCCGCGGGATTTGAAAATCTCTGCGGCCTGTCCGCCGAGCACGGTAAAGGCGAGCATGAAGTGATCCACGCTCACATACTTGTCCTTCATCCTGTCCGCCTCTTTCAGAGCGGCGTCAAACAGTTTTTTGGTCTCATTGGAAAAATAGAGGTTTGAGACACCCGTTACCTTGACCCGTTTTTCAACAGCTTTCACTGCCGCTTCTTTTATCTCTTCAGGAGAAACACCGATCTGATTCAGTATGGATACGGCAATACTCTCGTTGTCGTCGAGCATCACCTTCAGTAAATGGACCGGTTCAATCGCCTGGTTGTTCATTTCAGAAGCGAAATCGTGGCTCTTCTGTATCAGTTCCTGCGCTTTTATGGTAAATTTGTCAAAGTTCATATCACATTATTCTCCATGAGTTTATTTGATTTATTATCTATAGTAATGCAGAAAACGGCAATGTCAAACCGGGATACCGGTTTTGAAACAACCAACAAATTCACCGTGGTATGATGACAGATACTGTTTACATGGTATCCGCGAATGGTGTATATAATAATTACGTCTGTCAATGGTGTGTAGAAAGAATTTATGAAAAGATGCCACTCTCGATGGAGGCGGATATGAACACTACCCCTGAAGAAGAGATTATAAACCGGATAAAAGCGCTGCACCGGGAAACGGCTATCAGCACCGAATTTAAAAACAGCCTGGCGGAAAAATTTTATCCGGATATAAACCTGCATGATGATGAATAGACTGAAACCCTCTCTGCCGGCCCGAACCAGCAGAAACTGGCTGCTGAGTGTCGGGTTCTCTGTTGCCACCGTCATTATCGCCTTGCTGGCCGTGGTGGAGTTTGTCTCCATACAACAGGTCCAGCAGGAAATTGATGGCCTGTTGAACGAAGAGGTCGTCAACGACCGGTCGGTCCAGCGGGCAAAGGCGTTGTTTCTGCAGCACCGGTTTTACGAAAAAGCGATCCTTTACAACAGCGGCGACCGGCAAAAGCAGGCCCTGTATATAAAACAACTCGTCCGGGCATCCGAACGGATGCAGCCCCTGATCGATGAACTGGTGCCCCGCCTCCGGGAGTGCCGGCATCTTTCAGACGATATCAGGGAGAAAAGCGGATCGCTTTCCGTGCTGTACCATGCCTATTACAGTGCACTTTCCGGTCTGATACAGACGGAGCCTGCCGGTAAACCGGCGGCCGGCGTTGATACAGACGTCCTTTATGCGCTGGCAGAACAGCCGGCTGCCGCACTTGAAAATCTTATCGACAGGATCGCCGCGCAGACCCGGCAGACGGTGAAGGCGGCCGGAACCTCCGCCATGGAACGCGCCGCTTTCTGGCTGCGGATCGCCAGCCTGTTTGCGCCGGTGGGCATCCTGATCGCCATTCTTTTTGCCTATATTCTGTCGGCCCAGCAGCGTCAGATAGCCGAGACCGCCGACAACCTCAGGATCACCTTTAACGCCATTGGAGAGGCGGTGATTGCC
>CAYZHB010000002.1:0-49981 GCA_964478245.1 uncultured Desulfobacterales bacterium | reverse complement strand
AAAAAGCTTACCAGCGTATTCCATGTGGTGGATGCCGATACCGGTGAAATCGCCCTGGATGCGATAGAAGCGGTCCTGAAAAACAAACGGTCTGCCGTGCCGGACTGCGAGGCTGTCCTTTTGTCCGCGGACGGCAGTGAATACCGAATCGTCTATTCCGCTTCACCGATTTTAGACGGAAACGAATCTTTCAACGGCCTTGTCCTCGTTTTCCGGGACGTAACCGATAAGCACCGGATGGAAGAAGCACTGAAGGAGAGCGAAGAGAAATACCGGAATATCCTTGAGCGTATAGAGGACGGTTTTTTCGAAGTGGATATCAGCGGCAGCTTTACTTTTTTCAACCGTGCCATGAAAGAGATTCTCGGGTATGCAGAGGATGATGACCTCATGGGGTTGAACAACAGAGAATTCATGGACAGAGAAACAGCCGGAGAGGTGTTTGAGACGTTCAATACGGTTTTCCGGACATCCACCCCCTGCAAGACATTTGACTGGCAGCTGATCCGGAAGGACGGCACCACCTGCTGGGTGGACACCTCTGTTTCGCCGAAAAAGGATGCGGCCGGCAACATCATCGGGTTCCGCGGCACATGCCGGGACGTGACCCAGAGAAAAGCGGCCGAGGCGGCACTGCGGCAAAGCGAGGAAAAGTACAGGACCATTTTCGAGAACACCGGTACCGCCACCTTCATCATGGACACGGACGGCACGATACTGCTGGCCAATGAAAAATCAGAAGAGCTGACCGGCCTGCCGGCGACGGCCATCATCAACAAACGGAAATGGACCGAATTCGTTTTCAGCGAAGACCTTGACAGGATGTGGCGGCAGTATACGCTGAGACGGGAAGACCGGGAAAAGGCGCTGAAAAATTATGAAACCCGTATTGTAGACCCCCACAACACTGTCAGGCATGTCTATCTTACAATCGATATGATTCCGGGGACGAACCTGAGTGTCGCTTCCCTTCTGGATATCACCGAGTACAAAAAGGCCGAAGCGGAAAAAATAAAAGCGTATCAGCTTATTGAGCAGCAGGAAAAGCATGCCCTGGTCGGTAAGATTGCCGGGAAAATGGCCCATGATTTCAACAATATTCTGGGGGCGATCATGGGAAACACCGAACTGGCGCTGCTGGACTGCCCGGATAAGAAAACACAAAAGACGCTGGAACTGATCCTGAACCAGACGGACCGGGGGAAAAATCTGACCCGAAACCTGGTGGCATTTGCCAAAGACCAGGAACCCAGGCAGACCTGTTTCCATATCAGTGAGAAAGTCGATCTGGTAATGGATCTGATGAAAAAGGATCTTTCCGGCATCGAGGTCGTCCGGGAGGATGAGCCCGGTGTCCCTCAGCTTCTGGCCGATCCCGGCATGATTGAACACGTGCTTGTCAACATGATACAGAATGCCGTTCATGCCACAAGCAAAACACCGGCACCGAAGATTTCCATCAGTACCGCCTGCCGGAACGAGTCGGTTATTATCGAAATCGCGGACAACGGATGCGGTATCCCCCGGGCCCACATTGAAAGTATTTACGAGCCCTCTTTTACCCTTAAGGGCAGCATGGACGCCACAGGTTCCTACAGGACCGGTATCAAGGGCACCGGTTACGGTATGGCCAATGTCAAAAAATATATTGAGCAGCACAAAGGCGAAATTTCGGTTTCTTCCGGGTTCGGAGAAGGTGCCCGGTTTACCATTTCGCTCCCGGTCGTCAGAAAGACCCTGTTGGAAGAGGAAAAGCAGGAGATTGTCACCACAGGACAACATACGGACAGACATATCCTCCTTGTGGAAGATGAACCGGAAATCAGGGAGATCCAGCATACCCTGCTCACGGAAGCGCCCTGCAGCCACCGGGTCGATACGGCCGTCAACGGAAAGGCGGCACTCGACCTGATTGAGAAAAACAGCTATGACATTGTAAGCCTGGACTACATCCTTCCCGGGGAAATCAGCGGCATGGACGTCTATAAACGGATCCGGCAGAACGGTCAAACCGTTCCGGTTCTTTTCATCTCCGGCAATATTGAATTTATCGAATCCCTGAAAGAGATCAAACAGAATGATCCCCTGGTTGACCATATTTCAAAGCCCTGCAAGAACATGGAGTATATCAACAGCATCAACCGGCTTCTCGACACCGCCCGGGTGAGACTCGTTTAAGCTCGGAAATCGCCCGGATGATCCGGCACGTACTGGATAATACTTAAAGGGAGTGTTGCCTAATTCTTTTTCCACCGGTTGACTTTTTCAAAGGCATCCTCAGCCGTTTTCACCAGGGTTTTGATGTTGACCGGTTTTTTGAAATAGTCGTCAAACCCGGCCTCCCTGCAGTCGGCAAGCTCAAAAAGCGATGCATAACCGGTCACCGCAAAAACGATGGACATGGGCATGATCTTCTTAATTTCCCGGCACAGGTCGATGCCGTTTGTGTCCGGCAGTTTCAGGTCCAGAAATATCACGTGAACGGTTTTTTCCCTCAGCAGAGTCATTGCCGCTTCCCCGGTCTGAGCGGACGACACTTCATAGCCCGCCCTTGAAAAGGCCTGCTGAAAAAGATTGATTACCGCTTTTTCATCGTCCACAATTAAAATTCTTTCCTTGCTCATTGTATTATTGCCTCCGTATTGTTACTGATTGTACGGATACCAGTCCGCATCTCTCAGGTTGTCCACTTTCAGGACAGCCACTTCATTGCTGGCCGTGCTGAACACCACCTTTCTGCCCTTTTCACCGCCCACATCCTCCGATATGACGGTGATGCGTTTTTTTCTGAGGCGTTTCCTGGCCTCCTCGATATTCTCCCGGCCGATATCCCAATCGCTTTTGTCAGGATTGAAAGCGCCGCCGAAAATCTGTGCTTCAAGATGTTTTTCCACAGACTCCCGGTTCAGCATCATGTTGATCAGGGTCACCGTGGCCACGTTGCCGTAAAGCGCCGTTGTTTTGCCCTTTTCCGATATATGGGGCAGTTGAAAATGACCCATGCCGCCGATGCGCTTTTTTCTGTCAAAAATACACACGGCCACGGCGGACCCGATCACCGTTGATATATAAACGGACTGCTGCGGCACATAGATGTATCCCGGTTTCAGCATGTAGTTGATGTCCGGCTGATTCTCTGTTGTCATTTTTTCCTGTATCCGCTCGGCACCACAATTGACAGATCGTGTTGAAACCCGTGCAGACTCTCGGACATGCCCACGAAAAAATAGCCGCCCTTTTTTAACGCCCCGCTGAGGCTGGTAAGGATTTTCTGTCTTGTCTTTGTGTCAAAGTAGATCATCACGTTCCGGCAGAAGATGATATCATACGTATCAAACGGTTTGTCCGACAACAGGTTGAACCGGCCGAACTGGACATGTTTCATGACTTGCTGTTTGATTTTTACGTGATCCCGCCATCTGCCACTTCCCTTCTGGAAATAGTTGTGAAGGATGGGAACCGGCACATATTTTGTTCTGTCGACCGGATAGATGCCCTTCCGGCATTTTTCAAGCATTTCGCCGGAGATGTCCGAGGCAAAGATCGTAAACGTAAAATTGTGCTGGAGCAGCTGAACCGCTATGGAGTATGGCTCTTCACCGCTGGAAGCGGCCGAGCACCAGATTTTAAGCGACTTGGTTCTGTCCAGCTTGTTGATGATATATTCACAGTGGCGGTTTTCCCTGAAAAAAAAGGTGTGGTTGGTGGTCACGGCATCGATGAACTCATCGAATTCGGCTTTGCTGTTTGAAATCAGCTTGATATAGTCGGAAACGCTTGCGGTCCTTGTCCGGCGCATTCTTTTGGAAAGCCGCGCCAGAAGCAGGTTGTATTTTTTATCATTGATAACGATACCGGATTCATCGTACACGATGCGGGAAAGCTTTTGAAACTGTGCCGATGTTATTTGGGTCTCCGATGATGCCATGTCATGCTTTTTCCAGAATATAAGCCGCTCTTTGCGCAATGGCGTCGATATCTTCTATATAATCGACAGCACCGGTATTGATCGCCTCCTTGGGCATGCCGAACACCACGCACGATTTTTCATCCTGGGCGATGTTGACAGCGCCCGCCTTTTTCATCTCCAGCATGCCTTCGGCCCCGTCTTTTCCCATACCGGTCAGAATGATGCCGACGGCATTGGCGCCGGCGTATCGGGCCACCGATTTGAACAGGATATCCACCGCGGGCCGCTGGTGGTGGACAAGCGGTCCTTTTTTCACTTCCACGTAATACCGCGCGCCGCTCCGCTTGAATATCATATGGTAATTGCCCGGTGCGATGAGGATTCTGCCGTTGACCACATTGTCGCCGTTTTTGGCTTCGGACACATGCATTTCGCAAAGCTCATCGAGTCTCTGGGCAAAAGAGGTGGTGAACTCGGCCGGCATGTGCTGGGCCACCACCACACCCGGTGAATTCTGCGGCATCCGCATCAGTACCTTTTTCAGGGCTTCCGTTCCACCCGTGGAGGCGCCGATGGCGATAATCTTGTTTGTGGTCGCGGCCAGCGCCCGTGAGGCCACCGTGGTCATGGGCTTGTCTTCCGCTCTCCGGATATCGGCCGGAACGCTTCCGGCCCGGTAGACCGCCCGGATCTTTTCGGCGAGCTGCAGGCTCATGTCCCCCACCGAGTAGGCGGCACTCGGCTTGGCGATCACTTCAAGAGCGCCTATGGAAAGGGCTTCCAGCGCGAGTTTGCTGCCTTTGGCCGTAAGGGAGCTGACAATGATAACCGGCAGCGGGTAGTGCTTCATCAGTTTTTTCAAAAAGGTGATGCCGTCCATCCGGGGCATTTCAATGTCCAGCGTGATCACGTCCGGCCGGAGGCTGACAATTTTGTCCCGGGCCACATAGGGATCGGGGGCCGTGCCGACCACGGTTATGCCTTTCTGCCGGGAAAGCTGTTCGGAAAACACTTTCCGGACAATTGCCGAATCATCCACCACAAGTACGTTAATGTTCTGGTTCATCCGATCTTTCCTCTTACAGTTAATGAATGGTACTGTGAACCGCCATCACTGATTGAAGGGTTTCAACAATGATAAAGTTTTTTATGCCGGAAAGGTCGGACAGCTCAATTATTTTCGGCACCTCGATGGAGAACGGGTTTTCCGTTTCTGTCCGGCTCAGCGTGTTGCCGCAGATCATGTTGAGTGTTTCCGTCAGTGTCCCGGCAAGATGCTGCTCTTCAAGCTGATCCGGTGACGTGCCCATCAGGTTTTCCGCCATTTCACCAAGCAGGTCTTTTGGCGCGACCAGGATGATGGCGCCGGAAAAATCGCCGGAAAAATCAATCCGGCATCCCATGGCGGTTTTCCGTTCTTCCGGACTGTAAGGCAGGGGGCCCTCTTTGAATTCAACAGGCAGATAGAACATGGTTTCCATTATATCAGAAATCGAGGTCTTCATCGCTTCCGTCAAAGTCTTCGTCATAGCTTACGTCTCCAAGAATATCGGTTAATAAATCCCTGATGGTTTCAGGGGTAAACGGTTTCGTGATATAACCGGCCGTGCCGCAGTTCATAAATTCATGGATTCTGGATTCATTGCCTTCCGTGGAGATGACGATCACCGGAATATCCTTGAAAAGATCTTCGTTTTTAATGATTTTGATAAACTCCAGCCCGTTCATCACCGGCATGTTGTAGTCTGTGACCACAAGATCGATCCAGTTGTTTTTCATGACGTCAAGCCCTTCCTGTCCGTTTCCCGCCTCATGGAACTGTGACTTTCCATAGCCGGCCGCTTTAAAGGTCTTTTTAATAACAGACCGCATGGGCATTGAATCATCCACTATCAGTATTGAATATGACATATTGCATCCTGTTTTTGTTGGTTTTAAGCGATCTTCAGAAATTCTTCAATTTCCTGCATGTTAAACCCGAATTCCGCAATAATTTCCGATATGTCATCCGCCGTGATACCGAGTTCCTTCATGGCCCGGTCTTTAAACCTGTAGGAAAGACCGTCGGCCCCCACCCCGATGCCGAGCATCATGCAGATGCAGTCGGACAGATAGACCGCGGTGATGTCCCTGTCTCTGATCATGCTGTCATCGGACAGGTGGTGATGCCGTATTATTTTAACCATTCTGGGAGAAAATTTCCACATTTTTGTAATCATGGCGCCGACCTCGGCATGATCGATTCCCACGGTCTTTTTTTCCGCCTCCCTGAAACTGAAGTGTTTTTCGTCCACCAGGGCATGTATTTTTTTTGAGGACCGCTGGACATACTTTTCCATGAGTATTTTGCCGATATCTTTGACAAGGGCGGCGGTAAACAGGGTGCTTCTGTTTTCAAGGGACAGTTTTCCGGCCACAATTTTCGATATGACAGCGGATGATACGGAATACCGCCACAAATCCCCGTCTTCCAGTCCATACCCCTTCTGTTCTCCGGAAAGTGTCTGCGACGAGGACTTCATCAGCACCAGTTCCACGACCTGATCGACCCCTAGCATGTTGACCGCGTCCTTTATGGATTCCGCCGGATTTTTAAGTCCGAAGAAGGCCGAATTACAAGTTTTTAACACGTTTACCGTGATCACCGGGTCATACTTGATCACGTCGGCGATCTCTTCAATACCGCTGCCCGGCTTGTCCACTACGGAAAGCAGCTGGTTGACGACGGCGGGGATCGGGGTGAGGTTCCTGATCTCTCTGGTCAGTTCCTGGAGTAATGTCATACTTTCACCTCCTTTGATCCGGACGTTTTGACATAAATGTCCCCGGTTGCGATGTCAAGCCTGACAGTCCGGTTGTGGCTGCCGCCCACATTCTGTTTTTCGATCATGACATTGTTTTTGAACAGAATTTTTTTCAACGCCATGTAGTTCCGCCTGCCGATATTGAAAAACCCTTGCTGGTCGAGAATTTCAGCACCACCGGCCACGTATACCTTTGTCCGTGCTTTAACCGCATCCAGTTTGTACGCCGCCTTGAACAGTCTGGGAATCCCCGTGTCGGCGAACATGTAGGGTCTTAAAGCCGCTTTTTCTTTGTCCATGGCGGACTCGGGCAGCATGTAGTGCAGCATGCCCCCCGCCTTGGCCACAGGGTCGTAAATGACCACGCCGATGCATGATCCGAGAGAGTATGTGACGAGTGATTCAGTAGGGCGGTTGCTGACTTTCATGTCGGCAACTCCGACAATCTGCTTCATGGCACGTTCCTTTATATTGGTTTCGCCGGTAAGGCTTCATCAACCGTATCGATCGCCGCCTGATCAATTGATGGTCCGGCTTCGAGTCCATGTCCGGTTACGTTTTGTCTTTAGAGACAATGCTGAAAATGCCGTGTATGTCGAGAATGAGCCCAACCCGGCCGTCCGCCAGTATGGCGCCGCCTGCCAGTCCGTCCACGTCTTCGAGGCTGCTGCCCAGACTTTTGATGACAAACTCGTCCTTTTCAAGCAGCTCGTCGATCAGAAGCGCCCGTTTTTCATCCTTTGATTCCACGACCACGACAAGTCCTTCCCAGATATTCTTTTTACCGCTTTTGTCGTGATAGATTTCATTGAGCCGGATCACCGGGATCAGGGCTCCCCGCTCCTTTACCATCTCGCCTTTGCCTTCGACGGTAAAACATTCGTCTCTGGCCGGTCTGAACGCCTTCTGTATGGCGGCTGTCGGGATGACGTACCGCTCCTCTTCCACTTTCACCAGCATGCCGTCGATGATGGCCAGTGTCAGGGGAAAACTGATCGTGAACCGGGTGCCCCGTCCTTTTTTGGAATCGATGCTCAGCTCTCCCCTGAATTTTTCAATCACGTCCTTGACCACGTCCATGCCCACGCCCCTGCCGGACACGTCCGTGATTTTGGCGGCCGTGGAGAAACCGGGTTTCATGATCAAATCGTAAATCTGGGAATCGGTGAGCTGCTCGTTGCCGCTGATGACACCGGAATCCATGGCCTTGCTGAGGATTTTCTCCTTGTCCAGCCCCTTTCCGTCATCCTCTATCTCGATAATGATATGGCCGCCCTTGTGATACGCCCGCAGGACGATCCGTCCCTGCGGCGGCTTACCGCTTTGTGTCCTCTCCTCTTTCTTTTCGATACCGTGGTCCACGGAATTCCGTATCATGTGCACCATGGGTTCGTATATGGCGTCCACCAGGTTCCGGTCGATTTCCGTATCCTCTCCCGACATCTGCAGGCTGACATCTTTTTTGGCGTTTCTGGACAAATCCCGTACCAGCCGGGTCATCTTCATGAACGTCGACTTGATCGGAATCATCCGCATGGACATGGCAATGTTCTGCATGCTGTTCACAATCTGGCCGAGCTGGGAAAGACTCTGGGCCAGGGAGACGTCTTTCGATGCCTTCTGTTTCAGCATGGAATGCGCAATGACCAGTTCTCCCGCATAGTCTACGAGATCATCGAGTTTCCGGGTGTTCACCTTTACCTGGGAGGCCGCCTGTCGTTTTGCCTGGTTCTGCTGCATCAGGGCCGACGCAACCTGGTTCGGTGTGGCCTTTTTCTCTTCGACGAGGATTTCCCCGACTTTCCGGTCCGGGTGTTCCCGCTGGATATCGAGCGCTTCCGCGACACTCTCTTCATTCACATTGCCGCTTCTGGTGAGAATTTCTCCAAGCGGCATCTTTTCCCCGTTGGTCAGTGCCGTCTGAACCTGTTGGAGCTTCTCCCTGAGCATTTCTACATCGATGTCATCGTCCGGCTCTGTGAAACCGGTTTCGGTGCTGGTTTTCACTTTTTCGAGCAGTTTTTTCAACGTGTCCACCGATTCGAGAATGACGTCTGTTGCGGTATCATTTATGACAAAATCCCCGTTCCTGGCGCTGTCCAGAAGATTTTCCGTGGCATGGGAAAGCGTGTTGATCTTTGTCAGGGACAAAAAGCCGGATACGCCCTTGATGGTATGAAACGGCCGGAAGATGTCGTTTATAATATCCGTGTTGGCCGGGTCCTGTTCGAGATCCACGAGACTGGCTTCGATTGTATCGAGGTTTTCCTCGGCTTCGGAAACAAAATCGACCAGAATCACCATGTCGTCTTCGGAGATCGGCGCCGGTTCAGCGGCTGCCGGGGGTTCCGACTGGTCCTGCGCGCCTTCGGTGTCCGCTTCTTTTTCCGTGGTGAACCGGCCCTGAAGGAGTTCAATGACATCCGAGTAATCAAACGCAAACACCTCTTCGCGTTTGAGATGGCTCAGAATGGATTTCAGCAGAACCACCCCTTCTTCAACCGGTCTGGTATCATCGATGTCCTCCAGGGTCATGCTTTCGACATATCCTTTGCATGCCGATGCAATTTCATGGATAATATCGTATCCGTTGTCTTTTGAAATGCCGATCACTTCATCCATTGTATTGAGCATGGACCCGAGGTCGGTGACCTCTCCGGGACAGAACGCACCGATCAGGTGGGTCATCCGGTTAAGACACGTTTCTATCCGCTCCAGGTCTGTTTCCGCGTCTGTTTTTTCCCCGGTTTCAGCAGCCGATACGTCACCCGGATCGGTCACCGGGGCTTCGGCTGTTTCAATGGCAGCCGCACTTGCGCTTTGGTCAGCCGCATCCGGGCTGTGGTCCTTTTGTTGGGCCGTTTCTTCAACAGTTTCTTCAGCAGTTGCGGGTTCTCTCTGGGAAATGCCTGATAATGATGACGACAGACCGGTGATGACATGTTCAAGATCGGACATTTTGTTATCCGGATCACCTGGGGAATCATGCAGAAGCGCATTGATCAGTTTTCTGGCTTTTAAAACCGCCTTTGCCTGATCATCAAGGGAGAGTGTCACACACTTTGAATGAAGCTGTTTCAGTACGGGCAGCAGACCGGATAAACTTTCGGGTTCGGCAGGGGTTGCCAGTATAAATTCACTGGAGAGTTTCTCAACAAGATTTTCAATTATTTCATAGGACATGTTCATAACCCCGTTATAAGTTATTTTTACGCTTTTCAGGATGAGGCGGGCGGGACAGGATGTATCTGCCCTGAAGCAGTGTCATCCTGTCCCGACCGTCAGGGGACGGTGGTTAAAAATCCTTAAAGTCGTCCTGGTCATCATCCATGGGGATTACCTGATCCGGATTGATCTCTCTTCCCCTGCCGGCATTGCCACCTCCTGCATGCCCTTGCCCTTTCTGCTGGACTGCATGGTCCGTGTTTTGAGCGCCCTGCTTCTTGTAGGCCAAGGCTTTCCGCCTGCCGGACCCGGTTCCGGCCTTGTTGCTGGATGTTGCAGACCGGGCAGCCGTGCCCTTTGCCCCGCTCACAAGGGCGGCCAGTTCATCCACAGAGGCTTTCATCTGCTCGGCCTGGGCGTTGAGCTCTTCCGAGGCGGAAGCCGACTCCTCGGCATTGGCCGCATTCTGCTGCACCACCTTGTCCATGTCGGTGACCGCCTTGTTGACCTGCTCGATGCCGTCGGCCTGCTCCTGTGAGGCGGCCGAGATTTCCCCTACCAGCTCGCCGACTTTCTGAGCGCTTTCCGCCACCTGGTCAAACGCCTGGTTGGTTCTGGTGACGATTTCGGAGCCGTCATTGACCTTTTTGACGGTGTCTTCGATCAGTCCGGCCGTATCCTTGGCCGCATCCGCCGCCCGTAAGGCCAGGTTTCTCACCTCGTCGGCCACAACGGCGAAACCGGCGCCGGCCTCCCCTGCCCGGGCCGCCTCAACCGCGGCGTTCAGGGCCAGCAGGTTGGTCTGGAACGCAATCTCGTCAATGGTCTTGATGATCTTGGAGGTCTCTTCGCTGGCCTTGGTGATCTCCTCCATGGAACTTGTGAGCTGGCCCATTGAGCTGTTGGCCTCGCCAACCACCTGGTTGGCTTCCTTCATGAGGTTGTCGGCCTGGCCGGCATTGTCCGCGTTCTGCTTGGTCATGGAGGACATCTCCTCGAGGGACGACGAGGTTTCCTCGATGGAGGCGGCCTGCTCTGAGGCCCCTTCCGCCAGCTGCTGGCTTGCGGAGGAGACCTGGCCGGAGGCGGACGCCACCTGGTCGGACCCCTCGTTCAGGGTCTGGGTAATGCGGTTCACCGGTTTGGTGATCGACCGGGTAATGAACAGGGCGATGACGATAATGGCCGCCACACCAATGATACCGGTGATACCGATGACCCATTCCAGGACCGTTGCCGCGGCAAACGCCTCGGACTCGTTGATTTCCGCTATTATGGCCCAGGTGGTGTCCCCCACTTTCAGCGGGGCATAGGCGGACAGCACGTTGTTCCCGGTGTAATCCTTTATGATTTTGGCGTCTGTCTTGCCGGAAAGGGCCTCTCTTACCGCCACGGTATCCACACTTCCTTTGGCCGGATTTTCAAAAGAGGCCTCGACGGAATGGTTGGCCGGGTCGAGATAGGAATCGGACCGCATCAGCTTGTCAGAGCCCACAAGGTAGGTCTCGCCGGTTTCGCCGAGACCGGTCCGCTCCTGCATGATACTGTTGATGTTGTCCAGGGATATCTGCAGGGCCACCACGGTTTTAACATTCCCGTGTTGAACCAGGGGACCGGCAATGAAGGCCTGGGGCGTGTTGCCGCTGGGTTCGTACGGCTCGAAATCGGCGATTTCAATTTCTTTTGTGTCCATCACCTTCCGCACGAGTTTGCCGAGACCCGAATCGGAAAACCGGCCGTTCACCATGTTGGTCTGGTAGTCCGACTCTTTGGTCACCGTGTAGTAGACATACCCCTTTTCGTTGACAAGAAAGAGGTCGTAGTAACCGTACGCCTCGATGTAGCTGGCGAAAAAGTCTTTTTCCCCCTTGTCCTTGTTGCCCACCAGCGTCTCTTCGAGGTTCTGCTTGGTGATCATGGCCCAGGTGATGTTTTCGGAGATTTTCACCGGGCGGCCGCTGACCACCACGGGATTGCCGGCCGAATCCACATAGGTGTCGTGTACATCCTGTCCCTGTATCACTTCTCTCAGATAGGCCGGGGCGATTTCCGTCACGTCGTGGCCGATAACGAATTTGCCTTCGCCCATTGTCTGAAGATCACTCCTGAACTCGATCCGGCCGTCCTGTTCAGCCGCCAGATAGGACTCACCGGTTTCTCCCAGTCCTTCCCGGTTCTGCACGATCTCGTTGATGGGCGCCTCAGGCACCTGGAGGGCCACAACCGCCACCGTTTTACCGGTTTTGTCCTTTACCGGGCCGCCGGCGAACATGGCCTGGGCCTCGTTGCTCGGGGCGTAGGATTCAAAATCCGCCATTACGATGCCGTCCGCGTCCACCGCCCGTCTCCAGAGACTGGCAAGGGTAGAATCCTTGTACTTGCCGGCGCCCAGGTTGGCCCCCAGGTCCTTCTCCTGTGCATAGGTGTACATCACGTGGCCGTGGGGCTTGGAGATCAGGAAGACGTCATAGTACCCTTTCTCCTTCACATAGTTGCCCAGCGACTTTTCAAACTGTTTCCAGATCTCCCGGTAGGTGACGGAGGACACGTCGAACCGGTCGTCATGGCCGAATCCCATCATGTCATGGTAACTCTTGAGATTCCGGTAGGCGCTTTTCACGTCTTCACTTTCACACAGAACCCGGACATCGTTTCTCACATTCCGGAAAAACTGCTCGAACTGTTTTTTCTTGAGGTCCTGGATGCTGTCCACTTTGTGAAACCCTTCTTCCTGGATCTTTTCGATGTTGTGGACCATGGCCGTTGTATCTGCCATTTTTTCCTGAAAAAAGTTTTCTATCTGAGTACGGTTGATCTGTTGGACCGCTTCAAGTTTTTCAAAAGACTGCTTTGAAAGGGCGCTGTTCGATTTGACGAGGGATATCGTGCCGATCACGGCAAACGGGATCACCCCGACACACAGGAACGCGATTAACAACTTGGTGCCCAGTTTCATATTCTTAAACATTTTATCTGCCTCCTTTGGTTTGCATTTTACAAGTATTCCTGTTCATTCAAAAATTACGTGTGCTTTTCAAGTGCGGCAATTTCACTTTCGCTCAGAACCCGGTTGATATCCAGCAGGATTTTCACCCCGCCTTCCACCTTGGCCATCCCCAGAATGTAGTCGGTATCCAGGGTGGTGCCGAAAGTGGGCGTGTCTTCAATATCTTCTCCTTTGATGTTGAGTACCTCGGAAACCGAATCCACAACGATCCCCACCTGGACGGTCCCTTTCTGCGATTCGATCTCCACGACAATAATGCAGGTTCTCTCGGTATACGCCATTGCGGCCATGCCGAACCGCAGCCTGAGATCGATGATCGGAATCACCTTGCCCCGCAGGTTGATAACGCCCTTTACATATTCAGGGGTTCTCGGTACCGACGTGATGGGCATCATGCCGATAATTTCCTTGATTTTGAGGATGCCGATTCCGTACTCCTCTTCGGCAAGGGTAAATGTGAGATACTTCCCTTCCCTTTCCAAGGACCGCTGAACCGCCTCGTTCGCTGCTCTTGTTTCGTCTGTCATTTCGATATCCTCCTTTGGTTAGAAATCTTTGAAATCATCACTGTCATCATCCATGGGGAGCACCTGCTTCGGATTGACCTCTCCGGGTCTGCGGCCGAGTGCCTTTCTCTTCCCGGTATATGCCTGTCCGTCCTGCTCCTTTGTCTGCGCCTGATCGTATCCTGCGGATTTCTTTCTGTGCAGCAATGATCGGGTTTTGCCTTGTTTCGCACCGGCGGTTTTTCCGCCTGATCCGCCCACAAGTGCCATGAGTTCATCCACGGATGCTTTCATCTGTTCGGCCTGGGCGTTGAGCTCTTCCGAGGCGGAAGCCGACTCCTCGGCATTGGCCGCATTCTGCTGCACCACCTTGTCCATGTCGGTGACCGCCTTGTTGACCTGCTCGATGCCGTCGGCCTGCTCCTGTGAGGCGGCCGAGATTTCCCCTACCAGCTCGCCGACTTTCTGAGCGCTTTCCGCCACCTGGTCAAACGCCTGGTTGGTTCTGGTGACGATTTCGGAGCCGTCATTGACCTTTTTGACGGTGTCTTCGATCAGTCCGGCCGTATCCTTGGCCGCATCCGCCGCCCGTAAGGCCAGGTTTCTCACCTCGTCGGCCACAACGGCGAAACCGGCGCCGGCCTCCCCTGCCCGGGCCGCCTCAACCGCGGCGTTCAGGGCCAGCAGGTTGGTCTGGAACGCAATCTCGTCAATGGTCTTGATGATCTTGGAGGTCTCTTCGCTGGCCTTGGTGATCTCCTCCATGGAACTTGTGAGCTGGCCCATTGAGCTGTTGGCCTCGCCAACCACCTGGTTGGCTTCCTTCATGAGGTTGTCGGCCTGGCCGGCATTGTCCGCGTTCTGCTTGGTCATGGAGGACATCTCCTCGAGGGACGACGAGGTTTCCTCGATGGAGGCGGCCTGCTCTGAGGCCCCTTCCGCCAGCTGCTGGCTTGCGGAGGAGACCTGGCCGGAGGCGGACGCCACCTGGTCGGACCCCTCGTTCAACGTATCCGTGACCTGGGTGAGGGCTTTATTGATGCCCCGGGAAATAAAAAATCCCAGTCCCATGGCCAGTATTACCCCGAAAATAACGGCAACAATTGTCAGGATTTCAATGAATGCGGCGTCGTGGTGAGCCGCTTTCACTTCGTGGGCGGCCACATCCTGGTTGATTTTTACGATCTGCTCCAAAAGATCAATGGCTGTACGTTGAGTGTCCGTTACCGGACCCATCAGCTGGCTCTGCAAGTCAGAATCAAGGCCTTCGGCTTTTCGACCGGCATCCTCAAGCTGTTTCGCGAGATCTATCATCCCCTTTGTCGGCGCCCGATCTATGCCTCTTACGAGCGAATCGATTGTCTTGCCGGCCTCGGGATTTGAATGCTCGAATTGCCTCAGTGCTTCCCGGTACTTCAGGCCCAGTTCCTTATGGGAAGCAATCAGGCCTTCGGCAACGTCGACATCCAGGCCCAATTGCTTCATAAGATCAAGGACATTTGAAAGCAACGCCTGCACAGTTTTTTCTCTCTTATCAAAAGCAGCCGAATATTTGTCAAACAACTTATTGTCATTGCCACGAATCAGAATGTTTTTCCACTCCTGAACCTGCGTTTTGAATGAAACGGTGGCCTGAAGCATAATTTTTTGCGCATCACCAATTGCATCCTGATAGGACAGATTTTGATTTTTTACTGATTTCATATACGTTTGAGTCATTTCATCTATCTTGCGCGCCAGATTCATGGCCTTGTTGTTTTCCGCACGCCAGGCATTCCAGGCCGGGACAAACTCCTGCCACAGCCTGGCTTCTTCGTCGGTCTGGGGCAGGGGTTCATACACCTTCCAGGCCGCCTCATAATGCTCTCTGGCCTTGGACAGATTCTGATACTGCTGATCTCTCTCCTCATCCGAGAGACCGGGTATGGCCATGGTCCGCATGGTTCCCCGGATGTCTTCGGCCTCTGCATGGATTATCTGCAGGCTGTCCACACTCGGCAGACGTACCCCGCCGATTTCATCCACGTGTTCTTCTCCTTTGATGGCCCCGTAATATCCCACAATCCCCACGATAAGGGTGATCAATGCCACCGCCCCGAATCCCATCATCAGTTTGGTGCCGAGTTTCATGTTTTTCCAGCTCATTTTTTTTCTCCTTTTTAAACGTATTTAAAATGACAAAACCATAACCGATAATTCCTGTTTCAACGGCGGCTGATCATTTTGTGCAGCACGCGGCTGAGGTTGTGAAAGTCATCATTCACAGTGGTAAAAAATCGCGGAAAAAATCCGAATGCTTTTGTCAGTGTCGCTTTTGATTCGTCCGGGAGAATCAAAACGACCCGTTTCCCTTCGAGCAGATCGATGAGCCGGGTCAACTCGTTGAGCCGGCTGACAGACTCGGCCAGCAGGATGAAAATCTCTTCTTCAGTGGACCTGGCCGCCTTTTTGACACCCGCTTCAAGTGCGGCAAATGAGGTATACGATTCGATTTCAATGGTATCGAAACTGTCATATATGGTCTTCTCGAGATCGGCCCCTTTGTCAGAGGCCTCTTTGTGAATGAAAAGTATCAGCTTCATTTTTCCGTTTTTTCTGTTCTTCAACCTGAAAAGCGTTCCTGTTTAGGTCAACGGCCGCGTGTACAAAATGTCACGGTTCAAATGCATACATTCCAGGCCACCCGCTTTTCGGGTGGTCGTTGACTTCCAGACAGTGTCATAGCAAAGAGCGGGCCAACCGGGTATAAATCAAAAAATTTATTTAATTTCAATAGGTTGCGAAATTGCGGGCTTGTTTGTGGTTGTCAGAAAAATCTGACAGACGAATGGGTCAGGCAGTGGACCCCACGCCGCTAATGGGATAAAAACACAAATTTTCTCGTTAAAACAAATGGTTGGCTTTTGTCTGTCAGAAAAACCGGACGGTGTCAGAAAAATCTGACATCACCCTATCCGCTGCGGACACCGTATTTTTTCAGAAGGGAATAGAGATGGCCCCTGGAAAGACCGGATAAACGGCACGCCGTATTTATATCGCCCCGGGTGTGGGAGATGAGATCTTTGAGGTACTTCTGTTTTGCCATTTCCACATAATCTTTCAGATTGACGTTCAAAACAGGGGCTTGTTTTTCAGGAGCCGCGGCTGCTGTATCCCCGGCCTCACTGAAGCGGATTTTGCTCTTGATATTGTACGAACGGATATGTTCCGGCAGATGCTTGGAAAAGATGATCGATTCATAGAATGCATCACTGCAGGCATGGTCCAGCGCGTTGATCAGCTCCCGTACATTGCCCGGCCAGTTGTACAAAAGAAAATCCTCCACAAGCTGGTCCGACACTTCGGGCGGGGCTTCGTCAAACAGGATGCGCTTTTTGTCCATGTGGTGCTTCACCAGAAGCGGGATGTCTTCCTTGCGTTTTCTGAGCGGCGGGATAGTGATGGCAAGGGAAGAGATCCTGAAATAAAAGTCCTCCCTGAACCCGCCCTGTTTCACCATATCCGGCAGATCCCGGTGGGTGGCGGCCACAAGCCTGAAATCACTTGAAATTTCCTTTTTTCCGCCAATGGGACGGAACCGTTTTTCCTGCAGGACCCGCAAGAATTTTTTCTGGATGACCACCGGCAGCTCTCCCACTTCATCGAGAAACAGGGTACCCGCGTCCGCCATCTCTATCAGTCCGGCCTTGTCCGTGTCCGCCCCTGTGAAAGCGCCCTTTTTATGGCCGAAAAGGGCGCTTTCCACCAGATTTTCCGGCAGGGCGGCACAGTCCACCACGATAAAATTGTTCGGCTGCCGCGGGCTGTTTTCGTGGATGGCTTTGGCGAACAGTTCTTTGCCGGTGCCGGTCTCTCCCGTGACCAGCACCGGCACATCGTTGTTGGACGCCTTTGATGCAAGTTCCAGGCACGCTTTTATTCCCCGGCTCTCTCCGACAATGGACTTTCTTTTGATTTTGTACTCCCGGCTCTTGTCTGCTTTCTGCTGCCGGTATTTCAGGGCGCGGGTGAGGGAAAACTGGAATTCCTTGTGGGAGCCGCTTTTCTGGATGTAGTCCCATACCCGTGATTTCATGGCAAGCTCGGCGCCTTCCGGGTCGCTCAAACCGGTCATGATGATGATTTCGGGCAGTGCCGGGTGATCCCGTATCGTGTCGATGGCTTCAAGGCCGTTGCCGTCCGGCAGATTGACATCGAGAAATATCACATCAAACGTATCCGAGAAAAGGGTCTCAAGACCCTGGGTCAGGGTGAGCGCATACTGTACTGTGTGATCCATTTTGGTAAAACTCTGGGCCAGCATCCGGCAGAGCTGGGGATCGTCATCTATGATCAGAATTTTTGCCATCGTTTCACATCCGTCCATGTCGGCTCAAAAGATCATTGAATTTACTGTGGATTCTATCCGGGTACTTTAGCAGCTATTTTCATTCAACGCAATCGGTTTTCACGATGATTTTTTTTAACGAGTCAACTCTGGACAGGCAGATGGCGGGGTGCTTTCTATGCCGGGTTTGGCCGCCATCTGCCCGTGGAACAGCATACATTCGCAGCGATCCGTTTTTACCGCAGATATCCGGACGGTGCGGCATACGGGCTAAAGAATTTTGGAGGCAAGCTCGGAAAGTTCGGAACGCTCTCCCTTTTCAAGGTTGATATGGGCGTACAGTTCCCTGTCTTTCATCTTCTCGATCAGGTAGGCAAGCCCGTTGGTCTGGCTGTCAAGATACGGGTGGTCGATCTGGAAAATATCGCCTGTAAATACGATTTTGGTCCCCTCTCCTGCCCGGGTCACGATGGTTTTGACTTCATGGGGGGTCAGATTCTGGGCTTCGTCCACGATAAAAAACACCTTGACAATGCTCCTGCCCCGGATATAAGAGAGCGGCGTGATCACGATTTTCTGTTCGTCCAGGTACTCCCTGATCTGTTTGGATTGCCGGGCGGCCTTGCTGTTCTGATTCTGTATGACCGACAGATTGTCGTACAGGGGCTGCATGTACGGATCCACCTTTGAGCTGATATCGCCGGGAAGATACCCGAGATCCTTGTTGCTGAGGGGAACGAGCGGTCTTGCGATAAAAATCTGGTGGTACAATCGTCTGCTCTCCAGGGCGGCGGCGATGGCGAGCAGGGTTTTGCCGGTACCGGCTTTGCCGGACAGGGTGACAAGGGGGATGTCGGGATTCATCATGGCATTGAGGGCAAAAATCTGCTCGGCGTTTTTCGGTTTGATGCCGAAACACTGGGCAAGATTCACCCGGCTTACCACGTTCCTTTTTTTGTTGTAGCTTCCCAGTACGGATTTGCTGTGATTTTTCAGCACGACATTTTCGTTGGCGAGAAACGGAGCGGTTCCGTTGAGATTGGCCACATCCGTTTCCCAGGGCGAGGAGAAAAGGTCGTCGAAAACGGTATCACTGATATTCTCGATCGTCCGGATTCCCTTGTATATGGTGGAGAGATTTTCAATATAATTGCCGTGGTAATTTTCTGTCCGGATGCCGAGAGACCGTGCTTTCAGCCGGAGATTCACGTCTTTTGAAACCAGGACCGCTTTTTCATTTTTCAGCTTTTTGGCCACTTTGTATACGGTATTGAGGATCCGGTTGTCCGAATTGTCGGAGGAAAAGCTTTTCTGAATCATCTCGTCGAGCTCGACATCCACAAAAACCGAAATGTTGCCCAGTCCCTCGCCGATGGGGACACCGCCGTTAAAAATGCTGTCGCAGCTGATGGCGTCCAGCGATCTTAAGAAATCTCTTGCATTGCAGTTGATGATATCGTTGCCTTTTTTGAACCGGTCCAGTTCTTCAATAACGGTGATGGGGATGATAATGTCGTTTTCTTCAAAGCGCAAGATGCAGGAAGAGTCATGGAGGATGACGTTGGTGTCCAGCACAAAAGTTTTTTTCATGATGTAAAATCCTTCAGGCGGTTGGTTAAAGATGGCTGTTGCGTACAAAATGCCTTTTGGAGATTTTCAGATGGATACTTACGGTTTTTTCACAAGCATAAACCCTCCGACAAGTGCGGTAAACGGGGCCACCGTTACCAGTCCGAAACTGCCGACAATGGTTTTCAGCACCTCCGCCGCCACGTAGATGATGTTAAAAGTGGAAGAGAGCGGTATGCCCTGTGCCATGAACGCCATCAGCAGGGTTATAAATCCGCCGGAGTACGCCAGCAGCAGCGTGGTGGTCATGGTCCCGGCAACGGCTCTCCCGACGTTCAGACCCGATTTTATCAGATCCATCCGGTTAATGGAAGGGTGTTTTTCAACCACCTCGTTCATACTGGCGGCCACATCAACGCCTAAGTCCATTACCGCCCCGGAACAGGCGATAAATACGGCCGCGATATAGATTCTGGTGAGGTCGAGGTGCCCGAAACCGGAGTAAAGAAGGGTTTCGGCAAACGGCATGACAGCACCGTGCAGATGCAGAGATTGGGTAAAGTAGAACGCCATGCCGCAGCTGGTGAGAATGCCGGCGAAACAGCCGCAGAATGCGGTTGTCCCTTTCCGGTTCACCCCGGCCACAAGGAAAATGATGGCCGCGCACAGAATGGCGGTAATCCCCAGTGTCACCAGTATCGGGTCCCACCCTTTTAAAAGTGAGGGGATCAGTACTTTCCAGATGACAAGCGCGGAGAAAAGAAAACTGAGAAGGGCTTTGAGCCCGGTAAAACCGCCGAACGCAATCAGCAGCAGGGCAAAAACAGACAGCAGGAATATTTCAATACCGATCCGGTAATGTGCCTGGGGATTGACATAGATGACATTGCCGTCCGGATCCACGGTGAGGACCACAAAGGCGGTGTCCCCTTTCCTGAAAATCTTGTCCCGGTCCATCTGGCCGAGAAGCTGGTTTTCCGCATCAAAGGTGCGCCCCTTGAAGGGCCCGTTTTTGATTTTCAGGGCGACCTTCTGTTCTCCCGTCTTCACCATGCCGTGCTGCAGGACATTTGAATTGTCGACGTCAAGAACTTCGCCCCGGCAGCGGACTGAATTTTTATCGATTTTTTCTTCAAACCCGGTGGGCAGACACCAGGCAATGACACAGAGGATGATAAAGGCAATTACCAGAACGGTGTCCTTTTTTAGGGTGCGCATTTTTTCTCCGGCCGGTGCTTTTTCAAGAAAAGACGGTACAGCGATGTGTCCTCCACTGTACCGTCTTTTCCCGTTTCGTTAAAATGGGTTCTGTTCAAAACGGATTTCAGCAGATTACTGAGCTGCCGCATACTGAACGGTTGTTCCCAATTCCATTATTTTCATTGTTTTGAGCGCGATATCCGTATTGTCGTACATACCCTGGAAAGATTCGGCACCTGCCCCGATGGCGGACGTGGTCACCGGCACACCGGTATGCTTGTAAGATGTCCAGGCGATACCGCCCTTCTGGTTTAAAATGTGGGTCAGGGTGACGGTTAACGGGTCGTACCCGCCGTACAGCACGTAGGTTCTGGGGTCGCCGGACTTCTCTTCTTCCTTGTTCAGACTTCTCTGATACGCCTCGATGACTTCGGTGATTTCATGATTGGCCAGTACCATGGGATCATTATCACCGCCCTTGAACTTGAGCCCGAAATATTCCGTGATATACGGTTTCATATCTTCAAAACTCGGCACACTCTCTTTTTCCTGAAAGTCTTTGATCACTGTGTTGGTAAATCTTGTAAAGGACACTTTCTGTCCTTTTAACACATCAAAATACGTCTGGTATTTGGTGCCGGCATAGCCCAGAGTCATACCGCCGCACTCATGATCGCCGGCGGCCACAATAAGGGTTTCCTCGGGATGTTTCTGATAGAAATCGTATGCTTTCCGTACCGCCCTGTCAAACTCGAGGGTGTCTTTTATGGCGGCTGTAGCGTCGTTTGCATGGCATGCCCAGTCGATTTTCCCGCCTTCGACCATCATGAAGAACCCGTTTTCATTGTCCAGCACCTCGATCCCCTTGGCGGTAAATTCTGACAGGGAAATGTCCCTGTCCGTGGTGTCCATATTATACGGAAGGGCCCCTGAATCCTGTATCCAGGCGTTGGTGGCGATGATCCTCCCATCCTTTTCGGAAAGTTTTTCAAAGTCGGCTTTGGTCTTTGTTATTTTGTACCCGTTTTTCTTTGCGATGTCCCAGGCGTTGCCCTGATAATTTTCAGAATTTTTCCTCGAGTTGTCCGGGTCTTTGAGCGTGCCGCCGGCAAAATAGTCAAATCCGCTTTTGGCAAGGGCCACGCCAATATCATAGTACTGCCCTCTTTTCGGGACATGGGCGTAAAAAGTAGCGGGCGTTGCATGATCGATTGACACACTGGAAACGATACCGACCTTCATGCCGTTGCTTTTGGCCATTTCCGCAAGGGTTTTGACAGGTTTCAGATTCGGATCCATGCCGACCACGCCGATGTTGGTCTTGAGGCCGGATGCCATGGCGGTACCGGCTGCCGCAGAACCGGTGATGAACCGGTCGGCTGCATGGGTCGTGGTGATGCCCTGGAACGGCAGGGAATCGACTAAAAGTTTTTCCCCGGCATACGCGTTTGCTGCGGTCCGCTGGGGGATCCCCATGCCGTCACCGATAAACACAAATACATATTTGGGTGCTTTGGCGACGGCGGATGAGGTAAACAGCAGCAGCAGCAAAAAAGCTGCGGAAACGGTTATAGTGTTTCTTAAAAATGAACGGTTTTTCAACATGGTCTTCTCCTTTTTGTTGGTTGTTATTAACACAATACCTAAGCTTAATAAAGGAGATTTGTTTTGAAATGATGAAGACGCTGTTAGTGTTGCATTAATAGAAGCAGCCTGTTTTTTCAAAGGTTGCCAGGCTAATACAAGTTTAATGAAACCATAATACCGCCGTCATATTCCCGTAATAGAAAGGGGCAGGCAAAAACGGGTAAGAACATGGAACTCAGGATAATTGGTTTTTCAAAGTCAGGAGGGGCAAGCCTATGATATGTGCAGATTTACATGTCCATTCAACCGCTTCAAAACGACCGTCCGAATGGTTTTTAAAAAAGGTCGGGGCACGGGAGTCCTATACGGATATGGAGACGCTGTACAACACCGCAAAAAGTCAGAACATGGATTTTGTCACCGTAACCGATCATAACACCATAGAGGGGGCGCTGGCACTCGTCGAGAATCACCCTGAAGACACCTTTATCAGCGTGGAAGTGACCACCTATTTCCCGGAAAACGGCTGCAAGATTCATGTGCTGGTATATGACATTACACCGCAGCAGTTTGAACGGATCGACGTCATTCGCACCGACATATACCGGTTGCGGGATTATCTGAAAGAGCAGAATCTCGCTCATTCAGTCGCCCATGCCACCTACAGCATCAATAAAAAGCTCTCCATGGAAATCCTGGAAAAACTCATTCTTCTGTTCGATGTGTTTGAAGGGCTTAACGGCGCACGGAACCGGCTTTACAGCGCCATATGGCTAAAAACTCTCCAGAACCTGACACCGGAAATTATAACGGAACTGAAAACCAAATATCAAATCGAGCCCTTCAGCAGCGACCCGTGGATCAAAGGGTTTACCGGCGGCTCGGATGATCATGCCGGCCTTTTTATCGGCCAGACCTATACCACGGGCGTCGGCACGTCAAGAGAGGAACTCATCGAGCACATCAGAAACAAGAAAACCCTGTGCAACGGGCGGTGCAATGACTACAAGTCCTTTGCTTTCAGTATCTATAAAATTTTCTGCGACTACTCCCAGATCCATCATCACAAGGCCAACGACACCATCACCGAAATGATTCAAAACACGCTGTTTACCGCTAACGGGAAAACGTTTAAAGAGTTTAAAGAGCGGATTACCCGCATGAAAATGCGGAAAGGTAAGGCGGAAAAAGACAGAATCCTGTTGAAATTTCTGAACGATATCCGGCAGTGGTCGCAAAACACCCACCTGACAGTGGAACAGAAAATGGACAGCATTTATGACAACATTGCCACCCTGTATGATGATTTTATTATCATGATTACCCAATCGATCATAAAAAGTGCCAAGCGGGGTGAAGCGGCCGGACTTGTAAAAAACATTTCCGCCCTGCTGCCGGTTCTTTTTATTACCGTGCCCTTTTTCTCGTCATTAAAACAGCTTTTTCTGGACCGGGATCTCATACAGACGCTCAAGGAACGGTATATTGTAAATAACGATAAAAATGAAAAGAAAATACTCTGGTTCACCGATACGATCGATGACCTGAACGGTGTGGCCATCAATCTTCAGAACTACATGCGCACGGCTTACAGCCGGGATATGGATGTGATGTTCGTTGTCTGCAGAAAAGAGGATGAAAACACAAAACCGCTCCCCAACCGGCTGAACCTGCCGTGCATCTTTTCGTACACCCCTGACTTTTACAGAACCTATACCCTCAACATCCCGTCCCTTTTGAAATCAGTGGATATGATATACCGGTACGCCCCGGAGGAAATCATTATTTCAACCCCCGGTCCCGTGGGTATTATCGGTCTTTTGATGGCCAAATTGACCGGTGTCAAAAGCACCAGCATATTTCATACGGACTTTTCCTATCAGGCGGAACTGATTTTTGAAGATGACGGCATCGCCTCATTTATCCAGTCTGCCATGTACTGGTTTTACTCATTCACCGATGAAATAAAGGTGCCCACTGCCGAATATATCAATATTCTGGCCGACAGGGGATTTGACCGTTCCCGGATGAACGTGATCAAGAGAGGCTTTGACATGACCGTGCCGGATTTTTCAGCGGCTCAGAGAAAAAAATTTCTGAAGGATTTCGGCATTCCGGATGGTGTCACCCTTCTTTTTGCCGGCCGGGTGAGCCGGGATAAAAATGTTGACTTTCTCATGACGGTTTACAGGGAGATCGCTGAAAAAAGGAAAGACGTAAATCTGGTTGTGGCCGGACACGGACCGGATCTCGAGCGGATCGAAAGCATGATGGCAGGGTATGACCGGGCACTTTTTCCCGGTCGGATTCCCAATGAAAAGCTGCTGAAGCTTTACGCATGCGTGGATCTTTTTGTTTTCCCCAGCACGACCGATACCTTCGGTATGGTGGTACTGGAATCACTGGCCTGCGGCCTGCCGGCACTGGTCTCGGATGTCGGCGGCCCCAAGGAGATCGTGCAGGACAGGAAAAACGGTTTTGTCCTGCCGGTCACCCGTACCGGGATATGGCGGGATAAAATTCTGGATATCCTGAAAATGAAGGAATCGGGTGATCCGGCTTATGACCGGATGTGTCAAAGTGCAAAACAGCATGTGATCGACAACTATTCCTGGGATGAGGCCCTGAACGATATTCTGGGAAATCCGTCTGCCGAGAAGACCATGTCCGGATCAGAAACCGGATTAACCAGCCCTGAAGTGCGTATCACGGAAAACACCCATGCCGTTGCCTGACATCCTGTCGATTCTCTTCAGGGGCAAGGTGCCGGGCCAGCTGGTTGTCCAGTTTACAGACGCGTGCAATGCCGCCTGTGCGCAATGTGCCATGCGGCGTTCAAACCGCTTTGACCGCCACACGCTTCCCCTGGATGCGGTCAAGAAAAATATTGATGCGGCTGCCGAGAAAGGGGTTCAGGCCATTTCGTTCACCGGCGGTGAACCGTTTCTCTTCTTTGAAGACCTGATGGCAATGATCGACCATGCCGGTAAAGCGGGAATCCCCTACATCCGAACCGGTACGAACGGATTTTCTTTCCGGCACAAAGGCGACAGGGAAAAGCTGGTTTACCGGATTGAAAAAATAGCCGAGGCCCTGGCTGCTACTCCGCTGAGAAATTTATGGATCAGTGTGGATTCTGCCCACGGCAATCTTCACGAAAACATGCGGGGCCTTCCGGGTGTCATCCGGGGAATCGAAACAGCGCTGCCCATTTTTCACCGGCATGGTATATTTCCCTCGGCCAACCTGGGAATCAACCGGTACACCGGCGGGAAAGAGCTGGATCTGTCGCTGAAAGACGGAACCAGGCAGGCGCAGGAAGTATTGTACAACAACTTCAGAAGCGCGTTTTCCCGGTTTTACCGATTCGTTACCGATCTCGGATTTACCATCGTGAATGCCTGTTACCCCATGAGCCTTAACGATGATACACAGGCGGTGTATGCGGCAAATTCAGCAGAGTGGATCGTCAACTTTTCTAAAAAGGAAAAAGCACTGCTGTTCAGTGCCCTTGCCCGTACCATTCCCGAATTCCGATCACACATCAGGATTTTTTCTCCCCTGTCTTCGATTGTTTCACTCGAAGCCCACTACAACGGAACGCCTTCGTTCATGGCACCGTGCCTCGGCGGTATCGATTTCTTTTTCGTGGATGCAAAGAATGGAGACACCTACCCTTGCGGTTTCCGGGCTCAGGAAAACTTTGGAAAGCTGTGGGCTTTTGATTCGGCCCGTGTGGACAGACAAAAACACTGTACCCGCTGCGATTGGGAATGTTTCCGGGACCCTTCCGAACTTTTTTTCCCTGTCACCTCTCTTTTTACGGCGCCCGGCGCGCTGGTTCACAAGACGATTAAACCCCCGCCTTTTTTCAAACACTGGTTGTCGGATCTTCTGTACTACCGGGCATGTAGCTATTTCAACGGCAGAGAAAACATGGACACCCGCCGGCTGAAACATTTTGCCTGACCGCCTGCCCCCTCTGTATTCAGGAACTGAAAACCGCTTCTCTGCGGAGGCCGCCTGCCGCAGACCCGGCTAAAGCAGCGGCAGGTCCCTGTAACGGAGAAAGGTGCTGTGAACTGCGAGGTGACGCTTGAGGTCCCGGGCAAGCGGCAGATGGATATCAAAGGGATGAACGGCAATTCGCAGCGGAGCCAATGGGGCGAGCCGGTTAATCCGGTTGATGAGTTGCAGTGCGGCGGCTCTGAACGGGGTATCCGCCATGTATCCGGTTGCCGGCAGCAGGCGGAAAACATCCTTTTTGGCATCATAAACACCGGTCAGGGTTTCAACATACCGAAACGGCAGTTTTTTTATTTTTTGCCGGGGAACACTGCCCAAGGCCCAGGCCGGCGGCACGTAAAGAACCGGTTTGTTCAGGTTGCATCTCTCAAACCATCTGTAACAGTCGGTTATCATGCCGGCAATCTGTTTGGGGGTCAACGGAAAGTGTTCCGCTTCCCGTCTGGAAATAAACCTGCCGTGCAGCCGGTGCCGCCATGTGGCAAAGCAATAGACCTCATGCCGCCAGCCGTGTCCGGCCAGGTCATACCCTGATTTTTCGAATGCCTTTAAATCCGCGATATCACGTGCCGACCATTTCCGGCCGGGCGATACCAGCAGGGTCAGGGGATACACCCTTGATTTTTCGAGAAACCGGATGGTTTCAGTGGTCTGCAAAAGGGTCTCGGGCATGACATCATGGAGAGAGACAAGGGATTTCGGGTTGCCGGTATTCATTGTGTCTGTTTGATCGGATAATGCGGCCGGCATTTTGCCGGCGGTTCTCAACCGAACCGCGTACCTCGGGGAGGCGCCGAACGGGCGGCCTGCGCCAGCACGTTTATCCAGTGGGTAAGGGTTTCGTTGTTAAAGGACAGCGCTGCGGCACGCCCGGTCTCTGTCTTTTTTACGCGGTCTGAATACGTTTCTCTGGATATCCGTTCAATGGCGGCGGCAAGAGATTCGTGGCTGCGGATGGCATAGACGCCCGCTGCAAGGTCGGGCCAGTTCAGAATACCGCAGTTTTCCGATACAAGCACCATGCGCTTTCTGGCCATGGCTTCCAGGGCAATGGTGCCGAACGACTCTATCCGGGACGGCAGAAGCAGCATGTCCGATTCGTCGATAACCCTTTTCACCCCGTTCCTGGAGACCCATCCGGCAAACTCTACATTGGAGAGCCGGCGGGCTTCCTTTAGAACCATGTCGCGCAATGGACCGTCGCCGGCAATGGTGAACCGGATGCCCGGCAGTCGGCGGGCGGCAGCCAGTATCGCTTCGATATTCTTTTCAGGCGCAAGTCGGCCCGCATAACAGACCGATGAGAGTTCCTGCGAAACCGGGTCCGGCGGCACCTGGGTAAATGTCCGCGCAACCGGTGTACCGACCAGTGACAGTCTTTTGGCCCCGTCCTTTTCAGCACCTTCAACCATCTTTTCACTGTTGCCCACCACCACGGCGCTGGCTTTGAAAAACAGCCGGTTGAGTCCCCGCATGTACATCCGGCCAAAGCTTCCCAGAAGTGATTGCCAGTAGATGTCGGACAGCCGGTCGTACTCGGTGTGATACCCGGAGCACAGCGGTATCTTCAGGTATCCGGCCGCAAGATATCCCAGGACGCCGTACGGACCGGGTGTGGGGATCACGATCACATCCGGCTGAATCTGCCGGATCTTCCGCCATATACAGCCGGTTTTCGGCAGGTAAAGACGCTGGGTGGCATCCCCTGGCAGGGGAAAAGTGAGGCGGTGCGCATGATCGCCGATCGACAAGCCCGGGCTCACCAGTTCCGCATGGCGCACCCGCTGATTCAGATGGGCGGCAAGGTCGGTATAGTAAGACCCCACCCCGTTTCTCCCGGCAATGGCATCGGAGACAAAGAGGATTTTAAGCCGGCTGCCGTCTGTTTCCGGGAAGTGTGTCCGATTTTTTTCGTAAAGCGTCACGACCGCTCCTTCGGCGGAATCGCATAACCCATTTTTTCAAACACGTCTTTAAATATATGATAAACCGTTTCAGCCGACAGGTCAAAGTCGGAAAGGGTGTAGCTGTGACCGCTTTTATACGTTTTCTGCCGCCGGTCCTGCGCTTTGACAAGTGCGTCAAACGGTGCGGAGACATCGTATCCAAGCCGGGTATAAAGCGACATGATAACGTCGTACAGTCCGGTTTTCAGGTCCTCCATCCGGACAACGGCCCGCCGGTTCTCCGGAAACTGCGGCAGTTTTTCCAGTATATTGGTGCAGGCGTATCGCTGTATGCCGATCAGCTGGTCCCGGAACGCGGGCCCCCTCGGATCATTGTCAAAGATGGCGGCGCCGGCCATCATGGAACTGATATGCGACGGAACCGCCTCAAGCGGATTGCGAACCGTTCCGACAATCCGGCAGTCCGGGAAATACCGGTCCAGTGTCCCGATCATGGCGGAAAAGGCCACATTCTTGGAGAAGAAAATCCGGTTCTCTCCCCTTGCATAGAGATGGCGCTGGATGCAGGATCGGTAAAACATCATGATGCGCTCCTTGTGCTTTTCATCCGCCTGGTCGTCAAAAGCGGCCAGGTACATGAGTTCCTCCTGAAACGGGAACGGCAGGATCAGAATCAGGCAGGCAAAGACAGGGACCAGCAGAAAATAGTCCTCCTCCGGATCGGAAAGGGATATCCTGTGAATGTTGTCAAGGCTGCTGAACACCCGGTTCTGTATCAGATTGACGGCACGGGCAACCGGCGCCCCGGCTTTCCTGTCCAGTTTCCCGAGAAACAGCAGAAGCTTGCGCTGGGTTACCGACGGCGCGAAAAGCAATTCCCACAGGGTGAGCGTGGTAAACCGCCCGGTGTCGTTGGAAAGAACCCGGTGCAGGAAAGTGGTGCCGCTTCTGGGAACACCGACAATGAAAAGCGGACGGGAAATCGTAACGGACCGGTAGCCCCGGAAGAGGATGTCGTCCAGCAGAAATCCGATCCAGTGAACCGTCTGAACCGCCAGCAGCAGGGGCAGAAAAATGCTCATCACCAGAAACCGTTTCAGGCTCAGGCGTGCCTGGGTGTGCCGGCTTTTAAAAAACGTTTTGTAAACCAGCCTTGCAAAAACGGCATAGCTTAAAAATATATTTCTGAACAATAAAGCCGGTCCCATATTTGTTTGATCTTTTGACTGCTGATTGGTTGTTTTCAAACCGGGGGCTATGCCCCCGGTTACAACTGTCAACGATTGAAACACTCGCGTGTTTCGTCATTCCGGCCTCTGGCCGGAACGCCAAGCCACCCGCTTTGCGGGTGGTAGTTGACTATCCGGTTTTAACCGGGACCGTCATGGCACACACGATTCATCTGCATGCGTCTATTTATGTATAAGCCTTTATTGATAAAAAAATGGGGGACAAATGTCAAGTTAGTATTGTATTACGGTTATACAGTAAGAGCAAGCTTGCACTGCCTCCCCTGGAAAATGGGTGTACTCGCTGGCATATGGCTGATATTATAGTGCTTGTTAAATTGAACGATATAACAAATACAGGAGTGCGCAATGAAAGAAATTCGGGACAACGCAAGAAAGCTGATGAAAGGATACTGCCGGGTCTGCCCGGTATGTGACGGAAAAGCCTGTGCCGGAGAAGTGCCCGGTATGGGCGGTATCGGGAGCGGTGCGGCTTTCATGAACAACGTGACCGCCCTCAGGGCAATCACCCTGAACATGAAAGTGCTGCATGATGCGGGCACCCCGGACACGTCAACGGATATCCTCGGAACAGACCTGTCCATGCCGGTAATGGCGGCCCCCATTGGCGGCGTCTCTTTTAACATGGGCGGCGGCATAACAGAAGAAGCCTACATCGATGCCGTCCTGGAAGGGTGCCGGGATATGGGCGTTATCGGGTGTACAGGGGACGGCGTGCCCCCTTTTATAATGGATGCGGCGGTCAAAAGTATCGGCCGGCTTGACGGTCACGGCATTCCGTTTATAAAGCCATGGGAGGGGGATGAACTGGAAGAAAAAATCGGGCGGATGAAAGAGGCCGGGAGCCGGATTATCGGTATGGATGTAGATGCGGCCGGTCTTGTCACCCTGCGGAAAATGGGCCGCCCGGTTTCGCCGAAAACACCCGATATGCTGGCATCGATAGCCGAAAAAATTCATGCATGGGGCGGAAAATTCGTCATAAAAGGCATTATGGACCCGCGGGAAGCGGCGGCCGCATCCGATATAGGGGTGGATGCGGTGATTGTTTCCAATCACGGCGGGCGGGTGCTCGATTATACCCCTGCCACCGCGTCCGTTCTTCCGGCGATTGCAGATGCGGTAAATCATAAAATACCCCTCCTGGCGGACAGTGGTGTCCGGAGCGGATTCGATGTGCTGAAAATGCTCGCCCTCGGTGCCGATTGCGTGCTGATCGGCCGGCCTTTTTCCGTGGCGGCTGTGGGCGGGCTCAAAGACGGGGTGATCCGATACCTCGAAGCGGTCAAAGGGGAGCTTGCCCAGGCAATGGTGCTGACCGGCTGCCGGGATATCAAATCCGTCGACCGAACGGTCTGCCGTATACCGGACAAGTAGGGAGATCTCGAAGAAAAAAAAGCAAAGACAGGAAAGCCGGCCCCGCACATACAGTTTCAGACCGGCTTTCCCGTCAGCTATTGGATATTATCTGTTGTTACATGTTACACTTCACTTGCCTGATACTTTTTAAAGAACACCAGTGCTTCTATAATCATCCAGATTTCCAGCAAAAGGATGCACAATCCGATGACAAACAGCAGGATGTTGCCGGAAGTGTAGAATGTATTCAGGTTCATTATCATGGCCCATCCGGTCATGATAATCATGAACAGCATGGGAATAAACGTAAAAACAGTGGCGATCTTTTTTCTCGCCAGGTATACCGTGATCACCAGCAGGGCAAGTCCGGCCAGAAGCTGGTTGGCGGTTCCGAAAAGCGGCCAGAGCGTTAACGCCCCTTTTCCGGACCCGTTGTAGAAAGCAAGGATAAAGGCCGTTATAACAGCGACCAACGTACCCACAGTCTTTCCGCCAAGGGCGGGCACATTACAGGCCTGCCCCAATTCACCGACAATGTACCGCTGGAGACGGGTGGCCGTATCCAGGGTCGTGGCGGCAAAGGAGACCAGAAAAACCCCCATGATGGTGATGGTGATTTCCATGGGGATACCGTAGGAGCCGATCAGATTGGCAGACCCCTTGACAAAAGCGTGCAGCTTGGCGCCGAGACCGCTTGCCGCCGCCCATGACGCATAGTGATGGCTGTAGGCATCCAGTCCGGTCAGTGTGCCGGCGTCGGTATCCAGTCCCATGCCGAGACCGGCTGCGCAGGCCACAATAACCAGTGTCGAAAGCACGCCTTCCATGAGCATGGAGCCGTATCCGATGAATTTGGCGTCATTTTCGCTGTAACACTGCTTGGAGGACGTCCCCGAGCTCACAAGAGAGTGAAACCCTGAAATGGCGCCGCACGCAATCACAACGAAAATAAACGGCCAGATCGGAGGCGCCCCTTCAGGTGATGCATTGTAGACGGGAGCGGTAATCTGGGGATGCGCCACGAGCACACCGAGGGCCAGCAGCCCCAGGGCCACGAACAGCTGATGGGAGTTGATATAGTCTCTCGGCTGTAAAAGCACCTGTACCGGGAGTCTTGAAGCGATAAAGGCATACACGAAAAGAATCACTATCCAGGTCACAAGCACCGCCTTGGCGGACATGCCCAGCGCTGCCAGGTCAACCGGGACATAGGCGCCCACGATAACGGAAACATAAAGGAGAATGATGGCGATAATCCCGATGGTCAGGATGTTGGCGTTTTTTTTATAAATCATGTATCCCACCCATACGGCCAGCGGTATCTCAAACCATACCGGGATGACCGCCTGGGGGTACATGGTGAACAATATGGCGATAATCAGTGCAAATACGGCAATAACCAGCAGCAGGAGAAAAAAGATGATCAGCAGAAACAGAATCCGGACCCGCGGGGTGATCAGATTTCCGGAAATGTCACCGATGGATCGGCCGTCGTGTCGCAATGACACCACCAGGGCACCGAAATCGTGCACGGCCCCGAGGAAGATCGAACCGAAAAAAACCCAGATGGCGGCGGGGATCCATCCCCAGATCAGCCCGATAGCGGGTCCGACAATCGGCCCGAGACCGGCTATGGAAGTGTAGTGATGCCCGAAAAGCACATGTCTGTTGGTCGGGACGAAATCAAGATCATCCTGCAGCTCATGGGACGGACAGGTAAAATCGGCGGCCAGTTTGAAAATCTTTTTGCCGAGAAACCGGCCGTAGGTGTGGTACGCAATGAGAAAGCCCACAAACATGATCACCATAAGTAGTAAAGAATTCATTTACTCCTCCTTTAGATATGATTAACAATTCATGTAAAAGACTTAAAACGGTACCAGGACACCATCAGCGTACAGAAAAGAGAGTTTCCAGAAACCCTCTTTTTTGATTTTGACTTTTCCCGATATTTTAAGTCTCTTGTCTATATAAATGTCAACCCCTTCTTCACGGAAAAACAAGTAGTTGGGTTTCTGGTTTTCCGGGGGCGCCTGACATTTCACTTCCACTTCCTTTACCATGTCGATATCACCGGCACTGTCTTCGAGCTCGACGAACTCAATTGAAACAGCGGTTGCCGTCTTGTTTTTCAGAAATTTCAATGCCCCTTTTGAAAAAGAGATATTTACTTCTTTTTTATCCAAGAGCGCCCCGCTGTGCAGTCATCGTTTTCATATGAGCAATCATTTTTTTCATGAAACTTTTTTGTTTCAGCCAGCCGAAACGGTGCAAATTTTACATCCAGACGGCAGAAAGTCAAGCGATTTTACCTGAAAAAGAACCGGTCACTATTTCTCAACTCAAATTTTATACAGCAATCTGTATGCCAGAAAGTAAAATTTCAATTCACAGGTGCAAACCGGTTGTCAATCGCGGTTTTTATACGACAGAATTTTTTTATTGGTTTTTTTCAAACCGGGCTGTGCCCCCGGTAGCAACCGTCAACGATTGAAACACTTGCGTGTTTCGTCCTTCCGGTCTCTGGCCGGCAGAAAAGACGCGTAGCAATTTTAAGACATCAGGCGTCTCGCTTTTGCAACGGTGCATGCGGGTCACCGATCGCCCGGAAAGCGGGTGGCTGTGGCTCGGCACTGCGGTCCGTCTATATCCCGGGTTTAAAAAAGATTTGGTGTTGTCTGGTAAGCGGAAAATGCGGCAGGTTACTTTTTTCCATCGATCTTGCTCAGACGGTAGCGCATCGATCTCAGGCTGAGGCCGAGAAGTTCGGCTGCCCGGCTCTTGTTGCCGCCGGCAATGTCCATGGCTTTGTTCAGGTAAGCCTCTTCAATGGTGGTGAGAATTTCATCGAGATCGACGCCCTGTTCCACTTTGTCCACGTCGAAACGCCGGCCTTTTATCCCTTCAATCCAGCGTCGCTTTTTATACATGGATATCGAGAGACTTTCGGGCAGGATAATATTGGTTGATGACAGGGCCACGCTTCTTTCGATAAGGTTTTCAAGCTCCCGTACATTTCCGGGAAATCCGTAGCTGTTCAGAAAGTCGATGGCATAGGAGGACATTTTGGCAATGTCTTTTCCCATTTCCTGGGAATATTTTTCAATGAAATGCCTGGCAAGGAGTTCCACATCCCCTTTCCGGTCCCGAAGCGGCGGGACGTTTATCGGAACTACGTTGAGGCGGAAAAACAGATCTTCCCTGAAGTGCCCCTCGATCACCTCTTCTTCCAGTTTTTTGTTCGTGGCTGAAATAATCCGGACATCAACGGAGATTTCCCTTGTACCGCCGACGGGTTTAAAAACGGTCTCCTGAACCGCCCGCAGCAGCTTCACCTGCAGCAGCGGTGAGAGCTCGCCCACTTCATCCAGGAAAATCGTGCCCTTGTCAGCGGCCTCGAAAAGGCCTTCTTTATCACTGATCGCGCCGGTGAAAGAGCCTTTCACATGGCCGAAAAATTCACTTTCCATGAGCGTATCCGGAATGCCGCCGCAGTTGACCACAATAAACGGCTTGTTCCTGCGTTTGGAGTTCTCATGAATGGCCCTGGCGATCAGTTCCTTTCCAGTGCCGCTTTCTCCCTGGATCAGCACATTGGTCTTGGTGTCAGCGATCTGGCGGATTTTTTCGTAGATAAGCTTCATACCGGGGGATTCCCCGATTATCTTGCCGAAATGAAACTTGTCTTTAAGGGCCGAAGAAAATTTTGCCTTCTCGAGTTCGGGTGTTTTGAGCTCAAGCGCCATGCGGATGGCCTGTTTCAGTTCATTGTTGTCAAAGGGTTTCGGCACAAAATCGTACGCACCTTCGTTCATCGCTTCCACAGCGCTTTTGGTGGTGGAGTAGGCTGAAATCATGATGACCACGGTGTCGGGGTTGACATTCTTGGCCCCTTTCAACACCTCAATCCCGGAAATGTCCCCCAGCCGGATATCGCAAAGCACCAGATCGCAATCGTTTTTCTCTATGAATTTCAACGCCTGTTTTCCGGTATTGGCACAGGTGACCGTGTACCCCTCCTTGGTGAGGAGAAGTTCGAGAAACTCCCGCATGCTTTGTTCATCGTCAACGACCAGTATGTTGGCGCTGTAATTGTTCATCACCTTTCTCTCCGGTAGCATATACGGCCGTCCACCATGGTGAGAAACGCCTCTCCCATGACCTCGAGGCCTTTGAACGGGGTGTTCCGGCTTTTAGAAAAAAATGTATCCGGGTCCACCCGGAACGATCGCTGCGGATCGATCAGGGTAATGTCCGCTGTCGCGCCCGCCTTGATATCGTTTTCAATGCCGAGAATGGCGGCGGGATTTTTGGCCATTTTCTCCACCAGCTGTTCAATGGTGAGAATGCTCTCATGAAAGAGTTTCAATGACAGGGAAAGCGAGGTTTCAAGCCCCACAATGCCGAATGCGGCCCGGTCGAATTCCAGGTCTTTCTCAACAGGTGAGTGCGGGGCGTGGTCTGAGGCGATCACATCAATTGTTCCGTCACAGAGACCTTCGATGACCGCCAGCCTGTCCTGTTCGCTCCTGAGCGGGGGGGTCATTTTATAATGGGTGTCATACGCCTTGATATCCCTGTCGGTCAGTGTAAAATAATGGGGGGCGGTTTCACATGTCACCCGGACCCCTCTCTTTTTGGCCTGCCGTATGGTTTCCACAGATTCTTTTGTACTGACATGACAGATATGAAGTCTGGCCCCGGTCAGCTCGCAGAGTGCCGTGTCCCGCATAACGGCAACACTTTCGGACACATTGGGTATCCCGCTGATACCGAGGTGCGTGGAGACCTGCCCCTCATTCATGGCGCCGCCGTCGGCAAGACTCAGATCCTCTGCATGGCTGAAAACAGGCAGATCAAGTCCGCCGGCATATTCAAGCGCCCGTCTCATGAAAAGGGCATTTTCAACCGGTCTGCCGTCATCCGATACGGCACAGATCCCCGCTTTTTTCATGTCGGCGTATTCGGCGAGCGATTCACCGCCAAGTCCCATGCTGATGGCACCGACGGGCAGAACCTTTGTGGTGCGGGCCTCGTCCGCCCGGCTCCGGACAAAGGTAGTCACCTGGCTGTTGTCATTGACCGGACTGGTGTTCGGCATGCAGCAGATCGTGGTAAATCCGCCCCTGGCCGCCGCTTTTGCGCCTGACGCGATCGTTTCCTTGTACTCGTGTCCCGGTTCCCGAAGATGCACATGAATATCGATAAGCCCGGGGAAAAGCATCATACCGGCGGCATCGATAATGTCGGCGCCGGTGTCAAACGCCTCGGACCCGGGATCGAGAACCGATCTGATGCGCCCGTTTTCAATGACAAGGTCCTTTTCCTCATTGAGATTGCCGGGATCGACAATCTTTGCCCCTTTAATCTTTATCATAAACCTGTCCACCTCCGGCCACCAGATAAAAAAGCGCCATGCGGAGCGCCACCCCGTTCGTCACCTGATCGAGGATAATTGAACAGCCGCTGTCCGCCACATCGTCTGTTATTTCCACCCCCCTGTTCATCGGGCCGGGGTGCATAATCAGCACATCTTTCCCGGCCAGCTCGAGCCGGGACCTGTTCAACCCGAACCGTTCGGCATACTCCCGTTCAGTCGGGAAAAGATTTCTGCCCTGCCGCTCTTTCTGAATACGCAGCATCATGATGACATCCGCGTCTTTAATGCAGGTGTCGATGTCATTGACTTTCCGGCAGCCGAGCGACTCAATCCCGGGCGGCATCATGGTATCAAGGGCCGCCACCGTCACGTCGGCACCCATTTTGGAAAAGGCCCGGATATCTGAACGGGCCACCCGGCTGTGAGCGATATCCCCGATAATGGAAACTTTCAGCCCCTTGATATCCCCTTTCCGTTCCCGGACACTCATGACATCGAGCAGTGCCTGTGTCGGATGTGAATGGGTGCCGTCCCCGCCGTTTATGACCGCGGCTTTGACTCTCCGGGCAATCACGTGGGAGGCGCCTGAAGAGCTGTGACGCATGACAATGACGTCCGGTTTCATGGCATCGAGGTTCCGGGCCGTATCGATAAGGGTTTCGCCTTTTACAATACTGCTGGTGCTCTTGGAAATGGAGATACAGTCTGCTGAAAGCCTTTTGGCGGCATTGTCAAAAGAGAGTTTCGTCCGGGTACTCGGCTCCTGAAAAAAGAGAACAACTGTTTTTCCCCTGAGCGTCGGCACTTTCTTTACGGACCGCTCCGATATCTCTTTCATGCCGTCCGCCGTATCCAGAATCATGGCAATCTCGGAAACCGAAAGCGATTCAATATCCAGTATGTCCTTTTTCTCGAAACGCATCTTTTTTCCTATATTAAAAGCTTTCCGATCCGGTGCCATCTGACGTCAAAATCCCTGCGCGCCCAGGACCAGTATATGATAAACGCTTCCCCTTTCACGTCGTTCAGATCGACGAACCCCCAGAATCGGCTGTCATGGCTGTTGTCCCTGTTGTCCCCCATCACGAACAGCCCGTCCTCCGGCACTTTTACCGGACCGAAGTTGTCCCGGGGGTTCAGTTCGGCCGGGTAGGTATGCACGTCGGTATAACTGGCATACGGTTCATTGTTTTTCAGCTTCCCGTTAACGTACACTTTCTTGTCTTTTATTTGAATAATATCCCCTTCTACGCCGACGACCCGCTTGATGAAATCCTTGTCGGGATTTTCCGGGTATTCGAAAACGATAATATCGCCTCTTTCCGGTTCGGATACCGGAACAAGGGTTTTACCGTCGGTAAAAGGGATTTTGATGCCGTAGATAAATTTGTTGACGAGAAGATGATCCCCGATCAGGAGGGTGTCCTTCATGGACCCGGAAGGGATTTTAAACGCCTGGATCACAAACGTTCTGATGAACATGGCGATGACGATCGCAAGCAGGACAATTTCAATATTTTCCCGTATGACCCCCTTTTTTTTCTTCTCTTTATCAGCGGTTTTCTCTTTGATTCTTTTTTTTAACATGTGTGTTGTGGTTACCTGCCTTTTCAAAAAAATTTCTGGGGTTCTCCGATGAAAAATTGCCCCCGCTCTATCCACTTTTTCAGTTTGTCCGCAATCTTTCTGGCTTTCACCACGCTGGACAGCGGTACTGACTGGACCTTTTTGCCCTTGATGACGATCGTCCCGCTTTTCAGCTCGGCGTAGCTGACCTGTCCGTAGCTTTTGGTTTTTCCCTGGGGATAATCATATCCGTAATCGATGATCTGGGTAAACAGGTTATCGTCCGACACCCCGGTATATTTGGCGATTTCTTCGTTCAATACGGGAATCGGCACCCCGAGTCCCACAGCCAGGGAACATCCGTATCCTCTCAAACTCTGTCCCACGAGCCAGTCAGGGGACATCTCCTTGAGATCCCCCATTACAAAAAGCGTGGCGGCGGGCACCACCGGTGCGCCGTCCAGGGTTCTGTCCACATTTGTCTTGTGCTGGGTACCGCTCCAGGTGATATACCCCTGCGCCCCGCCCAGAAATATGCGGGTGCCAAGTCCGATGGTTTTGAGGTACGGGTCATTGAAAAGCGGGCTGAGCTGTCCTGAAGTGGCGTAATTCGCATTGGCCATCTCGGGTTTAAGGGTTCCCATATAGGTGTATTTGATTCTGTCGGACCGGTTTACGGCACAGTTGTAATTCTGGTATGCATTCCGCGGATTGCAGAGAATGGCATTTACCAGGTCATGCAGGGTAACGGTTTTTTCAATTTTTCTGTTGGGATAACAGTCCGTGCCGTAGCTTTCCGCCCGTATCCTGACTTTTTTCCCCGCCACCAGATCCTGAATCACATGGCCGCCGCCGTAGTTGAATTCACCCGGATGCCTTTTGTTGAGCGGGTCGTCTTCACTGGTCTGGGTGGCGCCCAGAAAACAGTCCACCGCCGCAATACCCGAATAGGCCGGCACATCGTTGAACCATGTCCGGGTGGTCCTTACGGCCGGAGTGGACTGGCCGATGTTGATAAAGGCGCCTGACGAACACATGGGGGAAAACGTCCCGGTCGTTACGACATCCACTTTTCCGGCCGCTTCAACAGGTCCCTTTTTTTCCACCACGTCGATCATTTCCTCTGCCGTCATAACGACCGCTTTGCCGGCGGCGATCTTTTCATTGATCTCCCGGTATGTCTTGTTTACCTTGAAGCTGTTCATATGCGACCTTTAATTTTCATGTCTCAGCTGTTTTCTGACATTGTCTATTTTTGATGTAATGTTGTTTGAAATCCAGGCACCGTCCCACCATTCAACAGGATTGACAAATACCGTGTTCACCGCGATGGCAAAGTGAAGATGATCGCCGCCGGCAAGACCGGTGGTGCCCGACCGGCCGATAATGTCCCCTTTTTCAACCGGATCGCCCTTTGCCACCGCTGATGAAGACAGATGGGCATATATGGAAAAAAGTCCGAACCCGTGGTCAATGACAACCGAATTGCCGTATATCCCGATGTACTCGTTCAGAACCACCCTGCCGGAATTGGCGGCCGGGAGCCGGGCATGCCGGGTAGAGGCCAGATCGATTCCCATGTGGACGGCCCGGTCAATCTCGGTGCCCTGGTGCTTGTATATTCTTCTGTCAGCGAACGCCGCCTGGCGGGCGGAACCGGCGAGTCTCAGAAACTTGCCGCGCCACATCATCCGGTTTTCGGTTTCTGCCGCCACCCGCAGCAGTTTTTCAGAACTCTTCTGTCTCAGGGTCTGGTTAACGTATAAAAATTTTTCAAGTAACGGATTGTCGGCCCTGGCGAACCGTTTTTCCGCTTCCTCCCCGATCTGAAATTCGGGCATCTTTTTCTCAAGGAACTTCTGAGAGATGTTCAGCACATCCGTTTTAAAATCTTCATCCCTTATATAGTGGTAAAACCCTTTTTCGGCCACGTTTCCGGCTTGGTCCCCGGCGGTTACGGAAATCTTGGTGCCCGGCCCCTGGGTATGGTCAAGCGCAAAAAAGGCCGCGTACACATTTTCATCATCGAACATGCCGGTATAACCGGGGAAAAAGTTGTCCCCGGCACGGACCCCTGCTTTCACATCTTTTTCAAACAACCGGTATATGATGAGGCCTGATCCGCCCTTCTCGATATTGTGCGTTTTGGTAAGTATCTTGATTTCCGGGGGCTTTGAGTCGATGATCACCTCTTTTTCAATATGGGAGCTGTTGCCCTTGTTCCATCCTCTCCATGAATAGTCGGATACCGATATGCGGATCGTTGCCTTTCCGTCGGACATGCCGTATTTCCAGAATTCGACAGGGATCCGGAAAGATTCCTGCCGGGTATCCGAGCCGAGAAAAAAGCCGCTGATGCCCACAGGCGGATAGACTTTGTCGACAAGCACTTTTTTCTTGTCTTTTCTCGCAATTGAAACCGTCACTTCTTTCAAACCGGTCCCCTCATCCGAAACCGTCAGGGACATTTCATAATCCCTGTTGAGGTATGTAGACGGCAGTTTGGCATCGATAACCGGGTCTTTTCCCTCAAACATCTTTACAAAAAACCATCCTGCAGGAATCACAATCACCAGCAACACGAGAACAATGACAACCTTTCTCATTCAAAACTCCTATCGGTCTCACGCAATTGAATTCTACCCTTTAAAACGGTAACAAAATAACAACTATGCGGCAACTTATCAAGCTATTTTAGGCAGTACCCCAATTTACTCTAACTTCCCGCCACTGGCCCATAAAACAGAACCAATTGCACGGCTAATTTGTTCTATGCCATGGGCAGGTGGCGGGGAACTTCCTCTGCCTCATTCTCGCAGCCCGTCCTGGGCTGCTCCGAGGTGACCGACATCTTAAAATCATCCATGATTTTAAAAAAGATGCCGGTCAAACCCGGCATAGAAAGCACCCCGTCACCTGCCTGTCCAAAGGTGACCCGTAGAACAAATTAGCCGTGGAACCAATCGCCCTGCTGTTTTAGTGTATTGACTTTTCAGCCCATAAAAAATATACTTTCACCGGTAAAAACATGGAAAATTTTTTCTTACATCAGTTAAACGGAACCGGTTCGCCCTTTTTCCTTATTGCAGGCCCCTGTGTGATTGAAGATTATGACACGACCCTGGATACGGCCTTCCGGCTTAAAGAAACCGCAGCGGATCTCGGTATACCGTTTATATTCAAGTCGTCTTTTGACAAGGCCAACCGGACGTCTCCGACCGCTTACAGAGGACCGGGACTTGCCCGGGGGCTTGACATTCTGGCATCGGTGAAAAAACAACTCGGTATCCGGATCATCTCCGATATCCACCTGCCGGAACAGGCGGAAAAGGTTGCATCTGTGCTGGACGTCATCCAGATTCCCGCCTTTCTCTGCCGACAGACCGATCTGATAACCGCCGCCTGCAAAACAGGGCGGCCGGTCAACATCAAGAAGGGACAGTTCCTCTCGCCGTGGGAGTGCCGGAACATCATAGACAAGACCGCCGGGAGTAACTGCGCCGGTGTGAGCATTACGGAACGGGGAAGCTGTTTCGGGTACAACAACCTGGTTGTGGATTTCCGGTCCATCGATATCCTTAAAGGGATGAATGTACCGGTTGTTTTCGACGCCACCCACAGTGTTCAGCTTCCGGGCAGAGGAGACGGATGTTCTTCCGGCAACAGGAAATTTGTTCCCTGCCTTGCCAGGGCAGCGGTGGCGGCAGGAGCGCACGGCCTGTTTATCGAAACCCATCCGGACCCTGACCGCGCCCTGTGCGACGGCGCCAATTCGCTTCACCTTTCGGATGTGAAACCGCTTTTGATGATTCTTAAACGAATAGGCATTGCAGCCGGACAGAACTGAAATGACCCGGACAAAAGAGAAACTTGCACGCCTAAAACTGCTGCTTCTGGATGTGGACGGTGTCCTCACGGACGGCACGATCAACTATACGGACAGCGGCGAGGAAATAAAACGGTTTGACTCAAAAGACGGACTCGGTATGCGGCTCTTGATGGAGAGCGGGATCAGGGTCGGCATCATTACCGGCAGGAAGTCCGGGGCCCTGATTCACAGATGTGACAATCTTGGAATCGACCTGGTTTATGACGGGGTGTCCGATAAAGCCGCCGTCTTTGATGCGGTTCTCCAGAAAACCGGGGTAACGGCGATGCAGACAGGCTTTGCAGGGGATGATCTGCCCGATCTGCCCGTTCTCAAAAAGGCCGGAACCGCAATAACGGTGGCCGATGCCCCCGCCTGCATCAAAGCGCACTGTGACCTGGTCACCTTTCAGAAGGGCGGTAAAGGGGCTGTAAGAGAAATCTGCGAAGCCATTTTAAAGGCCGGCGGAAAATGGGAAACGGCCGTCAGTAAATTTTACCCATGAACGTCAACGTTATTACTCCGAAACGAGTCAAAACCGCTCTTATCTGTTTTCTGGTGGCACTTGCCGGTATTCTCGCGCTGTTTTTTCTGCTGTCCGACCGGCTTGAAAAAGCGGAACTGAAAAACATTGAAATCGATTCCGCAGCCGATCTCAAGCTTAAACAAATCGAACAGATCTCCACACGAAACGGTATAAAAGAGTGGTCGCTCAAGGCCGCTTCCGCCAAATTTTTCAAAGAGAAAAACCAGGCCCGTCTCAAAGATCTCTCCGTGGTATTCTACACCCAAAACGGGGAAAAAGTCCACCTCAAAGCCAATACGGGGGTGCTTCATACAAAAACCGAAAATCTGACCCTTTCCGATCATGTGGTTGTGACATACCAGGATTACGTTCTTACAACTGATAAGTTGCATTATGAAAAAAAAAGACATATAATATACACGAATACAGCGGTTGAAATTAACAGAGGCGAATCCGTCATCTTCTCGGATACCATGGTAACGGATTTAAATACATATACGACGAGGCTGGAAGGCAATATCAGGGGAAGATTCAGTGAAGACCTTGCTGTCATGTAAAACGATGTTTGTTGTGTTTGTTTTCATAACGGGAATAGCCGTGTTTCCGTTGGGAAACGGTGCAGCGGCACCAGGTGCGGATGCAGCAAAAAAAAACGGGGCCGTGCCGCTTCATGTCACGTCCGATACCATGGTGGCTGAAAAAAATGCATCGATCATAGAGTTTTCCGGAAACGTGGCGGCCAGAAGAGCCCGGGAAACCATTCATGCGGACAGCATTAAAATATATTTTTCCGAAGAGACCGAAGAGAACGGAAACGCAGAAGCGGACCGGCCGCAGATAGAAAAAATGGTGGCATCCGGAAATGTGCATTATACTTCCGGCAAAAGAGAGGCCTTCGCGGACAAAGCGGTTTACACCGCGGCTGACAAAATCCTTGTTTTAACCGGAGACCGGCCCAAGGTAAAAACAGGTGACAGTTACGTAACCGGTAATAAAATCACCCTCTATCAGGACAGTGACAGGGTGGTCGTTGAAGGAAGCGGCGACAGGAAGGTGAATGCGCTCTTTAATCCCGAAGACAAAGTGACCGAAAAGTAATCGAGGTAATGACGCGTCTTTTATTCAAGGATCTTGTTAAGAAATATGACCGTAAAAGAGTGGTTGACAGTGTCAGCATTCTTGTAAAAAAAGGAGAAGTCACCGGCCTGCTCGGGCCCAACGGTGCCGGGAAAACCACCACCTTTTACATGGCGGTGGGCATTGAAAAACCCGATGGCGGCAGGGTTTTTCTCGACAGTGAAGACATAACCGATTATCCCATGTATATAAGGGCGCGAAAAGGGATCGGATACCTTCCACAGGAACCCTCGGTTTTTAAAAAACTCTCGGTCAGGCAGAATATAACGGCAATGCTTGAAGTGACACAAAAAGACAGAAACGGTGTTAATGACAAAGCCGATACCGTAATGACGGAGCTCGGCATCAGGCGACTGGCGGATCAGAAGGCAAGTTCGCTTTCCGGCGGAGAGAGAAGACGGCTTGAAATATCGCGGGTGCTTGCCACCGATCCCTCTTTCATTCTGCTGGATGAGCCGTTTGCCGGGATAGACCCGCTTGCGGTAATCGACATCCAGCGGATCATCTCTCATCTGACCGAGAAAGGGATCGGCGTTTTGATTTCCGATCATAACGTACGGGAAACACTGGGTGTATGCAGTTTTTCGTATATACTGAACCAAGGCGTGGTTATTGAATCCGGCAGTCCGGAAAAGATCACGTCAAGCGACATTGCAAGACAGACGTATCTAGGAGACAATTTCAGGCTTTAACATGGTTGAACTGGGATTACAGCAAAATCTGACACTGACGCAGCAGCTCGTTATGACACCGCAGCTTCAGCAGGCGATCAAACTGCTTCAGCTGTCCCGCATGGAGCTTGCCGAAATGATCCAGCAGGAGATGGAGCAGAACCCGGCACTTGAAGAAGCCGCTCAACCCGACGACATGGAGGCGTCGCCTGACCTGGAAGACCAGAAGACCGCGGACCAGGGTAAAGAGAAAACTGAAGAGGTTCAGATAGAAGAAAAGGTGGCGGTCGATACAGACTGGGAAAATTACATCAACGAGTACAACTCCACCGGCCGGGTCTATTCGGAACCCGAGAGGCGGGAATCTGTCAACTATGAAGCCTTTACCAGCAACCGTAAAACCCTCAAGGATCATCTCGAGTGGCAGGTAATGCTTCAGGGCCTGACAGAGACCCAGGAGAAAATCGGACACATGGTTATCGGCAATCTCAATTTTGACGGATACCTGTGTGCCACCATCGATGAAATCGCCAGTCAGAGCGGGTTTGATCCGGATGATGTGGACAGGGTGCTCAGGATCCTCCAGGATTTTGATCCGCCGGGTGTGTGCGCCCGGGACCTCAAAGAGTGCCTTTTGATCCAGATAAAGCACCTGGGCATCGACAATCCGGTTGTGACAAAAATCATCACCGATCATATGAAGAATCTGGAAAACCGGAACTTGAAAAAAATTGCAAAAGATCTGAATGTCTCGGAAGACGATGTGAAAATTGCCGTGAAAATCATCCAGTACCTGGAGCCCAAGCCCGGCCGTATTTTTTCCGCAAGCGAATCGTCCTATATCACCCCGGATATCTACGTGTACAAGCAGGATGACGATTTTATCATCGTGATGAATGATGACGGTCTGCCCAAACTCCAGATCAACAGCTTTTACAGAAACGCCGTGGCCAACAACATCAAAATCCCGAAAGAGGCCAAAAACTATCTCAATGAAAAGATGCAGGCCGCCTCGTGGCTGATCAAGAGCATACACCAGCGGCAGAAGACCATCTATCTGGTCATGGAAAGTATTGTCAAGTTTCAGAGAGAATTTTTCAACAAGGGCATTGCTCACCTTAAACCCCTTATCCTTAAAAATGTGGCGGAAGATATCAATATGCACGAATCCACCATCAGCCGGGTGACGACCAACAAGTATGCCTACACGCCGCAGGGTCTTTTCGAACTCAAATATTTTTTCAACAGTTCCATCCGGCGGGCCAAGGGGGGCGAAAGCCTTGCTTCCGAAAGCGTCAAGGACAAGATCAGAAACCTGATCGACAACGAGGACCCGGACAACCCGCTGAGTGATGAAAAAGTGGCTGAAATCCTCGAAAAGGCCGATATTAAAATCGCCAGAAGAACCGTGGCAAAGTACAGGACGATGCTGAATATTCTCCCGTCCAACAAACGCAAACAAATTTAGGGAGGTTTTTTTATGCAAACAACCGTTACTTTTAAAAAAATAGACCCTTCCGACGCTTTGAAATCCTACATCCAGAAGAAACTTGACCGCTTTGACAAAATGCTGGACAGCCCGGCCGAAGCAAATGTGGTGCTGTCCGTCGAAAAAATCAGACACATTGCCGAAGTGACGATCCTTTGCGATAAATTGAAAATACATGCCAAAGAGGAGTCCGAAAACATGTACTCCTCGATTGATGCCATCATGGACAAGGTAAAGGGACAGATTAAAAAGCATAAGGAAAAAGTCAAAAAACATATGGCCAAGCACAAGGACAGCATCAAGAACGAGGCCTTTTCCCTTGAAGATATGGACCCGGCGGCACCGGAACCCGTCAGCCACGGTGAAGTGATAACGGAAACAATCGATACCAAACCCATGGATGTCGATGATGCCATCGTCGCGTTAAAATCCGGAAAGGCCAATTTTTTCGTATTCAACAACGCCCGGACCGAGCGCATCAATGTTATTTACAAACGGAACAACGGAGAAATGGGACTTATCCAGCCCAGATAGAGGACATCGACGTTAATGAAGATTTCAGACTTCCTCCGGAGAGAGAGGATCATACCGAATTTACAATCAAGGGACAAAAAAGGCGTTATCGAAGAACTTTCAGAAACCGTTGCCGGCACGACCGGGGCAGCGGAAAAGGATGTCACCAAGGTGCTTCTCGAAAGGGAGCAGCTGGGAAGTACAGGCGTCGGCGGCGGCATTGCCATTCCCCATGGCAAAATAAATTCCATAGACACCATTGTCATGGGAATCGGCATGAGTGACACCGGTATCGAATATGATTCGCTGGACAACAGCCCTGTTTTTATTTTTTTTCTTCTTTTAACCTCCGAGAATTCTTCGGGCGAGCATCTGAAGCTTCTGGCGCAAATCTCAAAGCTTCTGAAAAACAATCAGTTCAAAAACAACCTTAAACAGGCGGAAACGCCGGAAGAAGTTTTGGACGTGATCCACAAGGTGGATGAAAACTTTTAAATGAAGCATCACAAGATTTTTATCATAACCGGACTTTCCGGCTCCGGAAAGAGCACCGCCATTGATGCGTTTGAAGACGCAGGTTTCTACTGCGTGGACAACATGCCCATGGAACTGGTGCCGAAATTTTTCGACCTGCCCCTTAAAAAAGACCCCCGGATCGAAGGGTTTGCTTTTGTCATGGATATGCGGGCCAAAAACTTTGTCTCCCGGTATTCAAACTGCATTACGTTTCTCGAGGAAAAAGGCATATTCCCGAAGATCCTGTTTCTCGAAGCGGCTGAAGACACACTTTTGAACCGTTTCAGTCAGACCCGCCGGCATCATCCCGTGGCCCATGACAAGGGGCTTGCCGAGAGCATCCGGGATGAAAAAGAGAAAATGCAGTCCATAAAGCGGAATTCAGATATCGTGATTGACACCACCCGGCTCAACGTACACCAGCTGAAATCTGAAATTCTTTCCATCATCCAGACGGACATTCAGGCGAAACACCTGATGAAAATTTATATCATATCATTTGGATTCAAGTACGGCATGCCGCATGATGCCGATCTGGTGATGGATATGCGTTTCCTTGACAATCCGTTTTTCGTCCCTGCCCTCAAGGACCAGGACGGGGAGTCCAAAGAGGTGAAACAGTATGTTTTGTCTTCTGCAGAAGCCCGGACGTTTCTTGAAAAATATCTGGATCTGATTGATTTTCTGATCCCCCTTTACAGGAAGGAGAACAAGGCTTATCTTACAATTGCGGCAGGCTGCACAGGAGGAAGACACAGAAGTGTCGCCATCGCAAGGGAAATATTTGAACATCTCAACGCCAACAAACTGAAACCGAGTATCATGCACAGAGACTTAGACAAGGATGTAAAAACGTTATGATCGGTATCCTTACAGTAACCCACGGCAGCCTGGGCCAGACCCTTATTGAAACAGTCGAATTCATTACCGCCAAAGAAATTACCCACATTCATTCCGTTTCGGTCACAGCGGATGACTCCCCCCAGTCCCTTATAAAAAAAATAGAGGCGGGCATTAAAAAAGTGAACACCGGCAGCGGTGTTATCCTTTTCACGGATATGTTCGGCGGAACACCGTCCAATCTGAGCTACTCCTTTCTCAAAGAGGGAGAGGTGGAAGTCATCTCCGGGCTGAATCTCCCGGTGTTGCTGAAAGCGGTGACCATAAGGGAAAACGGCAACGATATCGACGAGATCACTTCGGCTGTGGTGGAACACGGAAAAAAAAGCATTGCGCTGGCAAGTGACATTCTCAAAGGAGCCAAACGAGAGTGAGTTGAATCTTATTACATGACAAGGAGGATTAAATGAGTGTCAAAATCGGAATTAACGGTTTCGGAAGAATCGGCAGACTTGTTTTCAGGGTCTGTCTTGATCATCCCGAGGTTGAGGTGGCGGCCATTAACGATCTCACGGACACAAAAACCATTGCCCATCTGCTCGAATATGATTCCGTTCACGGTCGCCTTGACCGGCCGGTTACCAGCAAGGAGAGCAGTATCAGTGTCGACGGAAAGGATATTCGTGTGACCGCGGAAAAAGATCCGGCCGACATTCCATGGCGGACTTCAGATGTCGACATCGTGGCCGAGTGCACCGGCATATTCAGAGACAGAGAAAGCGCGGCCAAACACCTGAATGCCGGCGCAAAAAAGGTGATCATTTCGGCACCGGCCAAGGAACCCGATTTTACCGTTGTCCTCGGCGTAAACGATGGTGCCTATGATCCTGACGTACACCATATAATTTCCAATGCCTCCTGTACAACCAACTGTCTCGCCCCCGTGGCCAAGGTGATTCATGAAAAATTCGGACTGGTGAGCGGCATGATGACAACGGTTCACTCGTATACAGGCGACCAGCGGATTCTCGATTTTCCCCATAAAGACCTCAGGCGGGCAAGGGCCGCCGCCATGTCCATGATACCGACCACCACAGGTGCGGCAAAGGCGGTGGGGCTCGTGCTTCCGGAGCTGAACGGAAAGCTGAACGGGCTGTCGGTAAGGGTGCCGGTGCCCAACGTCTCCCTTGTGGATCTTGTTGCCGTAACCCAGGCAGACGGTCTTGCACGGAAAGCGGTGAACGAGGCGCTGAAAAAAGCCTCGGAAGAAGAGCTGTCCGGCATTCTCGGATACAGTGATCTGCCGCTGGTGTCCAGTGATTTTAACGGCAACAGGCTCTCCTCCATTGTGGATGCCCAGAGCACGGATACTATCGGCAATATGGTCAAAGTGTATTCCTGGTATGACAATGAAACCGGCTACTCGGCAAGAATGGTGGATCTGGCCGCCATGATCGGCAAATCTTTATAGGACAGCAAAGGAGAGACCCATGAGCAGAACACCCCTTATCGCCGGAAACTGGAAAATGTTCAAAACCGGCACAGAGGCGGTAGACGCAGCCGGCAGGCTTGCCGAACTGGCAAAAGAGGTCACGTCTGTCGATATCATGATCGCCCCCGCACACCTGTCTCTGCCGCTTGTCTCGCAAAAGCTCGCCGGAACGAATATCAGCACGGGTGCCCAGAATCTTTTTTTTGAAAAAGAAGGGGCCTACACCGGCGAAGTGTCGGCGGAGATGATCCGGGATGCCGGCGCCCGGTATGTCATTGTCGGCCACTCGGAACGGCGGACCGGCTTCGGGGAAACGGATGAATCCGTGAGAAAAAAGATCGGTGCGGCCCTCAGGGAAAAACTGATCCCGGTGATGTGCGTCGGGGAAAGTGAAACCCAGAGAGATGCAAAAAAGACTTTTTCCGTTCTTGACAAACAGGTGTCAAATGGGTTAAAAGACTTTGATCCGGATGAGCTTGACACCCTTGTCCTTGCTTATGAACCCGTGTGGGCCATCGGTACGGGCAGAAACGCCACCGGTGATCAGGTTGATGACGTTCACCGGCATCTTCGGTCTTTGATTGGCGATTTGTTCGGAACCGGCCTTGCGGATCGGATAAGGATTTTATACGGCGGCTCTGTCAAACCCGGGAACATTGCGGAGCTGATGGCCATAGCGGATGTGGACGGCGCGCTGGTTGGCGGTGCGAGCCTGGATCCGGACAAATTTATTGAAATAGTAAACTTTAACAACTGAACTGATGTTATGACAACTGTAATTTTATGTATCCATATAACTGTGTGTGTCCTTCTGATTATGATCGTGCTGCTCCAGAGCGGTAAAGGAGCTGAAATGGGTGTTTCTTTAGGCGGCGGATCAAGTCAGACGCTTTTCGGCGCGGCCGGACCCGCTTCTTTTCTGACAAAAGTGACGACCGGTGTCGCCATTGTGTTCATGCTGACATCGCTGACACTTGCCTATATCGCCGGTAACCGGTCCGAATCATCCGTTATGAAGGATACAGCGGTACCTGTGGAACAGCAGCAGAAAACAGGCAGCAGCGGCGGTGAAAGCCAAACGAGTGAGTAAAACAGATACTTTTGCGTCACCGACCACCCGCAAAGCGGGTGGCTTGTTTTTCCGGCCATAGGACGGGCCCGGTTAGTGCCGGGTGTGTTGTTCAAAGGTATCTCAGAAAGTGCCGAAGTGGTGGAATAGGTAGACACGCACGCTTGAGGGGCGTGTGGGGCAACCCGTGGGAGTTCAAATCTCCCCTTCGGCACCATCTGACCAATCCCTTAAGTTAAGAGACCAGCCCTTTCAAGGTAGTACTTTATTTTTTCCTTTGTGCAAGTAATCTTGCTG
>CAYZHB010000001.1:42230-112313 GCA_964478245.1 uncultured Desulfobacterales bacterium | reverse complement strand
GAAGAGATGCGAATGCATACACGCCAAGCCACCCGCTTTGCGGGTGGTCGTTGACTTTCCTGAATCGGCCGGTGACTGGCCTGTGTTATATTTTCCTGTCATAAAGCGTCAAATATTTCCCAGAACCCGGGAAAAGACTTTGCCACACATCCCGGGTTTTCGATTATCACGCCGTCCGTGACCAGGCCGGCGACGGCAAAGGCCATGGCGATGCGATGATCGTTAAACGTTTCAATCCGGGCGCCATGCGGTGCCCCCCCCCTGACGGCAAGCCAGTCTTCACCCGTCTCCACCTGAACACCCATTTTCGAGAGTTGAGAGGAAACGGCATCGATCCGGTCACATTCCTTTTCCCGGAGGTGACCGATATGGGTGATAACGGTTCTCCCCCTGGCATAAGCGGCCACGACCGCAAGTGCGGGCACGGCATCCGGGGTGTCAGCCATATTCACCGTTACTCCCCGGAGATATTCTCCGCATACGCCGATACCCGCCGGGTTCGCTTCAACGCGGCAGCCCATCTCTCTCAAAATATCCACCAGCCGGATGTCCCCCTGCAGCGAAGTGTCCGACACATCGCATACCCTTACGGTTCTGCCTGTCAAAGCACCTGCCGCCCAGAAGTATCCGGCATTGGACATATCCGGCTCCACGGTGAATACTCCCGGCGTGTAAGTCTGGCTGCCGGGAACTCTGTATGAACGGTCACCGGTTTTTTCCGCCGTCACACCGAACCGCTTCATTGTCTCAACGGTCAGTTCGATGTAGGGCGTGGAAACGCCAATCCCTTTCACCGAAATATCAAGGCCTTTTTCCATAACCGCCCCTGCGATAAGAAGACTGGAAAGATACTGGCTGCTCATGGAACAGTCGATATCCACCTTTCCGCCCCGGGTGTTCCGGCCGTCTATCACAACGGGCGGCGTGCCGTCGCCTGTTTCAGACCGCGCCCGGGCGCCCGCCATCCGCAGGGCGTCCAGAAGATCGCCCATTGGCCGCCGGCACATTCTGTCGTCACCGGTTAACGTAGCCGCCTCCCCGCCCAACGCGGCCACACCGGCAAGCAGTCTCATGGAAGTCCCCGAATTGCCGAGGTATACAGGCTTCCGGGTTCCTGCAGGCCGCCCGCCGACCCCCTCGACTTCCAGCACGCCGGAATCCGTCTCCCGGATATCGGCGCCCATCTGTTTCAATCCCCGGCTGGTCAAGTCAATATCCTCGCTTTTCAGCACATTCTTTATTTCGGATCGGCCGCCGGCAAGGGAAGCCATAATCACAAAACGATGGGACAGGCTTTTTGATCCGGGGACCCTCACGCGGCTTTGCCGGATGTCTCTTGTGCGTATCTGTTTCATTTATATGATACCGTTAATGACGGTGCTGCGTATCTCTTCCTTTGACGGCCGGATACCCGTCCAGATTTCAAACTGTTTTGCCCCCTGGCTTACAAACATTTCAAGGCCGTCAACCGTGCGGCATCCCATCTCTCTGGCTTCTTTTATCAGTTTTGTCTCGACAGGATTATACACAATATCCATCACCACCATCTCCCTGGAAAGCAGATGTTTCGGTACGGGTGTCGCATCGGTGTCAAATGCGATCCCCACCGGGGTTGTATTGATGATGATATCAAAGGTCTGGTCTGCAATTCGGTCAAGCGGCAGAAAATCTGCGCCCAGGGCTTCTGCAAGTGTTTCCCCGGTGGCCCCGGACCGGTTGACAATGGTGATCCGGCCGCCGTTTTTTTTGATGCCGAACCCCACGGCCCGGGCTGCCCCGCCCGCCCCGACAATACCGACCCGCCGCCCTTTTATACGAACCCCTTTCAATGGCGCTACAGCCCCGTAACAGTCGGTATTAAATCCGGAAAGGGTCCCGCCGTCGTTCAGGACAGTATTGACGGCGCCTATTTCACGCGCTTCTTTGTCCACCTCGTCGAGAAAATCCATTACCGTCTCTTTAAAAGGAATGGTTATAGAGGCGCCGCTGATGCCCAGCGCCTTCATTGCCGAAATGCCGGACGCAATGTCGGTTATTCTGAAAGCCAGATAAACGGCATTGATTTTGTGCCGCCTGAACAGGTAATTGTGCATCAACGGGCTTTTTGAATGGGAGACCGGGTCGCCGAATATACAGTAAAGTGCGGAATCCGAATCGATCATAATCACTTCTCCCCTTTACGGAACACGGGATAGGACCCGAGATGCTTCAATGACAGTGAGCGGTTCGCCATCTTCTCTACGGTTTCCGCAACCCCCGTATCTTCTATGTGCCCCTCGATATCCATGAAAAAAAAGTAGCGCCAGTGCTGATGCCGGGTGGGTCTCGATTCCAGTTTCAGCATATTGAGGCCGGCCGTGTTAACCGGTTCCAGGACTTTGAACAGCGACCCGGGAGAGTGAGGGGTGGAAAACATGACCGATGTTTTGTCATCTCCGGTTTTGTCCGGAAAAGTTTTGCCGATAATGAGAAAGCGCGTGATGTTGCCCGAAAAATCTTCAATGGCGGATTCAACCACATGGAGATGATAAATGTGCGCCGCCTGCCGGTTGGCAATTGCAGCCGCTCTGCTCTCCCGGGAAGCGGCCCGGGCCGCCGTTGCCGTAGTGCTCATCTCCACCGTTTCCGTATCGGGAAACGCGTGTTTCAGCCATCCCCTGCATCTTGACAGCGCCTGGGCCGTGGCATATATTTTTTCGACATGGTCGCCTTCCCCGCTGATTGACAGCAGATCATGGGATACCGGCTCAAAGTACTCCGCGCATATGTTCAGGTCAAATTCGCTGAAAAGATCCAGGGTATGGTTCACCGCCCCTTCGATTGAATTTTCGACAGGCACGACACCAAAGTGGCTCTCCTCCCTGCTGACATCCTTGAACACCTCGTAAATATTCGGCCGCTCGACAAACGTGCCCGAATGCTTGAAATGATTGAGCGCGGCGATATGGGCATAGCCGGCTTCCGGTCCGAGGAATGAAACGGTCCGGGTTTTCTGTACATCTTTGGTGGCGGTCATGATGACAGTGAAAATATACCGCAGCACCTGGTTGTCAGCCGGCCCCCGGTTGGCGCTGATGATTTTCTCAAGCACCCGTTTTTCCCGGGAGGGATCGAAGATCTCACTGTTTGTCTCTTTCTTGATCTCTCCGATTATTTTCCCTATGGAAAGCCTTTTGTTGATAAGATCAAGGATCCCGGCATCGATACCATCGATCTGGGACCTCAGTGCCTTTAAACGGCTTTCCCGGCTGTCATTCGGGTCTTCTGTCATTCCTGTTTCTCTCATCCAAAAACAGCAAAAGCCGCAGAGACTTTCGATCTGCTGCGGCTTTTCGCTTAAAATTGAATTGTTTCAGTCAGCGTTCCACAGACAGACCGGTATCATGGTAATACCTGAAATAAAAATAGTGTCTGCGGGAAAATACGCTTTTCATGCATCTTTATCCATTAATATCCGAAAACGATAACATCTCTTCTGTTAAAAACTTACTTTTACATATTGAAAAAATGCGGGCGTGTCAAGTATTTTTTACCGGTTTTTCCCTGCCGATACCGTGATATTCAAAACCGAGTTCCGCCATTTCGGCGGGATCATACTGGTTCCGTCCGTCGAATATGACCGGTTGGTTCATGACCTCGGCCATGAGTTTAAAATCGGGCTGCCGGAATATTTTCCACTCTGTAATCAGAATCAGTGCATCCGTATTTTCAAGTGCCTTGTAATGGCTGTCTGCAATTTCAAGCAGGCTTTTGTCAAAGTGAGAGGCGGGAAATGCTTTTTGGGCCTGTGTCATGGCCACGGGATCGTACGCTTTGATACGGGCCCCGGCTTTGATAAGGGCGTTCACGATTTCCAGGGCCGACGCCTCCCGCATGTCATCCGTTCCGGGTTTGAATGAAAGTCCCCACACACCGAAGGTTTTACCGGATAGCACCTCTCCGAAACGCTTTACAACCTTTTCCACCAACAATCGCTTCTGGGTTAAATTCCGCTTCTCGACAGAAGCGAGAAGTGCGGGTTCAAACCCACATTCCCTGCTCGTTCGGATCAGGGCCTTCACATCCTTGGGGAAACAGGAGCCGCCGTAGCCGCAGCCGGGATAAATAAACCCGTATCCGATCCGTGAATCCGACCCGATGCCTTTCCGGACATTCTCCACATCAACTCCGAGGCGTTCGCATATATTGGCGATTTCATTCATGAAGGATATCTTGGTGGCCAGCATGGAATTTGCCGTATATTTGGTCATTTCCGCATCCCGCACACTCATGGTGATCACTTTATCCCGGTTGCGGGAAAACGGGGCATACAGTTTTTTCATTATCTCTTCAGCCCGCGGCGAGTCAGCGCCAACTATTATCCGGTCCGGCTTCAGAAAATCATTGACAGCGGCCCCCTCCTTGAGGAACTCGGGATTGCTGACCACGTCAAACGCAATGGACAGCCCCCTTTGGGCAAGTCTCTTTTCAACGGTCTGCCTGACCTTGTCAGCCGTGCCCACCGGGACCGTGGATTTGTTTACGATCACTGCATAGTCGCTGATATGGTCCCCGATCTCTTCAGCCACTTTGAGGACATACTGCAAATCCGCGGAGCCGTCCTCACCGGGCGGTGTCCCGACGGCAATCATGAAGATGCCGGACTGTTCGCACGCCTCGGCGAAACTGGTGGTAAATCTCAACAGCCCCTCTCTGATATTGTCGGTGACGATGCGTTCCAACCCGGGTTCATATATAGGCAAAATCCCGTTTTTCAGATTTTCAATCTTGACCTCGTCAATATCCACGCAGGTGACCGTGCTGCCCATCTCCGAAAAACAGGCACCGGTCACCAGTCCCACATATCCTGTTCCTATGACGGTGAGTTTCATATACCCTTCCCTGCTGTGCTGCCGAATCGCCGGCACTTTTACGGTTTGTTTTCATACCGGCGGCCCTGTTCATCGCCTACAGACATCAACCACTGAAACACGCCGGGCTGACCGCTTTGCGTATGGTTGTCGACTTGACAAGCATCCCGCCGCCGTATTATGACACTTTATCATGAAAACATATAAAAAGAAATATCTGAAAGACTATCAACCGCCTCCCTATTTTGTGGACACCGTCGATCTTCAGTTCGATATTTACGGGGAAAAAACGCATGTCACTTCCTCTCTCAGAGTGTTCCGCAACCGGGAAACAGCAGACGAATATACCCCCCTGATTTTTGATCTCAAAGACCTCGCTGTCACGTCGGTTGTGGCGGACGGCATGGTCCTTCTGCCAGGTGAATACGAAACCGGACAGGACTACTTTAAACTTGCACGGACACCTGACGAATTCGATCTTGAAATCAAAACCGTCATTTATCCGGAAGAAAACACGTCGCTTGAAGGACTGTACCGGTCGGGCACCATTCTCTTTACCCAATGCGAGGCCGAAGGTTTCAGAAAGATCACCCCGTTTCCGGACCGGCCGGATGTGACGGCGCGGTACACCTGTGTTGTTACCGCCGACAAAACCGATTATCCCGTACTGCTTTCAAACGGGAATCCGGTTGCTTCGGGGGACCTCGATCACGGGAGGCATTTTGTCAAATGGGAAGACCCGTTCAGAAAACCGAGCTATCTGTTCGCCATTGTGGCAGGTGATCTTTCCTGCGTCAGAGACCGGTTCACGACCTGTTCCGGCAACGACGTCGCGCTTCATCTCTGGGTGGAAGAAGAGAACCGCAACCGGTGCGGCCACGCTTTAAGATCTCTCAAACAGGCCATGAAGTGGGACGAAGAACGGTTCGGCAGGGAATACGATCTTAACGTTTACAGTATTGTCGCGGTCAATGACTTCAACGCCGGCGCCATGGAGAACAAGGGACTGAATATTTTCAACGCCCGGTACATACTGGCGGATGAACAGTCTGCAACAGACGCGGACTTTTTACACATTCAGAATGTGGTAGCCCACGAGTACTTCCACAACTGGACAGGCAACCGGGTTACCCTGAAAAACTGGTTTCAGCTCTCCCTCAAGGAGGGATTGACCCTGTTCAGGGACCAGGAATTTTCATCCGACATGAATTCAAGAAGTGTGAAACGGATCTCGGATGTCAGCAACTTACGGGCACGTCAGTTTCCGGAAGAATCCGGCCCGATGGTGCATCCGGTCATACCGGCATCCTATGTGGAAATCAACAATTTTTACACCATGACCGTCTATGAAAAAGGGGCTGAACTGATCCGGATGATCCATACCATTCTCGGAGAAGCTCTTTTTAAAAAAGGCATGGATGAATACTTCAGACGGTTTGACGGCATGGCCGTCACTATTGATGACTTTATCGACACCATGGCGGACACCGCCGGTATCGATTTTTCCCAATTCAGGTTGTGGTACACCCAGTCCGGAACGCCCGTTGTGAAAGTCAAACGGTTTTACGACAGAAAACGAGAACAGCTGACCATCACCTTTATACAGCACACCCCGCCGGACCGGCACCAGGCTGAAAAAAAGCCGCTCTGCATCCCCGTCAGGACAGGTGTCCTGGATAAAAGCGGCCGGGACATTACCCCGCCGGAAAAATCTTTTTTCATGCTGACCGCCCCCCGGGAGGAAATTGTGTTTGAAAACATGCCGTCAGGGGCCATTCCGTCTGTCTTCAGGGAATTTTCAGCCCCGGTTAAAATCGAAACCGACCTTTCGGACAAGGAGGCGGCGCTCCTTTCCGCCCATGATCCGGATGCCTTTAACCGGTGGCATTTTGCCCAGCTGCTTTTTTTCAAAGAGATCCGGCGGATTGTCAAAACCGTTTCAGATACGCATAGCATCGACATTACTGCCGATCTGTCCGATCTTTTTCAACACCTTTTGTCAAAGGGGGCATCCAACCCCGCCCTTACCGCCAGGGCGCTGACCGTGCCAACGGAAAACGAAATTTCGGAAAAATTTGAAAAAGTCGATGTGGATGCCGTTCACACGGCAAGACACTTTTTCCGGAAACGCCTTGCCCGGACGTTTGAATCCCTCATAATGGAAACGGTTGAAAAATGTGCACACGCCGATCCCGAAAGCCTTTCCCCCGAGGCCGTCGGCAGGAGAAGCCTGAAAATTGTACTGTTTTCCTATATGGGAAGTGCGGAAAAAGACAGCGTCATTGAAACGCTTTTCGAGAGATTTCAAAATGCCGTCACCATGACCGATAAAATCGGTCTGTTAAACATCCTCTGCCGGATCGATACCGACCGGAGACAACAGGCGCTCGATTCATTCTACCTGAAATGGCGGCATGATCCGCTTGTCATAGACAAATGGTTTTCCGTCCAGGCCGGCTCTCCCCTGCCGGACACCCTTTCCACTGTGAAAAAGCTCACGGCGCATCCGGCGTTTTCATTTAAAAACCCGAACCGGATAAGATCGCTGATCGGCAATTTCGCACTGAACAATCCTGTCAACTTCCACAGAAAGGACGGCCGGGGATACGCGTTCATTTCAGATACGATTCTTCTGCTGGACCGGAAAAATCCGCAAATGGCGGCCGCCCTTGCATCGGCTTTCAGCAGGAGAAAACGATACGATGATCACCGGAACCGGCTCATGACGGAGACACTGGAAAAGATCATTCGGAATGCGGATCTCTCCGAGAACGTATACGAAATCGTTTCGTCGGCGCTAAAATAACTGTTCTTTTCCTTGACAGGCGATTTGAAATGGATGTTTCCGCATCTTTATCCCACCCTGTTCCCCTTTTCTCCATAACCGGGCCCCGGCTCCAACTCAGGGCAGGCGACGGCGAGGCTTCCACGGGCTAAAGCCGCCAGTAATTGACACCGGCCTGATTTGCCTGATCAATATCAAACATCGATTTCACATCGATAATGCAGCCGTTCTTGTTGAGTGTCTTTTCGAAATCACTGAAAGGCCGCTCCCTGTATGCTTTGTGGGGCACCGCGATAATCAGGGCGGACAGATTGTCAAGCGCCGCCCAGTCCGCCAGTTGGATACCGTAATATGTATGCGCTTCACGGGGGCTCGCAATGGGATCGTGGACCACCACATCGGCACCGTATGAGTCAAGCTCGTCGATAATGTCAATCACCCGGGTATTTCTCAGATCCGGGCAATTTTCCTTGAAAGTGAGTCCGAGCACGCCCACCTTGTCCCCTTTTACGGTAAAACCGCTGTTTATGAGCAACTTAACGGTCTTTTCCACGATGAAGCGGCCCATGTTGTCATTGATCCGCCGCCCCGCCAGAATCATCTCGGGATGATACCCTTCGGATTCCGCTTTGAAAGTCAGATAATAGGGATCCACGCCGATACAGTGTCCCCCGACAAGGCCGGGGGTAAAGGGCAGAAAGTTCCATTTGGAACCGGCGGCGTCCAGTACATTCCTTGTGTCGATATCGAGTTTGTCAAAAATGAGTGCCAGCTCGTTCATCAATGCAATATTCAGATCCCGCTGGGTATTTTCGATCACCTTGGCCGCTTCGGCCTCTTTAATGGTAGCGGTTTTATGCACGCCCGCCTCGATAATGCTTTCATAAAGCGCGGCCACTTTTTCAAGAGTCGCCGGCTCATCCCCGGCCACCACCTTGACGATCCTGGGCAACGTATGCTCCTTGTCACCGGGATTGATCCGTTCCGGTGAGTATCCCACATTGAAATCCTGCCGCCACCTGAAACCGGAAACCTTTTCCATTATCGGGACACACACCTCTTCTGTTACGCCGGGATATACCGTGGATTCAAAAATCACCACCGCCCCTCTTTTCATATACTTCCCTGCCACCTCGGCCGCACTTCTCACACTCGCGAGATCCGGCCTGCGATAGCTGTCGATCGGGGTGGGAACGGCCACGACAATAAAATCGGCATCCGATATGGCGACGGCATCACTTGTGGGCGTAAAATAGCGGGCCTTTGCGAAATCAGCCTTAGACACTTCTCCGGTCGGATCGATTCCGTTACGCGAATTCTCAACGATCTCCTGTTTGAGATCATACCCCACGGTCGTGTACCTGGCGGCAAAGTGCACCGCCAGGGGGAGACCGACATATCCAAGCCCGATAACCGCTATCTTTTCATCGAAAGGCGCCATCCGTTTTCCTCATTTATGAGTCGTTGACTTTCTGTAATACCATCTGTACCACTCGACAAATTTGCGAATCCCCTCTGAAACAGGCGTTGACGGCTTGAATCCCGTATCGGAGCTCAAATCGGCTACATCCGCCCAGGTGGCCGGCACATCACCCGGCTGCAGCGGCAGAAAATCCTTGACCGCCGCTTTGCCGAGGGCTTTTTCAATGGCCTCTATAAAGTCCATCAATGCCACCGGCTGATTGTTGCCGATGTTGTAAAGCCTGAAAGGCGCTCTGCCCGAGCAGGAGGGATCCGGGTTCTCCGGAGACCAGTTGTGATCCGGTTCGGGGATCCGCTGCATCACGCGGACCACCCCTTCCACAATATCATCGATAAAAGTGAAATCCCTTTTCATGTTCCCGTGGTTGTAAACCTTGATGGGGCGGTCATTCAATATCGCCTCTGTGAAAAGGAAAAGCGCCATGTCCGGCCGTCCCCACGGACCGTAGACGGTAAAGAACCGCAGTCCCGTAGTGGGAAGCCCGTAGAGGTAGCTGTAGGTGTGGGCCATCAGTTCGTTGGCCTTCTTTGAAGCGGCATACAGACTGACCGGATGGTCCACGTTGTGTTTGACCGAAAACGGCATGACCGTGTTCAGTCCGTAGACAGAGCTGCTGGAGGCATAGACCAGATGTTTCACACCGCCATGCCGGCAGCCTTCGAGAATATTGCCGAAGCCGACCAGATTGGCATCGATATACGATTGGGGATTGTCAATGCTGTATCTGACCCCTGCCTGGGCGGCCAGATTCACCACACAGTCGAAATTCACGGATTTGAAGATTTTCGCTGTTTTCTCTCTGTCTTCAAGGCTTGCAAGCTCAAATGTAAAGCCGGCAAAGGCGTTTAAATTATCCCGCCTTGCTTTCTTTAGATCCACATCATAATACGGATTTAAATTGTCAATGCCCCAAACCGCATGGCCGTCCTCGAGAAGCTTCAGGCTCAAATGATAACCGATAAAACCGGCCGCACCGGTAACCAGAACGTTCATCAAAATATCCTTTAACAGTTAACAGTCCAGACGGTGTGGGTATCATGAAATCACGAACGAGTCAACAGCTGCCTTGAAAACAACCAATCATACAAAATCCCAGCTGTCCGGCGCACTGCTCCACTTGCTTATTCTTTTCCAGCCTTCCCTGTCTTCCCATCCCACCCTTCTGTCCTTTGTATTGTGTCGGCGCTCCGAATGCGGATAAACAGGACCGTGGTTTACGATTCTTCTATCAACGGGAGATCTGCGGTCAACTGGCGATCTTTTCACATATGCTTTTTTTGCTATCGCCATCTTACCTCTCCTTTAAGGGGTTTCCTGCAGATGCCGAATTCAACGACGACCCTTAAAGCAGGTGGGGTTAAATCCCCCTTCCTGTCTTTTTTTCACGGTCAGCGGGACCCGGAAACACGGCAGCGCGGTTTCCCCCGCCGGCAACCATAAACAGCGGTGTGTTTCTTTTGTACTGTACGTGTTTCCGACGTCCTTTTATCCGACTGCAGGCGTCAGGTTTCGGCTATTCGTCCTGATACTTGAATGACAGCCGTATGTTCGTTCTGTAAAGCAGGGGTTTGCCTGATTCGATTTTCACATCAAAGTTTTTAACTTCGGCGATTCGAATATCTCTCAACGATTTTCCGGCTCTCTCGATTGCGTTCTTTGCCGCATCTTCCCAGGAAGACGTACTGGTACCAATAAGGTCAATGACTTTGTAGACACTGTCGCTCATAATTCCCTCCTTTTGACGTTTTGTGTTTAAAAGTCAACGATCACCCGCAAAGCGGGTGGCTTGGAATTCCGGCCGTAGGCCGGAAAAACAAAAACACGTCAGTGTTTCAATCGTTGACGGTTGTAACCGGGGGCATAGCCCCCGGTTTTGAAACAACCAATAAAGTGGTCGTTGACTCTGGCTATTCGTATGAATATACGGTAACGGTATCTGTTCAGATTCAGGTTATATAAATCCCCCAAAAAAATCAACTCCTTTTTTACTGCATGACAAGTCTTTCAATGATCAGACCGAAAAACGAATCGGTTCTGGAAACAAAATACCATCCCAGATGATTCATGCAGTTTCTGCAGATCGAAATTCGCCAGCTGTATCCCGGAAACCAGGTAAATTCGGTAGACGATTCTTCAAAAGGAAAACACCCTTTTGCCGTTTTGAAGCACCCTATCTCGAAAACGATGCCATGCGGATTCGCAAACACGTGACGATGGGCGTCATTCACCTGTATCCTCTGGTGATGGTCTGTGATATGGGTGTAGCAGAAACTGCAAAGGATATGCTTTTCATCTTCCGTATACTGTTTTTCTTTTTCCTTTGCGTCCTTTTCCGATTCAATCTTGCACAAAATATCCATTATCCGTTCCTGTCGATATAGTAAAGGGTCGCCCCGACCGGTGCAAAAGAGAGGAAAAGGATATTCACCCACGGCACGATAAAAAGCAGACCAAAGCCGATATGAAAAAAAATGTTCTTTTTCAGGTACCCGAACCGGTCTTTAAAGGGGTCCATCCGTCGGGCCGGTACCAGATCGGTATTGTCCCAGGCCAGAAAAACCGCTGCCACCAGCGCCGATAAAAGGCCGATTACCGGACCGAACGGTGTCAAAAAACCGGCCGCCATGATCAGCAGGCTCAGCAGGGTCGGAATCAGCGCCCTCGGAATTTCCTGGCGGACAAGATATAAAAAAAACGATGTCCAGGCCGTGTTTTCCGGATAAATCTCTCGACCGGTGACAATTCTTTCGGTAATTCGGGACATGTAGTCCATGATGAAAACACAGAACAGGAGCTGAGCGATAAAGTAGGCGAGGATGGCGGAGACGGAAGCCAGAACCGCGGACAGCAGCCACGATACAATATGCCATAAAATTGCCAGCACCCCTGATTCGGGACTTTTCCATATCAGACTCAGTGTCTGCTCATGAAAATAAAGAATGGTGCCGGAAAGCAGGATTGCCAGAATCAGCACCGCCACAAAACGGAAAATGCCCCAGAAAAGCAGTTTCGGGGTTTTAATACCCAAGAGAAACCCTTTAATGTTGTATGTCAGCCCGTCAACAAGACCCATGTGATGCCTCCTTTTAAACATGCTGTAACTAATCGGTTACTGCAAAAATATCCCTGTATGACGTGTACACCGAAGCGATGGCGATCGGGGGAATTAAAAGCAGAAACACACACGCGAGGAAAAATCCCGTGATGCCTGTCACAAGAGGAGAAGCGGCGGTCAGCAAAACAGCGGCTCCCAGCGCCCCCAGGAAAACCCCGGCAATTATCAGAAACAGAAGGCCGTATACCAGAAACGGAACAACATTGAAAAGACAGGCCTTGAAACTTGCCTTCATCGCCTTGAAAACCGGTATATCGTCCAGAACGATCAATGCCGGACTGAACCAGTAAATCATTGCCAGCGGCACCATCAGCAGAACGAGAACAAGGGCGAAAAGCACCAGTATCATCGACGGCATACCCGTCAGCAGCTGCGGATTCATGAATGCGGAAATACCGCCTGCCGCACCGGCAATAAGCAGGACCCCGGCTACCGCGAAAACACCCATGACGATAAAGAGGGCAAAAACGAACACGATGGAGAAAATCACCAGTTCACCGAAATTGTGGTAAAAACCGGCAAAAAGATGTTCTATGGAAAAAGCCCTGCCATGGTCCTGCTCGCTCGAACCGATGACAAACCCGGCTCCGAAAACCGGATTCAGTATGTTCATCGCCAGCGCCCCGACAAAAGGGATCAACTGCACAACAAAATTTATCACAAACAAAAGAACGGTGGCCCCGATCCAGGCGACCGGATTTCTCCTGAAAAGGTGGATTGCATCCCGTATCCACTTCACACCGCTGGCAGCCGGCATTCTCTGCGGTTCGGCAAACGCCCTTTCTCCCCTGCCCCCCGCGGTACCGTCCGCTGCCGGGCCCGGTGGGGAAACCCGGGTGTATGCCACCGTGCGCACCGGTGACGGATCCGTTTCCCCGGCTCTCTGTCCGGCCGCGCTTTCCGCCTGATTGCTCTGTGCTGTCCCGGTATCGGCCCGCTTTATTTCACAGACGGCCCCGGCCTGCTCGAACCGGTCGGCCACCTTCCGGCAGGTATCCAAGGCAGCCGCTTTTTTGACGATAAAGGGTTTTCCGGAAAAGAGTCTGTCAACTTTGCCGGCATCCGTTCGGAAAAGCCGGGCGATCCCCTGTTTAACCGCACCGGGATCAGCGCCTTCTGCAATCTCTCCTCTGAAAATGACATTGTACTTTGTGCTGCCCATTTGCGTCTCTTCCTTGCCCGGCTGTTCAGACCGTCTTTTGTGCCGGAAAAACAGTCCCGGTAAAACAGACAAAACCCAACCGCCGGTCAGTCACCGACCACCCGCGAAGCGGGTGGCTTGGCGTTCCGGCCATAGGCCGGAATGACGAAACACGCGAGTGTTTCAATCGTTGACGGTTGTAACCGGGGGCATAGCCCCCGGTTTGAAAACAACTAATAAATACCGATATCACAGCCGGCCGCAATTGTCTGCCCCATTTCAAAACAACTGGACAAAATATCCGCTTTGATCTCTCCTCTTGAAATAACAGGCTCATACACCTTTTTAAAAGGAAAACCTTTCACAATGCGTTCAATCTGGACCAGGGTGTTCCGACCGTCGTTCCCGGCACTGACAAACACCACATACGGCTTTCTGAACGCATTTGAATCCGCCGACACCGTCGTGTACGTCCGGTCAAAAAAATCCTTTATCATGCCCGCCATGTATCCGAAATACTCGGGGGACCCGATGGCGATACCGTCACAGGCCCTCAGGTCTTCAATGGTTGCATCGCCGGCTTTTTTGAGAACACCCTCGGCGTTCTCCACACTTGTCGCGCCCTCTGCCACGGACGCGGCCATTTTTTCGGTATTCCCGCTCTGGGAATGGTAAATCACGAGAATTGTGGTCATATAATCCCTCCGTATCCATCTGCCGGGTCCATGATGACCGATCTGGTCACAAGGATCAAGTGGAAAAAACATTTGCCGGGTCAATCTTTTTGACAATTGCCAAAAGTTTTTTTACAGTATGGATAAAAGAGAAAGGATGTGACCATACCATGATAGAATCGTACACGTTCGGAAAAATCAAGGTAAACGGCAGAACGTACAAAACCGATATACGCATCTCCGCCGCCGGTGACGTCATTCCCGAATGGTGGCGGAAACAGGGTCACGTGGCCGAGGTGGCCGATGTGAAAAATATTGTAAACGAGCACACCCGGTTTTTTGTTCTCGGCAGAGGAGAACCCGGTATGATGAAAGCCTCTCCCGCGCTGAAACAGTTTCTGGAAGAGAAAAACATCAACCTGATTGAGGAAAAATCACAGAAAGCCGCAGAAATCGTGAACAGGCTCCATTCCGAGGGCACCCCGTTTGCTGCAGGTTTTCATCTGACGTGCTGATGACGGCAAAACCGTTAAATTACGTGACGTATCAGAAAGAGGGAATTCTGACCCGGAGAGCCGACAAGGCCGGGCAGATACTTTTGGCCTGCCGGCTGTGTCCCCGGCGGTGCGGCGTAAACAGGCTTGAACAGGAAAAAGGCTACTGTGCCGCAGGCGACAAGGCCATTGTGGCCAGTTTCTGCCCCCATTTCGGGGAAGAGCCGCCGCTTGTGGGAACAAACGGATCCGGTACCATTTTTTTCTCTTTCTGCAACCTGATGTGCTGCTTCTGCCAGAACTACGATATCAGCCATAAAGGTGAAGGAGAGGCGGCCGATCCGTCACAGCTGGCGGCTGTGATGCTGCACCTCAAAAACATCGGGTGCCACAACATCAATTTCGTCACCCCCACCCACGTGGTGCCCCAGATCCTGGCGGCGCTGGATATTGCCGCCGACAGCCGCAACGGCCTTGATATCCCGCTCGTCTACAATTCCAGCGGATATGACAGTGTGGACACCTTAAAACTGCTGGACGGGATTATCGATATCTATATGCCGGATTTCAAATTCTGGGATGCCGCGGTTGCCGAGATGACCTGCGAGGCACCGGATTACCCTGAAACCGCCCGGGCCGCTTTAAAGGAGATGCACCGGCAGACAGGGGACCTTGAAATCGACCAAAACGGGATCGCCCGGTCGGGCCTGCTTGTAAGGCATCTTGTCATGCCGGAGAACCTTTCCGGTACCGAAAATGTAATGACGTTTCTAAAAGAAGAAATCTCGGCAGACACCTATGTAAATGTCATGTCCCAGTACCGGCCCGTGGGAGAAGCGCACAAATTCAAATCACTCTCCAGATCTGTGAGTGCGGCGGAATTCAGGGAGGCGGTGCGCATTGCAAACGATTTGAATCTCAACATCATCTCCTGACAGGCCGGGTTTTTCCTTTTGGTGGCCCATCAGGGCAGCCGTTTCCTGTTGACTTTGTTCCATAAACACTTTATAAACCACCCATCATGAAACGACCGGAAAAATTCATGTCGCCCAAAGGCCCTGTTCTGACGTCTCATCGCCTGATAAGAGCGATCATCTACACCAATATCGCCTTTTTTCTCATAAGCCTTGTGATCGGATGGGACAAAGGCACCATGAACTTAAATCCGTTTACGGCACTGCAGCCTTCCAATGAAAGCCTCTTTTTCCTGGGCGCATCCGGGACCATCCCCATAGACCGGTACCAGGTGTGGTGGTCGCTTCTGACGGCCAACTGGCTGCACGGGGGCCTGCTCCACATTGTGTTCAACATGATCGCTTTCAGCCAGCTCGCCCCGTTAGTAACCAGGGAATACGGTCCGTACCGGATGTTTATTATATATACGATCACCGGCACGGCCGGTTTCTACATCTCCTACCTGGCGGGGATCCGATTTACAATCGGTGCATCCGGGGCCGTATGCGGGCTCATAGGTGCGGCCCTCTATTTCGGGAAATCCCGGGGCGGTATGTGGGGCCAGGCCATATATAAACATACCATGGGATGGATTCTCGGCCTTGCCCTTTTCGGTCTGCTGGTCCCGGGCATCAACAACTGGGGGCACGGCGGCGGTCTTCTGGCAGGTATTTTCACCGGCTGGCTTTTGGGATACAATGACAGGGTCCGCGAACATCTTATTCATAAAGTTGCGGGGATCGCTTTCATGGGAATCACCATTGCCGTTCTCTGTTTTTCCGTTGTGATGGGCATCATTCTGTCCTTATAGATCCAGGAGTATCATTTTTTCAAAAAGCAGCTACGACCATCTCGAGACGCCAGACCCGCCGCTTTTATCTCTGTCAAGTGTTTCAATCGTTGACGGTTGAAACCGAAGGCACGGCCCCGGTTTCAAACGACCAATAACCGGCCTTTCCCTGTCAGGAAAAAACGCCCGCAGCTGTTCCGCATGCAGTTTTGGTCAAAAGATTACAACAGCCTTGACATTCTTTTCCCCCGAGGATACATTTTCGGGCAAGAGGATACGGTCTGTTATGGCGCACCACAATACGAAAAAGGCATATCGGCATCTCACGGCCCGGCTGAATCAGTTTCCGCAGGGCGCCCCTGAATCCCGGCTCCTGTTTAAAATTCTGGAGATGCTTTTCAGTGAAAAAGAGGCTGAACTCGTTTCCCTTCTGCCCATTAAACCGTTTACCGCGGAAAAGGCGAGCCGTGTCTGGAAAAAGAATATTGCCGAAACCCGTAAAATCCTTGAGACGCTTGCATCGAGGGCGATTCTTCTTGACGTCGACCACAACGGCGAGACCATATATGTACTGCCGCCCCCTATGGCCGGTTTTTTCGAATTTTCAATGATGCGTATCCGGGAAGATGTGGATCAGAAATTGCTGAGCCACCTCTTTTATGAGTACCTCAACGTGGAAGGGGATTTTGTCAAAGACCTCTTCGCTGGCGGGGAAACACAGCTGGGAAGGACCTTTGTGCATGAACCCGCACTGAACGAGGACAACTCCCTGGTGGTGCTGGAGTGGGAGCGGGCCACCGGGGTGATACAGTCGGCCTCCTGTATGGGGATCAGCCTGTGCTACTGCCGCCATAAAATGTATCATATGGGAAAAGCCTGTAACGCCCCCATGGACACCTGCATGACATTCAACAATGCGGCCGAATCCCTTATAAAACACGGCCATGCAAGGGAAACGGACAAATCCGAAGGAATGGAACTGCTGCATAAGGCCTGGGAGAGCAACCTCGTCCAGTTCGGCGACAATGTAAGACACCGGCTCAATTTCATCTGCAACTGCTGCGGCTGCTGCTGTGAAGCCATGCTTGCTCATAAGCGGTTTTCCGTACTCGCTCCCATTCACACCACCGGCTTTATTCCCGAAGTAAACCAGTCGGCGTGCCAAGGATGCGGCAAATGTGTGGAAAGATGTCCTGTTGAAGCCATGACGTTGGTCTCCGCCAATGATCCAACAGATCCCAAAACAAAAAAAGCCCGTCTGAACAGCGATATCTGTCTCGGATGCGGGCTCTGTGTCAGGGCCTGCCCTGTCGGTAATATCGTCCTCAGATCGCGGGGAAAAAAGATCATACCGCCGTTGAACGGGGTGCACAGGGCCGTGATCATGGCACTGGAGCGGGGAAAACTTCAGAACCTGATTTTCGACAATCAGGTTCTGAAAAGCCACAGGGCAATGGCGGCTGTACTGAAAGTCATTTTAAACCTGCCCCCCCTCAAACAGGCGCTCGCAATGAAACAGGTAAAATCCCGGTATCTTGAATCCTTCCTCAAAAAAATCGAATGGATATACCCGTATTAGCCGCATGACAGACCATCCCTGCATCACGGGAGCTGTTCCGGAAGATAATTGAAAGGCATGCACCGGGGGGAAGGAATGCCGACTGTTTGAATGTTCCGGCAGTCAGGAGAATATGATTGAATGTTTCATGAAAAAGGTCCCTGCAATACAGGCGGTCATCAGGCAGGCCAGCGTGGCCGCGATCAGGGCCCTTATACCGACCCGGGCCAGATCCGCGGTTCTGTCCGGCGCCAGTGCGGCATACCCCCCCACAAAAATGGCGACCGATGCAATATGGGCGAATCCGCACAACGCATATGCGGCAATCACCTTTGAGCGGGCGAATGCCAGGGTACCCGCCTCCACCATCCGGCCGAGGGCAAAATACGCGGGAACCTCGGTTTCCACCACCCGCATGCCGATCAACTGTCCCACCTCGAAGGCATCCGCCGGCGGAATCCCGATAACCAGGGCAAGGGGATAACACAGATAGCCGAGTACTGTTTTCAGATCCAGTCCGAATGTCGGGGAAAACAGGCCGGCCCCGTTCTGAAGCAGGATATCGGCCAGTTCCACCAGTCCCAGGATGGCGATCAGCAGGGAAACAATCCCCACCGTCAACTTGACGCCGCTCTGGGTACCCTTAATGATCGCCTCGAACAAAAACGCACTCTTTTCATAATCCGGCTGCACATCTTTTCCAACGGTCACGGGGGTCTCATTTTCCGGAAACAGCATTTTGGACATGGCCAGGGCGGCCGGCGCGGAGAGCACGGAGGCCGAAACAAGATGGGCCGCTATGGAAGAAAAGCTTCCCTGAAGGGCGAAAACATACAGGGCAAGCACATTGGACGCCACCGTTGCCATACCGCAGGCAAGTATGGTTGTCAATTCGGACAGCGTCATCCGGCCGATATAATCCCGGACCATCAGGGACGATTCGATACCGACAAAAATATTGGAAGCCCCGACCAGGGATTCCGCACCGGAAAGCCGCAGCCGGGAGCTGAAAAGCCTTGCAAGCATCCCGATCAACCAGGGCAGGATCCGGTAGTGCTGGAGAATCGCCACGATCCCCGAGAAAAAAATGATAGTGGGCACCGCCTGAACGATAAAAATAAATCCGTGTTTTTCTTCATTCGCCAGCTCGCCGAAAACAAACGTGGTGCCTTTTTTTGAAGCCGCTATTAAAACAGTCACGAAATCGTTGAGGATCAGGAACGGATTGAACGCGTCCGGCACGGCCGCAATCAAAACGAATATCAGCACACCGAGTACAAGCTGTGCGGCCACACACCAGGCCACCAGTCTGAAATTGACCGCCCGCCGGTTGTTCGAGAGAAGCCACGCCGCCAGAAGCAGTACAAAAAGCCCGGCCAGGCTGACGGCATTGTAGATTTCCATCTGGATATCCGGCCGACCTTATGTGTCAGAAAACGCCAGAGATATCAGGCGCCACCCGCTGTTTCCGGCACCCTTTTCAATCTCGGCGGCAAACTCCTGCCATGTTGTCTCACCGGATTCGTTTGCCACATTTACATACGATTTTACAATATAATTTGCGGCACCGATCTTCAGTATGTTCACTTCACCCTTTAAAGGGAACGTGACGCGCCCTGAATCTTCAAGGCGCTCCCGGACGGTCTTTTGGACAAACGCATAAGCAGTCGCCGCTCCACTGCCCTGAGTTGACGTTCCCCCTTCCGTGCCGGTTTTTTCAACCTGCGGCGTGTTGGCACCGCTCTCTTTTTCAGCCGAATCTTGCCGGTTGGATCCGAAATAACTCATGATCGTGACCGCTATCAGGATAATCAACAGAAACGGAATAAACCCCAGTGATTTGGACTGTTCCAGTGATGCACCGCACTCGGGACACACTTTTTGCTGCTCGTTGACCTCACTGCCGCAGTTGATACATTTTTTCATCGTCATGTGACCACCCCTGTTCAGTTTTACCTGGTGAGTCAGCAGTTTTCCATTGTCCGCCCTTTTTACTCTCTATTTCATACCCCAGCACCCCGCTTTAAGTCAACCGAATTTTAGTCTGAACTTTTTTACACAATTTTTACACAGGACGGGTGTTCTTTTCCCGCGTAAGGTCTTATATATGCGGCTATGAAAAACCGACCCCATGAAATTGCCATTGTCGGGACAGACTGTATTTTTCCGGGTGCTTCCGACATAGGGGTTTTTGAAAAAAACCTTCTGGAAAAAAAACCGGCCATTATCGAGGTGCCCGCGGACCGGTGGGTGCTGCCCAAAGAGAAGGTCCTGTCACCCGGATCGATGCCGGATACAGCGGTATCCGGCAGGGCGGGCGTGATCACGGACTTCTCTTTCGATCCGGACGGCTTTATGCTGCCGGCCGGGCTTTTGGAACAGCTCGACACGACGCACAAGCTGGTGCTTAAGGCCGGCAGAAAGGCGCTTGTAAATCTTTCCGTGAATAAGGATTTAAGAGAACGGACAGGGGTGATCCTTGCCGCCATATCCCTTCCCACCGAAAGCGCGTCTGAAACCGCATGGCAAATCATGCACCGGGAAAAAGCGGCGATCACCTCTGCCGAGGCGGCCGCGGCAGAGGTTGTCTCGCTGCCGGCCGCCATTATCGCAAGGGCTTTCGGGTTTAAAGGCGGAACTTTTACACTGGATGCTGCCTGCGCTTCCTCCCTTTACGCCGTGAAGCTTGCATGCGATGAACTTTCTTGTAACCGGGCCGACATGATGATCACAGGGGGTGTTTCAAGAACCGATCTTCTGTACACGCAGATCGGTTTTACCCAGCTCAAGGCGCTCTCGCCATCCGGCAGGTGCGCGCCGTTCGACAGGAAAGCGGACGGTCTCGTGGTCGGAGAAGGCACCGGGATCATGGTGCTCAAGCGGCTCCAGGATGCACTTGCCGCAAAAAACCCCATATACGGCGTGATATCCGGCTGCGGCATGTCCAACGATATTGAAGGCAGCCTCGTTTCCCCGGCCTCTGAAGGCCAGGTGCGGGCGATGAAACAGGCATACCGGCTTTCCCGCTGGTCGCCCGCCGATGTTCAGCATGTGGAATGCCACGGGTCCGGCACGCCTGTCGGTGATACAATCGAGCTCAACTCCATGGCAGCGGTGTGGCATGATATGGCAGACACCCCGTACAAGTGCGCCATCGGTTCGGTCAAATCCATGACCGGGCACCTGCTCACCGCGGCAGGAGCGGCCGGTATGATCAAAACCCTCGTGGCCATGAACGGCAAATTCCTGCCCCCGTCACTCAATTTTTCCGCGCCCGCTGAAAACAGCCCCCTGGAACAGACCGGATTCACGGTGCAGACAGATGTCTCCGACTGGGAGACCCCGACAGGCAGCGATGTCAGAAAAGCGGCTGTGAGCGGCTTCGGATTCGGCGGCATCAATGCCCATATGCTTGTCAGGGAACACAACACCGACAGCACGAAACTTTTCACTCCGCCCCGGCGGCCGGCCGCCGTGACACAGGAGGCACCCGGGTTTAAACCTGTCGGCCGGCAGGTCGCGGTTGTCGGCATGGGCATTCTGACCGGCACCTGCAACGGGTTGACGGATTTTTTCAGCCGGGTCTTTTCCGGTGAACCGATCTCCGGCGGTATAAACTCTTTTTCGAAGTGGGCGGATTTAACGCCTGGTGAATTTCACATTCCGCCCAACCAGATGGATGACATACTGCCGAACCAGCTTCTCATGCTGAAAGCGTCAAAAGAGGCGCTGAAAGATGCCGGCTTTGCCCACCGGCCGGCAAAGGACGAAAAACCGAGAACAGACTTTGGTGCGGCCGTTGGCATCGCCTTCGACTTCAAGGCGACAGACTATTACCGGCGCTGGAAAACCGCAGGCCTGGGGAAAGATGACCCTGATGCCGTTGCCCCGCCCCTTACCGCGAGCCGGACCCTCGGGGCACTCGGCGGTATTGTGGCCAGCCGGGTGGCCAGGGAGTTCAAGCTGGGCGGCCCCTGCTTTACCGTGTCGGCAGGCGCCGCCTCCGGCATAAAAGCGTTTCAGGCAGGCGTAAACGCCGTTTCTTCCGGGGAGGCGGGCCATTTTCTGTGCGGTTGCGTGGACATGGCATGCGATCCGCGGCAGCTTTCCCTTGACGAAACGGTGCGCCCTTTTTCACCGACATGGACCGCCCGTCCTTTTGACCGGGCGGCGGACGGTGCCGTTCCTTCTGAAGGGGCCGCCGCAGTGGTGTTGAAACCCCTGGACCGGGCCGTAGCCGACAATGACAGAATTTACTGTGTGATCAGGGGCACGGGCAGTGCGTCCGCCGGTCCCATGGCATGGGAAGATGCCGGGAATACCGACGAAATGACAGATGTCTGCAAGGCGTCTCTTGAAAAGACCCTCCATGACGCATCCGTCGATTTCCACCGGATCGGTCTGTACGCAGCCCATGGTTCCGGGAACCCGCAAGCGGATACAGTGGAAGCGGCCGCTCTTGATGCCGCCGCCGGGGACAACCCCGATAAGGCGCCTGGTGAAAACACCGCTTCCATAAATGCTGACATTCCTTTCCGGACAGCGGTGAGCTCGGCGTCCGGCACTGTCGGGGACACCAAAGGGGTGTCGGCCCTTGTCTCTTTTATACAGGCCGCTCTTGCCTGTTATACCGGCATACTGCCGCCCCTTGCCGGATTTCGCATCCCGGCCTTTCACAATTTTATTTCCGGGCGTTTCCATATCCCTGTGTATCCGGGATACTGGATCAAAGAAACGCCAGCTTCCAAACGGACGGCACTGATCGGGTCGATGACAGCTGACGGCAGCGCCGCCCATGCCGTGATCGAGGCCTGTCCGGACACAACCTGCCGGGAAACGGACCGGTTCACACTGCCTTTTCAGAAGCGCGGCATTTTTATCCTCCGGGGGAAAAGTGAGCCGGCGCTTATATGCGAAATCCACCGGTTACGACAGTTCGCCGGAACCGGCAGCGTTTATGTCGCCGCCAAAAAATGGTACGACGATACATCGGACCAACCCCGTATGCCGCACACCCTTTCCATTGTGGCCGACAGTACGGCCGACCTGCTTTCCTGGCTCGACAGGGCCGAACGCGCCGTCAGACAGGGAGAGTCGACTGACATCAAGGAAGACCAGGGGGTGGCATACACCCTTACGCCCATGGCCGGACAGGGAAAGCTTGCCTTTCTGTACCCCGGCTCCGGCAACCACTTCCTGCAGATGGGCCGGGAGCTCGGTCTCATGTTTCCGGACATACTGCAGGAGATGGCAGAAAAAGGGCATTCCCTGAAACAGATGTTTCTGCCCCATCTTTACTATCCCTGGCGTCTCTCGTGGGACAAAGACTGGCAGGAAAACGCCCGGCAAAATATCCGGGAAAACCCCCACCACATGATATTCGGTCAGATCGCCTACGGCATCCTCATGACCGCCGTTGCCTCACGGTTTAACATTGCTCCGCATGCCGCCATGGGTCACAGCCTGGGCGAATCGGCCATGCTTCTGTCTCTCGGCGTCTGGCCGGATGCCGGGGCCATGCGCCGCCGCATGGAAAATACCGATCTTTTCACCCACAAACTTTCCGGCGACCTTTCCCTTGCAAGAAAGGTCTGGCAAATGGGACCGAAAGAACCTGTCAGATGGGTTGCCGCCGCGGTAAACCGCTCTGAAGAAGCAATCCGGAAACGCATCAATTCATACGAACGGGTGTATCTGCTCATCGTGAACTCGCCTGAAGAGACGGTAATCGGCGGGGAGGAGACCGCGGTTCGCCGATTTATAAAGGACACGGGGTGCGGTGCCATGTTCCTCGAAGGCGTGGTCAGCGTGCATTGTCCCGTGGCACAGGAAGCGGCCCCGGCATACCGGGATCTTCACCGGTTCGAATGCCGCCCCGATCCAAATATCGATTTCTATTCCTGCTTTCTGGGGGAGCGCTATGTACCCGAGGAAGAGAGAACGGCGGAACTTATACTCCAACAGGCGCTGCACGGATTTGATTATTCCGCCCTCATTCAAAACGCCTGGCGGGACAATGTCCGGATTTTCCTTGAAATCGGTCCCGGCGCTTCCTGCAGCCGGCTGGTCGGGAAAACACTGGCATCAGAGGAACACCTGAGTGTCTCTCTTTCTTCCGGAGAGGCATCCGAAGGAACCGCTTTTTTGAAGGGCCTTGCAAAACTGGCCGCAAACGGGGTGGATGTGGACCTGGGCCCCTATTTCAAAGTGACGCCATCCCGGCGGGAAAAAACCACAGCAACCCCCGGTGTGAATGCTGGCCCAGTAACCGGCGCAGCTGACCCCACAAGCATCAATGCCGAAAATTTTGCTTCAGCCGCCGCAGCCGGGACGCCGGACGCCATCGCCATTGAAAATCTTTCAGAAACACTCTCCTGCGCCGGCCTGCACGAAAAATTTCTTGCCCTCACCCGGGACAACATGGCTGCCTGTGAAGTCCAGTTCCAGGCCTTGACGCGTATCGCCGGCCGCCTGACAGACAATATGGCAGCGGAACATGCCATCCTTTCCGAGCACAACAGACCTGCAGCTGCGGCAGAAGGCTCAGCTGCGACAGATGACACAGCAGTGGCTTCAGCCCCTGCCGGGAAAAAAAATTCCCGGCAGGAACCGCTGTTTGACCGCGACATGTGCATGGCGTTCGCCACCGGCAAAGCGGCCACCGTTCTGGGAGAGAGATTTCACATCGTTGACTCCTATCCGGTGCGGGTGAGACTGCCGGATGAACCGCTCATGCTCGTTGACCGGATAATGGCCATCGAAGGCGAGATGTGTTCCCTTTCCAGCGGAAAAATCATCACCCAGCATGATGTCAAAGCGGATGCCTGGTATCTTGACGGCGGCCGGGCACCGGTGTCCATATCCATCGAGGCCGGTCAGGCCGATCTTTTCCTGTGTTCCTATCTGGGAATCGACCACGCGGTACAGGGAAAAAGGCGGTACCGGCTGCTCGATGCCAAAGTCACTTTTCACCGGCCGCTCCCCGTTCCCGGCGAGACGATCGAGTTCCACATCGAGATCGACCGGTTTTTAAAACAGCAGGACGTGTACCTCTTCTTTTTCCACTACCGCGGCTACATTGACGGCGCCCCCTTTATCTCCATGCGGGACGGGTGTGCCGGTTTTTTTACCCCGGAGGAGATACAAAATTCCCAGGGCATCGTACTGAAACAGAATGAAAAAAGAAAATCGTTCGGCGGCAGACCATGGCTTCCGCCCGCCAGGGCCCGAAACGCCGCGTTTGACGATCAGCAGGTAAACGCCCTGAGAAGCGGGAACCTGTCACAGGCCTTCGGAAAAAAATTTGACGGGTGTACGCTTGGCAGGGGACTGCGGCTTCCCGGCGGCCGCATGCACCTGATCGACCGGGTCACCCTTTTCGAGCCGGAAGGCGGCCGTTTCCGCCTCGGGGCGATCACGGCCCAGGCGGATATCCGTCCGGATCACTGGTTTTTGACTTGCCATTTTACCGATGACAGGGTAATGCCGGGCACGCTGATGTACGAATGCTGCGCCCACGCCTTGCGAATATTCACACTGCGGATGGGGTGGATATCGGAACGGGACGATATCCACTGGGATATTGTTGAAGGGTTTGAAAGCGATCTGAAATGCAGGGGGCCTGTCACCTGCGACACCCGAAAGGCCGGTTATTACGTGGAAGTGAAAGAAATGGGATACGCGCCCGAACCGTATGTAAAGGCGGATGCCCGCATGTTTGCCGATGATCTGCAGATTGTGCTGTACAGGGATATGGGCATGAAAATGGCCGGACTTTCGAGAAACGATATTGAAGCAATATGGAGAAGGTAAATGAGATACAACAACGTGTTTATTGACGCCTTTGGATATGAACTGGCGCCCCACGTGGTGACGACCGATGACATAGAGGAAAAACTGATGCCGTTTTTCAATGCGGTGGGATTCGAACCGGGACAGCTCGAGACATTGACCGGTATCCGGGAACGCCGTTACTGGGACGAAGACCACACCCTTGCAGAAGGGGCGGCCGCAGCCGGACGGAAAGCCATTGATGAAGCCGGGATCCCGCCGGACCAGATCGAGTCCCTGGTTTTCTGCGGCGTCTGCCAGGACGGCTTTGAACCGGCGACCTCGTGCGCCATAGCCGACGCCCTCGACATCAGCCGGAACGCTCATGTTTACGATGTGGCCAACGCCTGCCTGGGGGTGATCACCGGCATTGTACAGGTGGCAAACGCAATCGAGCTGGGACATATCCGGGCGGGGCTGGTGGTCTCCTGTGAAACGGCGCGCCAGATCGTGGATGCCACCATCGACGAAATTAACGAAAAAAAGAGCATTGCCTTTTACAAAGAGACGGTCGCCACCATGACGGGCGGATCCGGAGCAGTGGCGGTTCTTTTGACGGACGGTTCTTTCCCCCAGACAGACGGAAAACGGCATGCCGTAAAGGGCGGCATTGTCAAAAATGCCATTCAGCACCACGGGCTCTGCCACTGGGGGTTTGCCGAAAAAGGCATGCCCACGGATTCAAAGGTGATCATGAGAACAAAGGCGGACGGCGTGCTGGAAAAGGGGATGGAACTGGCCGTGGCCTCCTTCCGACAGTTCCTGGCGGAATTCGGCATCTCTTCGGACCAGGTGGACCGATTTATCGCCCATCAGGTGGGAGCGGCACATCACAACGCTTTTTACAAAGCCCTAACCATCGATATGAAAAAGGATTTTGCCACCTATCCTTTCCTGGGCAATGTCGGCACGGTATCTCTTCCCATTACCGCCGCCATTGCCGACGAGAGGGGGTTTCTCCGGAAAGGGGATTTTGTGGCGTTTCTCGGTGTGGGCAGCGGCCTCAACTGCCTGATCCTGGGTGTTCAATGGTGACAAGAGTTATCAACGGGAAACCCGTTTCCACGGAACCCATCAAGGCGCTCTTCCCTTTTGAATCCAGGTTCGTTGAAATTGACGGCTTTTCCCTTCACTACATTGACGAGGGCCGGGGCCGGCCGGTTTTGATGCTTCACGGCAACCCCCCCTGGTCTTTTTATTTCCGAAACATTGTCCCGCCGCTCATGGGCCGGTTCAGATGCATCGTTCCCGACCATATCGGGTGCGGGCTTTCGGACAAGCCTTCCCCGCGGGCGTACGGCTACACCCTGGACAGACGGGTGGCGGATCTTGACCGATTTATCCGTCATCTCGGCCTGACCGGAAAAATATCCCTCATCCTTCATGACTGGGGCGGGATGATCGGGCTGGCCTGGGCGCTTGCCAATCTTTCCCGGATCGACAGGATCACTGTCACGAATACATCCGGGTTCCTGCTGCCGAAAGGCAAAAAGTTTCCTTTGCGGCTGGCGTTTTTCAAATACTTGACCGCCCTGGCAGTCCCCGCCGTGTCCATGTTCAACCTCTTTTCCAGAGGCGCCTTGTATACGGCCGCGAAAAAACCCCTTTCAAGAGAAGCAAAAAAGGGACTCACCGCTCCGTACAACTCGTGGAAAAACCGGGTGGCCACCCTGAAGTTCGTCCAGGACATTCCCCTGACACCGAAAGACCGGTCGTTTAAAACCGCCCGGCATGTCGATGAAAACCTTTACACCCTTGAAACGGTTCCGCTGCAGATTTTGTGGGGGAAACACGATTTCGTGTTTGACATGCATTTCTTCAACGAATGGCGCAGACGGTTCCCAGAGGCTCAGACATATCTGTTCGAAGATGCGGGCCACTACCTTTTTGAAGACAAACCCGGCCAGACCGCGGTTCTCATAAAAGAATTTCTGGAAAAGGATGCCATCTCCTTTTGACTTTTGGACGCCGGTCGGGTATTTAAGTATTCATGGCTTTAAAATCTAAAGACAAAAAGAGCAAAGAAGAGAAAAAACGGGAACGGCAGGAAAAGAAAGCGGCCCGGAAAGAGGCGAAAAAGGCCCGGAAAGAAGAGAAAAAAGGAAAAAAGAAAGGGGACGGAGCCGAAAGGGAAAAACAGGACGTCAAAGGGGCCGGCGGGCAGGAAACCCAGTCCGCCGAAAACAGTGAAAAGAAAAAATCACCGCCCGGCAAGTCCACGGCTGCGTCTAAACGGCGCTTCAGCATCAAAGCCGTTGTCACTTTGGTTCTTGTGCTGGCCGCGGTTGCCGGCTCCGCCTATGTTGTCTACAGGGTCTACTTCACCGGCACGGACACGGAAAAGGCGGTATACGAACAGAAAGAACTCGCCAATGTGGCCCTTCCCGAAGAGATGCTTTGGTTCTCCTTTGTCCACATGAACAACCTTTACGACGCGCTGCGCGAGTACAACCGACGTATAACCCTTATCAACGGCGAGATCGAAAGAATAGAGAATATTGCAGACAAATACCCTGAACAGAGCCGGATTGCCCAAAGGGAAGCAAAAGAATGGGAAAAAGCGAAAAAGGACCTCCAAAGAGCTTTTGATAAAATCGAAAAGGAAGTGAAAGATCTTTTCGTGCTTTACAGTGTCAACAGAACCCGGGGCGAAACCGAAATTTCCGAAAAGCGGGAAGCGCTTGTATCGGATGCCCAAGAAGCGCTCGATGAAGTGGCGGGTCTTCTCAAAAGAGTCGATACCGGCAGTGCCAGAGAAGAAAAAGACCAGGGATTCGTCAAAAACACCATCAATACCGTCAAAAACATTTTTCAATGAGCCACCTCGTCAATATTGCCCACGGTCTCAAACAGACCGCACGCAAGCACCCTTACAAAAGGGCGGTTGTATTCCCGTCCGGCAGGGACGGCAGGGGACGGGTCCAGTACAGCCAGGTCACTTTCAGTCAGCTCGACAAAAAATCGGACCGGCTGGCGTTCGGACTTGAAAAAGCCGGTGTGATCAGGGGAACGAGAACCATTTTAATGGTGACCCCTTCCATCGAATTTTTCTATATCATCTTTGCCATGTTTAAAACAGGCGCCGTCCCGGTGGTAGTGGATCCGGGCATGGGGCTGGAGCGCATGCTCGAGTGCTTTTCCCGGGGAAAACCCAGGGCGTTTATCGGCATCGAAAAGGCCCACGTACTGCGCAGACTCAGGCCGCGATTTTTCAAATCGATCAGAACATGGATAACCGTGGGCAGCAGGTGGTTCTGGGGCGGATACAATCTGGACAAGCTGTTTGAAAAAACCGACAGACCCTACTCTCCGGCCAGAACCCCGAAGAGTGAAACTGCCGCGATTGTGTTTACAACCGGCAGCACCGGCCCGGCCAAGGGGGTCGTGTATACCCACGGCAATTTCGATGCCCAGATCCGGCAGATATCCGATCACTTCAGGATCGGACCTGACGAAATCGATCTGCCCACCTTTCCGCTGTTTGCCCTGTTTGATCCGGCGCTTGCCATGACGGCCGTAATTCCCGACATGAACCCCACGAAACCGGCCCGGGCAAACCCCAGACTTTTGATCGAAGCCATTGAAGACCACGGGGTCACCAACATGTTCGCCTCCCCTGCCCTGCTCTACCGGCTCGGCAGTTACTGCAGCAAGAACAACATAAAACTCGAGTCCCTCAGGCGGGTTGTTTCGGCCGGGGCGCCGGTACCGCCGTCAAGTATTGAGCTGTTTTCCGGCATTCTGACGCAAACCGCCGAAATACACACGCCTTACGGGGCAACCGAGGCCGTCCCCGTCATCTCCGTCACGGGCACCGAAATTCTGTCAGAGACAAAATCGTTAAGTGAAAAGGGATTCGGCACCTGTATCGGCCGGCCTATCCGGGACACCCTGGTCAAAATCATCAGAATTACGGACGACCCCATTACCCAGCTGCGGGACACCCATGAACTCCCGGAAAACGAGGTCGGCGAGATCATCGTAAAATCACCGGTTGTGACACGACATTATTTCGATGACAAAGGGGCGGACCTTTTGGCCAAAATACCGGATGCCACAGGCGCCATCTGGCACCGCATGGGTGATCTGGCCTGGAAGGACAAAAAGGGCCGGTTCTGGTTCTGCGGCCGGAAAAGCCACAGGGTGACCACCGAAAAGGGACCGCTGTATACCATTCCGTGCGAGGCCGTTTTCAACAACCACAAGGATGTGTACCGGAGTGCGCTGGCAGGGGTCGGGACAAAAGGGTTTGAAATCCCGGTGGTTTTTGTGGAACCGCATCCGGAGGTCCGGGATAAAAAAGCGCTTTTGAAATCACTTCATGAGATGAAAGGGGCCTCCCCGCTCACAGAAGAGATCGCGCATATTTTTATTGTCAAATCACTGCCGGTGGATATCCGGCACAATTCAAAAATTTTCCGGGAAAAACTGGCGGAAAAAGCCAGGAAAAAGCTTAAAATTCAGTCGGGCAAGAGATCGTAAAAGTAGAGCATGGTATCGGACCGCGTCACGATGCCGGCGATTTTCCCTTCCGCTATAACGGGAATTCTGCCGATATCGTGTTTTATCATGAGTTTGGCCGCATCAACGGCGCTGCTGTCAGCCGACAGGGTCACCACATCCCGGCTCATGATGGACTTGACAGGGGCCTGCATCTGGGAGTCCTTCCGGATCCGCTTGAAATCCCGCCTGGAGACAACACCTGTCAAGATTTCCTTTTCATCCACGACAGGCAGACCGGTACATCCGATTTCCCGCAACATTTCAGCCACCTCTGCCACTGTTGTTTTTTCATCCACCGTGACAACCGGATAGGACATAATATCGGAAATCATCACGGAAGATTGCCGGTTTCCCTTTATCATCTCGAGGAGCATCTCTTCGATCACATCGGGATTTACGTTTTTAAGCTGGGCCGATCCGGCGCCGGGATGGCCGCCGCCGCCCATGCTTCTCATAATGGTGCCCATATTGAGTTCCTCCACACCGCTTCTGGCGATCACCATGCATTTGCTGCTTTCCGTATCCCTGAAAATACCGAAGGCCGCGTCCACATTAACGATCTCCCGGTACATCTGAACCACCATGGCCAGATTCTGTACCCGTCCTTCTATATCGATTTTCCCGATACTGACCGAGAAATCGTTCACCTTCACCCTCTCCGCTTTTTTCAGCATATGAAACAGGATGTTCTTGTGTTTTTTCCCGTATGCCTGGCGGAGAAAGGTGTTGAGAATATTGAGATCAGCCTTGCGCTCGAGCAGATAGGCCGCCGCATAGGCATCATCGGAAAGGGTGGCGGGGAAAGTGAGATGGCCTGTATCCTCGTATATGCCCATCAGAAACAACGTCGCCTGAATCGGCGTGATCAGTTTCTTCTGTTTTTCCATCTCTTTGACCATCAGGCTGACAGTGGCCCCGGTATCTTTCTGATAAACGGTACCGGCCCTGATATTGCCCTTCCCGTGGTGATCCCATATGATAATTTCGAGATCTTTTTTCTCCCGCAGTGCCGCCACGCCTTCAAGGCGCTCCCAGGAGTTGGTATCCACCACGATCAGGGAGGTCACCTCGCTGGTATCAATATCCTTTGGCGAATAAAAATTGAACAGGTCCTTGTGAATCGCCAGAAAACTCTTGATGTTCTGGTTTACATAGGTGGGCAGTACGGGCAGAGTGCCGGGATAGAGAACCGTTGCCGCTGCCAGGGAGGCAAGGGCGTCAAAATCAGTGCCTTTATGGGTCACCGCTATTTGCATAACCGTTTGTCTGTCCTTTGTTAAACCGTCTCTTGTTGTTGTTCTGCTGTTTCACCGGTGCACAGCGCGTTTCTATGGCACCGGGCCCCAGGAGATTCGTCACTTCCCGGAAAAGGGCGGGATCGCAGGAAACGCTGTTCTCCTCCGATGCCCGGATGATGATATTTTCCCGGCCGGCCAGCCGGACACAGAGGTAAAAGGGGCAGCTCCCCGGATATTTTCCCAGAACGGTTTTCAGCCGTTCAACCGTATCTCCTTTTTCCGCATCCCCGTTGACGTTCACAATCACGCTCGCCGCCCACTCTTCTTCGGCCGCCTCTATGGGGACAATTTTCCCGGCAATAAGCTTGACCCCGTTTTCCCTTTTCTGGGTCTTCCCTTCGATCACGACCGGTTTTTCATCGGTGATCAGGTCATGGGCCCGGACATACACATCGGGAAACACAACCACCTCTATGTTACCGCTGGTATCCTCGAGCTGTGTAAAGGCCATCATGTCCCCTTTTTTGGTCTTGTGCGCCTTTACAAGCTTTATAATGCCGCCGATTCGGACGGTTCTCCCGTCTGACAGTTCCTGAACGCTCACCGTGGTCACATTGCAGTATTTCTGCAGGATATCTTCATACCGGCCCAGGGGATTGCCGCTGAAATAAAATCCCAAAGACTCCTTTTCGAAAAACAGCAGATCATTCTCATCCCACTCTTCGATATCCGGTAATTCCGGATGGCCGGCCGTCACTTCAACACCGATGCCCGTATCGGCGAACAAATCCAGCTGGCTGTCGTTCTTTCCGCGCTGCACAACGGTTCCGTGGTCCACTGCATCCCCGAGAACCGCCATCATCTGGCTTCTTTTATAACCGGTCGAATCAAACGCCCCGCATTTTATCAGAAATTCGATCACCTTTTTGTTCACCCGGCTCAGGCTGACCCGTTCACACAGATCGTACACGGAACTGAATTTGCCGTCGCTGTCCCGCTCCCGGACAATTTCTTCGATAGCGGCTTCCCCGACGTTTTTTACCGCAGCCAGGCCGTATCGTATGGCATTGCCCACCACGGTGAAAATGGCGTCACTTTCGTTGATATCCGGCCCGAGCACCTCGATGCCGTGGCTGCGACACTCTTCCATATACTTGATCACATTGTCGGTATTGTTCATCTCGCTTGTCATGAGCGCCGCGATAAACTCGACAGGATAATGGGCCTTCAAAAAAGCGGTCTGATAACTGATCATGGCATAGGCGGCACTGTGGGACTTGTTAAACCCGTATCCGCCGAATTTTTCCATGAGATTGAACAGTTCTTGAGCCCTGGCCGGGTCATGACCTTTTTTCCCGGCCCCCTTCAGGAACAACGCCCGGTGTTCCGCCATCATGGCGGCCTTCTTTTTCCCCATGGCCTTCCTGAGCCCGTCGGCATCCGCCATGGAGTAATCCGCCAGCACACCGGCGATCTTCATCACCTGTTCCTGGTAGACGATCACCCCGTAAGTCTCTTTGAGCACATCCTCAAGCGCGTCAAACAGGTACTCGATTTTTTCCCTGCCGTGTTTCCGCTCCACATAGTGGTCCGTCATACCGCTTTCAAGGGGGCCCGGCCGGTAAAGGGCCAGCAGGGCCACGATGTCATTGAAACCGGTGGGGTGAAGTCTTTTTATAAGGTCCTTCATACCGGAACTTTCCAACTGGAAAACACCGGTTGTATCGGCCTTTGAAAGCAGGTCGTACGTTTTTTCGTCATCGAGCGGGATATTGTCCATATCGGGAACCGCTTTGTTCCCCTTGCGCAGAAGCTTGAGCGTATTCTTTATTACGGTAAGATTGCGGAGCCCCAGGAAGTCAAATTTCACAAGACCCAGTTCTTCGACATATTTCATGTCAAACTGGGTCAGCACTTCTCCTTCCTTTCCCTTGTAGAGCGGCAGATATTCCACAAGGGGCCTGTCACCGATCACCACGCCGGCCGCGTGGGTCGACGCATGGCGGGGGAGCCCTTCCAGAAGCATAGAGACGTCGATCATCTCCTTTTTTTCCGCTGTCTCGGAGGCCTTCTCCATGATCTGCGGCACATTGTTTATGGCCTGTTCCAGATTTTTCGAGTTGTCCGGCACCAGTTTGGCGATTTCGTCGACTTCCGGCAGGGAAACGTTCAGCACCCTTCCCACGTCCCTTATCACGGCCTTGGACTTCATCTTCCCGAACGTGATGATCTGACAGACATTTTCACCGCCGCCGTAGCGGTCCACAACATACTTATATACCTCGTCCCGTCCCTCGATACAGAAGTCTACATCGATATCCGGCATGCTGATCCGGTCCGGATTCAGAAACCGTTCAAACAACAGGCCGTGTTCTATGGGATCGAGTGCGGTGATGCCCATTGCGTAAGCCACCATGCTGCCGGCGGCCGATCCCCTTCCCGGCCCCACCGGTATGCCTTTATCTTTTGCGTACCGTATGAAATCGGCCACAATCAGGAAGTAACCCGGAAACCCCATGTCGATGATGGTTTTAATCTCATAATCGATCCGGTCCCGGTAAAGTTTCTCATCGATATCCGGATTGATGGACCCGGCAAGCGCGAGCTTTTCTTCAAACCCTTCCCGTGCCGCTTTTTCGAACATCTCATTTTCCGTCTCCCCTGCCGTGGCATCGAAGTTCGGAAAATGATATCGCCGCTCGTCAAATTCCACATTGCACCGCGATACGATTTCTGCCGTATTTTCAATGGCGCCGGGGAAACTGTCAAACGCCTCGGTCATCTCGGCGGGTGATTTGAAGTAGAGTTCGTCGGAATCGAATTTGAACCGGTCCTGGTTGTTGAGAACATCCCCGGTCTGGACACACAAAAGGATCTCGTGGGCCCGCTTGTCCTCCCTTTTCAGATAGTGGCAGTCGTTGCTGGCCACCAGCGGGATGGAAAGCTCCCGGCTCAGTTCGAAAAGCCCCTGGTTCACCTTGGTCTGAAGATCCATGCCGTTCTGCTGCACTTCCAGAAAAAAATTGTCCCCGCCAAAGGTGGAAACAAAGAAACGGCCCGCCTCAACCGCTTCCTCTTTCCTGTCCCGTGCAATCAGCCAGGGAATCTCCCCTTTAAGACAGGCGGAGAGGGCGATCAATCCGCTGCTGTACTCCTGGAGCAGCCTCTTGTCCACCCGCGGCTTGTAGTAAAATCCTTCCAGCTGGGCAATGGTGGCAAGACGGCACAGGTTGGCATACCCCTCGCGGTCCTTTGCAAGAAGCACCAGGTGCCGCAGCCCCTTGTGGTCCTCAGGTGTCTTTTTGTCCACCGTTCTGGGGGCCACATACACCTCGCAGCCTATGACCGGTTTGATGGATGCGGCTTTCGCCTTCTTGTAAAATTCGGCCACGCCGAACATGGTGCCGTGATCCGTAATGGCCACGCTGTCCATGCCGAAATGGCGGCACCGGTCAAAAAGGGCGTCAAGCCGGATCGCCCCGTCTAAAAGGGAATACTCTGTATGGACATGGAGGTGATAAAATTCTGAAGACATCACTTCTCTATATCTTTTCCATCAAGCTGATATCCGTGTTACTGGGGGCTGTCAACACTGTAATTCGGCGCTTCCTTGGTGATGACAACATCGTGGACATGACTTTCCCGCAAGCCCGCGGCGCTGATTTTGACAAATTTTGCCTTTTTTCTCAGCTGGAGAATGTTACCGGCTCCGACGTAGCCCATTCCCGCTTTGACACCCCCTACCATCTGAACCAGGTTTTCGGTGACGGTGCCGCGGTAGGGAATCCGTCCCACGATACCTTCCGGTACAAGATCATCACTGTCCACACTCTCTTTCTGGTAATACCGGTCACTGCTGCCTTTCTTCATTGCTTCCACAGATCCCATTCCCCGGTAAGCCTTGTAGCTCCTTCCCTGGTATATGACAATTTCACCGGGGCTTTCCATGGTACCGGCCAGAAGGCTGCCGAGCATGACCGAGTGAGCGCCTGCCCCCAGGGCTTTTGCAATATCACCGGAAAATTTGATCCCGCCGTCCGCTATTAACGGCACCCCGGTCCTGTCGGAAACTTCCCGGCAGTTCATAACGGCGGTGAGCTGAGGCACGCCGACACCCGCTACGATCCGGGTGGTACAGATGGAGCCCGGCCCGATACCGACTTTTACGGCGTCCACTCCGGCGTTGACCAGCGCCCTGGCTCCTTCGGCCGTGGCCACGTTCCCGGCTATGAGTTCACAGTCGGCAAACTCTCCCTTTATCTTCTTCACCGCTTTGAGAACGTTCCGGGAATGGCCGTGGGAAGTATCGATCACCAGGACATCCGCACCGGCTTTCAAGAGACTTTCACTCCTCTCCATGAAATCCGGTCCCACCCCGATGGCGGCGCCTGTCCTGAGACGTCCCATGGAATCCTTGCAGGCATTGGGATACTTCTTGATCTTTTCAATATCCTTTATGGTGATAAGCCCCTTCAGTTTGCCGCCTGTGTCCACCACCAGCAGTTTTTCAATGCGGTGCTCGTGGAGCAGTTTTTTCGACTCTTCCAGGGTACACTTTTCCTGAACAGTGATCAGGTTTTCCGACGTCATGACCTCTTTTACCGGCTTGCTGAGGTTGGTTTCAAACCTGAGATCCCGGTTGGTGACAATCCCGGCAAGGGTATCTCCCTCAGTGACCGGCACCCCGGAGATCCGGTACTTTGACATGATCTCCAGCACTTCCGAAATCAGGGTGTCCGGATCAATGGTGACCGGATCCACGATCATGCCGCTTTCGGATTTCTTCACCCGGTCCACTTCAGTGGTCTGCTCTTCAATGCTCATGTTCCTGTGGATAAAACCGAGTCCCCCCGCCCTGGCCATACTGATTGCCGTGCGAGCTTCGGTCACGGTATCCATTGCCGCGCTGACAATGGGTATATTCAAATCGAGATTCCTTGTAAGCCTGGTGGCCGTATCCACTTCATCGGGCAGCACTTCAGACAACCCCGGCAAAAGAAGGACATCGTCGAATGCCAGCCCTTCCTGATAATTTTTGTCCGCCATATTCAACTCCTTGTTTCCACGGATTGCGTGTCGGGACCGGTGTCGCAACCGATTTCTGACAGGTTGGCCAAGCACCCCGGCGTTCCGTATCGAAATAGGTATACATATCAAATTTGAGCCGGTAAAGCAATTGTCTTTCATCTATTTCACGGCTAATTTGTTCTATGCTATCAGCAGGTGGCGGGGAACTTCCTCTGCCTCAGTCTCGCAGCCCATCCCGGGCTGCTCCGAGGTGACCGGCATAGAAAGCACCCCGCCACCTGCCTGTCCAAAAGTGACCCGTAGAACAAATTAGCCGGGCATCTATTTAATCTGATGGAAAAATGGATCTTTTAACTAGTCCGGACATTGGAACGTCACTTCGGCATCGGTGAGACTGCCTGCCACAGCTGTCGTTTCCACTGCTGCCGGACTCGAAGATGCAAAAACAGATGAATCTGCCGGCGTGCAGGCCGAATCTGCTGACGACAGTGCGGTGTCCGTCAGGCTGATGCCGCTGCATCCCGGCAGATCACCCGAGCTGTCAAGTCGTAAGGCCCAGAGATCGGACTCCCCTGCCCCGTACGAATAAGTTTCACCTGTCACCACATAACCGCCTGCCGTTGTCTCACAAAGCCCGAATCCCACATCATTATCACTGCCGCCGCAGATTTTCTGCCAGTCGACACCCCCGGAACCGTTCAGTTTCAATGCCCAGATGTCCGTCTCTCCGGCACCAGCGGAAGCGGTATAACCTGTAACGATATAACCGCCGTCAATTGTCCGGGATACGGAGGTTCCCTCTTCATAATCGGTTCCGCCGTATGTCTTCTCCCATTCGATATCACCTGAACCGTCCAGCTTCAATGCCCAGAGATCAAAATTGCCTGCGCCGAAGGAATAGGTTTGACCCGCCACGACAAACCCGCCATCCGACGCCTCACAGACACTGTACGCCCTGTCATAGGAACTGCCGCCATATGTTTTCTGCCAGTCGACAACACCGGACTCGTCCAGCTTCAATACCCAGATGTCTGTTTCGCCGGCACCAGCGGACCTTGTAGAACCCGCAACAATATAACCGCCGTCTGACGTCTGGCGGATACTTTCTCCATAGTCGCCGTAAACACCGCCGTATGTCTTCTGCCAATCGACACCGCCGGTGCTGTTCAGTTTCAATACCCACAGATCGGACCCGCCGGCGCCATAGGAATAGGTCCGTCCCGTTATCACGTAACCGCCGTCTGACGTCGGGCGCAGGCTGTATCCCATGTCTGAATCGCTGCCGCCGTAGGCCTTCTGCCACTCACAGTTTCCGTCACTGTCGAGCTTCAGAACCCACAAATCGTATACCCCGCTGCCGAAGGACCCGGTATGACCTGCCATCACATACCCGCCGTCAGCCGTGGTGCATATACTTTCTACCATATCATTGCTCGGGCCGCCGTATGTTTTCTGCCAGTCGATACTGCCGGAAGCGGTAAGTTTCAATATCCACATGTCATTATTGCCCTCACCGTAAGAGGCGGAGACACCGGCCACGACAAACCCGCCGTCAGGTGTCTGACAAACATGACGGCCTTTTTCATCCGCTTCGCTCCCGCCGGCGGTGAACGCCCATGAGGCCACATCAGGGGCACCAGTGGTGTCAAATGACGGCACATCCCTGCCCGGCGTGAACAGCAGGTAGGAAAGATCCGCATCCGTACAGATAACCAGGCCGGACAACACCGGCTCGGTCGAGACAGCCACGATGCTCTCGATGTCGGCAAACGCCACGGTCGGAAACCACGCTTCATGGTTGCCCAGGATCTTCTCACGGGCGCCGAGCGTGGCGGAATACGTGTCAATAATCGACCCGTCCCCCATGGCGTAGAGCGTCACATAGGCGGGTGTGTCACTCATGTTGGCGATGGCCGCCCCCTTGTAGTTGACGGACGAGACAAAACCGCTGTATAAAAGTCCCATGGCGGAACTCACCGTGTCCGACAGGGCGAATTCCGCCACCCCGCCGGTGGCGGTGTACGCGTAGGACACCCGGAACATCAGCGCATCGCTTGTATACACTATCTCACCACTGTCCGCCGTACTGTCAAGGGACTTGATCTCGATCTGTTCATGACCATACCCGGCCACGGTATGAGCGCCTGAGTATACTTCGCTGCCCTCGCTGTAAAGCGTAACGGTAAAATCATGAGCTTCCGCGTCCCCATTGTTCACCTGGAGGTAGTCCACCCATTCCGGATAGCCCCCGGTGATGTGCGGCATATACACCTCCGCTGCATGGACCGCACTATAAAAGAAAAAAAATGTAAATAAAAAGCTTAAAAAAACCATCCCGCTTAAAATTGATTTTTGCATCATACACCTCCTTTTATTGGCTGTTTTCAAATCAGGGCGTGGTCCACCGCCCGCCTGTTTGCAATCCTCACCGATTGAAACGCTTACGTACCTGCCTTCCGGCCTTAGGCAACAAGTGAAAATAACGGTCTTCAACCATGCATTGTGTTACGGCAAGATGATTGGCCCGCCAATTCAGAGGGAAGGGTGCCGGGAGCGGCGAAAAGGCTTTTTCGTGCAGGCTGCAGGCCGCGAGGCCGTAACCGAAGTGAAAAGTTTCCTTTTCAAGGCGACCTGTCAGCACACCGACATCATGCTTTCCGCGGTGCTGATTTCGATAAAGGAGGCCCCGTGCTTGATCCCGAAACTGCCGGCAAGGACCGTAATGAGATCACCGGCAGCGAAATATCTCTTTTCAATCAGCCTTGAAACCGCCTTTTTCAGGGGCAGCCCCCCTTCTATGTCTCTCTCCATATAATCCGCGTAGACACCGAAAGAAATGGCGAGTTCCCGCATGACGCGCTTGTCGTACACCTGGGCATAAATAGGATTGTCTCCCCGATAGGCGGCAATGGACCGGATGGTGTTGCCTGTCATGGAATCGGCAACGATCGCTTTGGTATTCAGCCGCAAGGAGGCTTTCACACCGGCCTTGGCAAGGTAGGCCGTCACCTTGTTCTCGGGTGTGTACGGTATGTCGATGAACGTGCTTCTGCCCGACTCCACTTCCTGGGCGATCCGGGCCATTGTCCTTACAGCCACTTCGGGATACTTGCCGCTTGCCGTCTCACCGGACAGCATCAGGGCGTCGGTGTGATCGAGGCAGGCATTGGCCACGTCGGAAACTTCGGCCCGGGTGGGCCTGGGCGATTCTATCATGGAGTGCAGCATCTGGGTGGCGATAATGACCGGTTTCCGGTGTTCGATACAGGTTCTGACCATATCTTTCTGGATAAGCGGTATCCGTTCCGTGGGGATCTCCACGGCCAGATCCCCCCTGGCGATCATCACACCGTAACAGTGCTCAAGGATTTCACTTATATTTTCAACCCCCTGACTGTTTTCGATTTTTGCGATAATTTTAGTCCGGCTTTCTTTGGCATCCAGCACTTTCTGGACCGCCATCACATCCGCCTTGTTTCTCACAAACGAATGGGCGATAAAATCGACATCGTTGTCGGCGGCAAATTCAATAAATCCTTTGTCCTTGGCACTCAACGCAGGCAGTTTTACGTGAACCGCCGGGATGTTGATGCTTTTTCTCGGCTGGATGACCCCGTCGTTTTCCACGTGGCAGTAGAGATAGGTATCGTCCTTTTCCATGACCGCCAGGGCGATGGTTCCGTCGTCGATAAGAATAGAGCTTCCCACCGGTACATCGGCGACAAAATTCTCATAAGAGACGTACACGATGTCATCCCTGGATTTTTCACCAGGGGCCCCTTTGATGCGCAGGGAATCCCCGTACCAGACGTGAAGGGGTTTATCCGCGTCACAGGTCCGGATTTCCGGGCCTTTTGTGTCGATCAGGATCGCGATTTTTTCAGAGACCTTCCGGGTGTTTTCAATAACCTCGAGGGCATCGTCGTGGGTCATGTGGGCCGTGTTCAGCCGGATCACATTCATGCCCGCCTCAAAAAGCCTCTCCAGAAACAGGGGATCGCACGCCCTGTTTGAAATGGTGGCCACAATCTTTGTTTTTCTTACCATCGGTTTGTTCTCCGTTTATGGGGTTCGTGCCGATTGTATGTTACTCTATCAAATTTGAAACTGCATAACAATCGAATATCCTCAAACCATATTGATGCGGTGCGGTTACCCCATTGAAAACGATCGATCAGCCGGTCATGCAGCGGGAACCAGAGTCTGCACACGTACGGACCGCAAAATCTTCGAGCCGTGTCCACGGATTGGCGGATGATGACTTGAGCTTGGCATCCAGATCTCCGAGATCGGACAGCATGCGTTCGAGTTCATGAAAGGAAAAGTGGTCCGCTTTTCTGAATGTCTGGTACAGCGGATAGGCATTCCGGGGGGTCGGGGCAAGGAACAGATCGCTCTTGGCAAACACCGGATCGATCCCTTCGGCAAACGATTTTTCGACAGCGGCAACTTCCGGCAGCGTGACCTGCCTGAACCGGTTAAAAGGCTGATCCTTCGTCCATACGTCCCTGTTGTGCCGGTTGACCGTTTCAATAAAGCTCTTCGCGGCAAACACTTTTCTCAACTGATTGGCGGTTGCCTTCAGGACCTGAAGCGGATGAAAACCGGATCTCATAAGGGAATTCAGGGAAAAAAGGGTTCTTTTGATATCCTTTTCAAACAATGCGTTTGTAAAATCAAAAACAGGGGCCTGCCGCGTCCGCCCCACCATCAGGGAAACATCTTGGGCGCTTATCCGTTTCTTTTCCCCGGTAAAAGCGACCAGTTTTTTGACATTGTCCGCAAAGGTGGCCGGTTCAAACCCCGTCAATTCAACGAGTTCTCTGAACCCGTCCCCGTCCATTGTCTTGCCGGCAAATTTCAGGATCTTCTCCGATATGTGCTTTAAAAAACGGTTCTGTTCCTGTATGTCGCTCTGCCTGGCCCCGGTCGGAACCGTACAGTCCACGGCGATACCGTTTTCCCGGATACATTTGAACAGGGTCCCGCGCCTGTCCACGGCGGCAGCGCTGATAATCAGGAAAGTGCCGACCGGAAGACCTTTGCTTATCAAGGCTGTAAGCCGTTTGATCTGCTCTTTCTGAGGTTTTGTTCCGCCGGTCTGCAGAAACGGCGGTTCCTTTACCGCGACCACGCGTTTCTGAAGAAACATGCAGAGGGTTGTGAGCGTGTCGACAACCTCGGTTACGGTGGCTTCCTCACCCTCGATACGCTCCAGGGCGACGGTTTTCTGATCCCCGGGCAGCAGTGCGGACACCACACGCTCTGTTTTCTCGCGGACAAGGTAGGGTTCGCCCCATAACAGGAAAACACGGGGCATGTCCTCTCCGGCCGGATTTTCCAGGAAACCGTCGATCTCTGTATATTTAATCAGCGCCATAACGATGTCTAAAATACAGGCAGAAGAGTATGATCACGGACACCACCGACAGAATCACCCCGACTCCCTGCGACATTGACAAAGCGGAATTTAAAAAACTGCCCCTGAAATCCCCTCTGAACATCTCTATCACGAACCGGAAAGCACTGTACAGAATAATATAGCTGAAAAATACCATGCCGTGATATTTTTTTATCCGCAACAGAAACAGCAGGAGAAAAAAGATCAAGAGGTTGGAGATAACCGAGTAAAGCTGGGTGGGATGAAGGGGAACCCCCAGCGGCGCCAGAGAGTTCGGATCGGTAAAAGTGACGGCCCACGGCAGGCTGGACGGTTTTCCGTAGCAGCAGCCGGCAAAAAAACACCCGATTCTGCCCACGGCGTGCCCCAGGGCGAGGCTGGGAGAAATGATATCGGCGGTCTGGAAAAACGAGAGCCCCTTCAGCCTCACGTACAGAATGGATGAGGCCAGGGCCAGTACAAATCCGCCGTAAAAAACAAGCCCGCCGTCCCATATTTTAAAAACGGCCGGGAAGTCGTCTTTATAAAAAGAGAAGTTGATGACCACATACAGAATCCGGGAGCCGGCAATAGCAGAGACAAGGATGATCAACACCAGATCGTTTATCACCTCCGGATTGATGGCATTCTTTTTTGCCTGTCTTTTGGAAAAAAGCATGGCCGTTATAAATCCCAAGGCCACGAAAAGCCCGTAGGCATAAAGTTTGAGTCCGCCGATATTGATCAGTATGGGGTGCATTTGTCTGCCTTATAAATCAGGAATTTTGTTAAACAGTATGTGGTACAGAAACACGATCATGCCGATACTGATGGCGCTGTCGGCTATATTGAAGGCCGGCCAGTGAAGGTCATTGATGTAAAAATCGAGGAAATCCACCACACTGCCCTGTCTGAACCTGTCGATGAGGTTGCCCACGGCGCCGCCGAAAATCAGGGCGATGCCGGAAGAGAGCACCACATGGTCCCGGCAGGTGCGCCTGTAAATCCAAAGAATCACCGCCGCCACCATGGACGAAATAAAAAGGAAAATGAAATTCCGCAGGCCTTGAGAGTGACCGGCAAATATGCCGAACGCACCGCCGGTGTTTAAAATGTGGGTGATGCTGAACACCCCCTTTATGACGGGTACGGTTTCATAAAGCGCGAGTGCGGATTGAATGGCGAATTTTGCCGCCTGATCCGCAATCACCACAAGACCGCTGATAAGACAGAGCCTTGCAGCGCATTGTCTGTCAACAAACCCGTACCGCATGTCAACCGATTTTTTTCAAAGCGTCGACACATCTGCCGCAGGCATCCGGATGGTCATCAGACGCTTTGCCGATATCTGAATCATACCGCCAGCAGCGGGCGCACTTTTCGCCGCCGGCGTGGCGCACCGATATGAAGAGCCCTTCCACCTCGTCACTTGCAAAGGCGTCTTCAGGCCCCTGCTCAACCAGGGTGGCCGAGGATACGATAAAAATATCGCTCAACGGCTCATCCAGATTCTGAAAAATCTCCCGGTATTTCCCGGTTTCAGGCAGCTTTATGTCGACTGCGGCGTCGAGGGGGTGCCCGATCAGCTTGGCCGCCCTGGCCTCCTCGAGCGCTTTGGAGACCTGCCCACGCACCTCGAGGACCTTTTCCCACCGGGCGGAGAGGTCATTGTCTTCCCATTTTTCGTTTACATCCGGCATCCGGGAGAGATGCACACTCTCTTCCCTGCCGTCATAACCGGGCATGCGTTTCCAGATCTCCTCGGCCGTGAAGGAGAGAATCGGCGCCATTACCCGCACGACGGCATCGAGCGTCATATACATCACCGTCTGGGCGTTCCGTCGTGACGTGTCATCGGGGGGCATTATGTAGAGCCGGTCCTTTATGATATCGAGATAAAACGAGGACAGGTCCACCACGCAGAAATTGTAAAGCGCGTGATAAATCTTGTGAAACTCGTAGGTGTCGTAGGAACGGAGGGCTTTTGCCACCACCGTATGGAGCCTGTGAAGCACAAACCGGTCCATCCCGGACATGGACTCTATTTGCGCGATGTTCTCATTTATGTCAAAATCGAACAGATTGCCCAGCATAAACCGGCAGGTATTCCGGATGCGGCGGTAGGCATCCGACAGCTGCCGGACGATATTGTCCGAAATGCTCACATCCCCCTTGTAATCGGCGGATGCCGACCAGAGCCTCAGAATATCGGCCCCGTATTGTTTGATAACCTTTTCCGGGGCCACCACGTTGCCCACGGACTTGGACATCTTCCGGCCGTGTTCATCCACCACGAAACCGTGGGTCAGGACCGCCCGGTACGGGGCGCTGCCCGTGCTCCCCACAGCGGTGAGAAGGGAGCTGTGAAACCAGCCCCTGTGCTGGTCACTGCCTTCGAGATAGAGGTCCGCCGGTCTCTCGAGGTCATCACGCTCTTCACAGACGGCGGCATGGCTCACCCCGGAGTCAAACCAGACATCCAGGATATTGGCATCTTTTTCAAAGGTTTCCGAGCCGCATTTTTCACACACGGCCCCTTCCGGCATCAGATCGGCTGCTTCCTTTTCAAACCATATGTCGGAACTTTTCTCTTTAAACAGGGTATAGATTCTGTCAACCGACGCCTGGGTGACGTACACCGCTTTGCAGTTCCGGCAGTGGAACAGGGGGATGGGGACACCCCAGGACCGCTGACGGGAAAGGCACCAGTCCGGCCGGTTTTCTATCATGGCATAAATGCGTTCCCTGCCCCAGGCCGGGATCCACTGCACATTGTTGATCTCTTTCAGGGTTTTCTGCCTGAGATCATGTGTGTCCATGGAGAGAAACCACTGGGATGTCGCCCTGAAGATGACCGGCTTTTTGCATCGCCAGCAGTGGGGGTAGGAATGGGTCATCTGACCGCTTTTTAACAGACGTCCCGCCTCATCGAGTTTCTCCACGATATGGCTGTTTGCCTTGAAAATGAACTGGCCGCCGAAAAATTCGACCTCCGGAGAAAAAGTGCCGTCGTCTTCCACAGGGGAATAGGTGTCAAGGCCGTACCGCTGGCCGACAATATAATCGTCCGCCCCGTGACCCGGTGCTGTATGCACACATCCGGTTCCCGCATCCAGGGTCACGTGGTCTCCCAGAATCAGTTTCGATTCCCTGTCGTAAAGGGGATGCCGGCAGGCCCGTTCCTCCAGGTCCGCAGCGTTCATGTCTCCCAGCAGGGTATAACGGGCGATCCCGAATTCGTTCATGAGCCCCTCAACCAGCTCTTTGGCCAGGATCAGCACCTCGTTGTCTTCCGTCTGCACGGCCGAATAGACAAAAGCGGGGTGCAGGGTAATCGCCAGGTTGGCCGGTATGGTCCACGGGGTGGTGGTCCAGATGACAACGGATACCGCCTTGTCCCCGATGCCGGGAATCAAATCCGAGATATCCGCGTTTAACGGGAATTTGACGTAAATGGAAGGAGATTGGGCTTCATGATACTCGATCTCGGCTTCCGCCAGGGCGGTCTGACAGTCACAGCACCAGTATATGGGTTTTTTTCCTAGAAACATATTGCCGTTCAGGGCAAAATTCCCGCACTCTTTGGCAATTCTGGCCTCGTATTCCAAATTCATGGTCAGATAGGGATTTTCCCAGTCGCCCAGGACACCGAATCGCTTGAACTCCTCTTTCTGTATTTTGACGAATTTACCGGCAAATTCGCGGCAGGCTTTTCTGACCTGTACCGCGCTCATCTCTTTTTTCCGCAGTCCGATCTGTTTATCGACACTGTGCTCGATGGGCAGACCGTGACAGTCCCAGCCGGGAACATAGTGCGAATGAAACCCGGTCATGAACTTTGATTTAACGATAATATCCTTGAGTATCTTGTTGATGGCGTGTCCGATATGTAAATGACCGTTCGCATAAGGCGGTCCGTCATGAAGTATGAATATTTTTCTTCCGCGGGATTTGGCCTGAATTTTATCATAAAGGGCGGCCGATTCCCACTCCTTCAGCTGTTCAGGCTCCCGTCCAGGAAGGTTCGCCTTCATTTTAAACTCTGTTGAAGGCAGGTTCAGTGTCGCTTTATAATCCATTTCTCCTCCAGTTCAAGGGAACGTGTTTCAAACCCAAATACAAAAACATATATGTATTGCAAAATGCCGTGTTCTGTCAAGAACAATCAACCTCTTGCCCACGGCTAATTTGTTCTATGCCATGGGCAGGTGACCCGTTCAAATAAAATTACCCTGGACCTTTTGCAACGCGGTCCAGTCGTGGAGATCCTCAAAGCGGTCGGGGCACGACTTCCACAATAACCCGTGCGGCCCCGCTGAAAGGCAGTGTATACGACACGCAGCTGATATCAATCCCGGCATGGCAAATTTCCCCGGCCTCTTTCAATCCGTGCCTGCCCTTCATGGCGATTATTTTGCCGCCGGTCGACAAAAGGGGGACCGAGAGCATGACAAACCGATCAAGAGAAGCAAAGGCCCTGGAAATAACCATGTCGAATCCGCCGCCGAAACCGGGCGTGTTGCGTATGTCTTCCACCCGGCAATGCAGGGCGGAGGCTTTCTGCAGCGCCAGCCGCCGGATCAGTTCCTTCAGAAAGCTCACTTTTTTCCTGGATGCGTCCACCATCACCAGTTCAAGCGAGGGCACGGCCACTTTCAAAGGCACGGAAGGAAATCCCCCGCCGGCGCCCACATCGAGCACCCTGCCGCCTTTATTCATATAGGGCAGCACGGCAAGACTGTCGATAAAATGCGTCACTGCCATATCGGCAGGATTTTCAATCGATGTCAGGTTGACTTTTCTGTTCCATGCGGCAAGCTGTTCTGCATGGCGGACGAACAGGTCTGCCTGGACATCGCTGATATCAATACCGAACGCCTGCCCTCCCGCTTTAACAAGCTCCTTCCACTCCTTATTGAATCCCCCTGTTTCCGCTGTTTTTCCGCCGATTTTATTCATAATGCATGTTGACAAAACAGAAAAAAATGATATACTTATATATTTTATTTAATTATCTATCAGAGTCAACGACCATCCGCTTTGCGGGTGGGTTGTTCTTCCGGCCGCAGGCCGGAAGAACAAAAACACGTCAGTGTTTCGATCGTCGACGGTTGTAACCGGGGGCATAGCCCCCGGTTTTGAAACAACCGATTGACGTGTTTAGTGTAATCAAATTGTAACAGTTTTTCAATCTGAATTATTATTTAGTCAACGACCACCCGCGAAGCGGGTGGCTTGGTGTTCCGGCCATAGGCCGGAATGACGAAACACACGAGTGTTTCAATCGTTGACGGTTGTAACCGGGGGCATAGCCCTCGGTTTGAAAACAACCAATCACAACAAAAGCGTCTGGAGTAAATCCCCTGTTAAAAAGCAGGACTGTTTTTCAAAGGAATGATGACATCATGCAAAGAGATCTGGAAAAAGTAAGAAATATCGGTATCAGCGCCCACATTGATTCGGGAAAAACCACGCTGACCGAACGGATTCTGTTTTACACGGACAGAATCCATAAAATTAACGAAGTCAGGGGCAAGGACGGCGCGGGTGCGCTTATGGATTTCATGGAGCTGGAAAGAGAGCGGGGCATCACGATCACATCCGCCGCCACCCATTGCGACTGGAAGGGATATGATATCAATATCATCGACACGCCCGGCCATGTTGACTTCACCGTTGAGGTCGAGCGGTCCCTTCGGGTTCTGGACGGGGTCGTGCTGATTCTCTGTTCCGTATCAGGGGTCCAGTCACAGTCCATCACCGTTGATCAGCAGATGAAACGATATGAAGTCCCCTGCATCGGGTTTATCAACAAATGTGACAGGAGCGGGGCCAACCCGTTCAAGGTGATCGATCAGCTTAAAAACAAACTCGGCCACAACCCGCTGCCCATGCAGATACCGATCGGGCTCGAGGACAAACACGAGGGCGTGGTTGATCTTGTGCGAATGAAAGCGTACTATTTCAAGGGGGAATTCGGCCAGGAAGTCGTTGAAAAAGAGATCCCGGATGATCTTGTCGGACAGGCCCGTGAGCTCAGAGAGTCAATGATCGATTCGGCCTCCGTTTTTTCCGACGAACTCACGGATGCCATCCTGGAAGAAAAAGAGCTTCCCGAAGAGATGATCGTGGAGGCGGTCAGACGGGGTACGGTGGCCAGGGGCGTCACCCCGGTTTTCATGGGCTCCGCCTACAAAAACAAAGCGGTGCAGCCCCTTCTGGACGGGGTGAAAGACTACCTTCCCTCTCCGCTTGATGTCACCAATGAAGCGGTCGATATCGACGACAACGAGGCGCCGGTAACACTTGAAAGCCGCTTTGACAAACCCACTGTCGCACTGGCCTTCAAGCTCGAAGACGGGAAATACGGCCAGCTCACCTATCTCAGGGTATACCAGGGCTGTATCCGGAAAGGAGACACCCTGGTAAATACAAGGGATCATAAAAAAATCCGGGCCGGCCGGCTCATCCGGATGCATTCCTCTGAAATGGAAGAGGTGGAGGAGATCCCGGCCGGCCATATCGGTGCCATGTTCGGAATCGACTGTGCATCAGGCGAGACCTTCGTAACCCCCGGCATCAACTATTCCATGATCCCCATGCACATTATGGAACCGGTTATATCCCTTGCCATACAGCCGGCTGACAAAAAATCGGAAATCAACATGTCCAAAGCACTGAACCGTTTCACCAAAGAGGACCCCACCTTCAAAACATACGTGGACAGCGAAACAAGTGAAACCATCATTCAGGGGATGGGCGAACTCCACCTGGATGTCTATGTCGAGCGGATGAAGCGCGAGTACAGCGCGAATGTACAGACCGGTCGGCCCCGTGTCGCCTATCGGGAAACCATCACCCGGAAGGCCGCGTTCAATTATACGCATAAGAAACAGACCGGCGGTGCCGGGCAGTTCGGACGGGTCGCCGGTTTCATTGAACCGTCGGCAGAGCAGTTTGAATTTGAGAACAAAATTACCGGCGGCCGAATACCGACACAGTTTATCCCCGCCTGTGAACAGGGATTCAAAGCCTGTCTGGGAAAAGGGCCGAAAATGGAGTTCCCGGTCACCGGCATCAGGGTGACCTTGGAAGACGGGGCCTATCATTCTGTTGACTCCTCTGAGATGGCCTTTAACGCGGCGGCCAGAGGCGCATTCCAGGAGGCCTACAACAAGGCCAGACCGGTCATTAAAGAGCCGATAATGAAAGTGGTGATCGAGACCCCCAGTGAATTTCAGGGAACCTGCATGGGGTTGATAAATCAGCGGCGCGGCATCATTGAAGGATCCCAGGAAGAAGGGGTCATGTCGGTTATCGAAAGCCGGGTACCCCTTTCGGAGATGTTTGGTTTTTCAACCGTACTCCGCTCCGCCACCCAGGGGAAAGCGCAGTTTTCAATGGAATACGCCGCCTATAAACAGGTTCCCCAGTCAGTTGCGGAAGAGATCATGCGTCAGAAAGAGGAAGAAAAAAAGGCAAAATCATAAGTCATGCCGTTACAATATTTACAAAGAGGGATAACATGCTTAGAAAAGATCTAATTAAAAAGAGCCCGGTCAGTAAAATCCTCGGTGAAGAGGCTGTCATCGGCGCCAAATTCGGTGCGGTCCTCTCAAGAGCCGGGGTGGGAAAAACACAGTTTCTTGTCCAGGTAGGCCTTTCACAGCTTCTAAACAACAAAAAAATTCTCCACATCAGCCTTTCCGAGCACATGGACAAAATCAATATCCGCTACAGGGAGGGGTACAACAGCCTGGTGGATTCCATCGGATACGTGGACCCGCAGAAGGCGTTCCGCCTGTTCGAAGACATCAACCTGTTCAAGGTGGGCATCTCTTATAATGAAACCACATTCACCCCCGAAAAGATCCGCGATTACCTGAAAAGCTTTAAAAAAGACGATATTGAAATGCCGTCGGTCATTATCATGGACGGTCTCGATTTTGATAAAGATCTCGCGGACACCATGGACAATCTGGCGGTCTTGTCGTCTGAATTTTCCATTCCCGTGTGGTTTTCAATAAAAACGCACCGGGAACAGGCGTTGTGTCCCGACGGCTATCCGGTCCAGCTCGAGAACTATAAAGACCGGTTTGACAAGGCCCTGTTTCTCAAGCCCCGGCGGGATAAAATAGAAGCCACCGTCCTGAAAGACGGGAACAATGAAAGCAAAAGCTATTTTCTCGCCCCTGCCACAATGATGATTGAATGAGACACGCTTTAGTTGACTCGGCAGCCGCCCGCAGAGTCGGGCTGCTGCTGCTCCGGCATGTTTTCAAATAAAACTGGAAATGACACTTTCAAGTTCATCCAGCGCGTTGCCGTAAAAATGATCGCAGCCGCCGCCATGACCACGGGATTGTCCATATTGCCGCCGTAGAGGGGATGCGGGTGAGTGACAACCACTCCTTTTCCCGTACGGGACGCCCTTAGATCGGCCTCGAGATCGATATCACCGGAGGCAACCCTGGTATGCTGTTCCATGATTCGGTTTCCTTATGCCGCAAATCGTCTGTCAGATACCGAGGAGTGCGCCTGCCATCTCATCTATTTTACCGGCAAGCGGTCCCTCCGGGTTGCTGAAAACTTCGGGGACAAGAGATTTCACGCTTTTTTCCACTGATTCTTCTCTCAGAAGAGACCCGAGGTATGACACGTCGATCGAAAGGTTTTTCCCCGCCACTTCCTGGATACGCCGGACCGGCTCCAGGGCTTTTGTCTCATCCGGTGACATGTTGACGACAAGGTGTGGGGTAAATCCGTCAATCGCATCTTTCACGACTTTCAGGGCGGCCGGATGCGCCTTTCCCACAAGCTGCAGCAGAGCCGCCACGCTTTTCGCCGGACGCTCCGGCCCGGGAACAGTGGCATCAAATATCATCTTCCGGATCAGACGGTCCGTCTCTCCCCGGCAGTCTGATCCGGGTCCGAAAAGGCGGTTGAGTTTTCTGAAAAGGGCGACTTTGATAAAGGCGTACGCATCCAGGTAGGACGCCGGATCACAGGTGGTCACCACTATCCTGTGGTCTGCCGCCAGGAAAAAATCCAGCACATTGTAAGATGTATCACCCCCCAGATCCACGACGACATAATCGGCGTCAATCTTCCTTAAATTCCTCAGCAGTTTCATTTTTCTTGCATAGCTGATATTGGCAGCACCAAGGCTGGCACTGTTACCGCCTATCAGCCTCGTGCCGTAACCGGTTTCCACCTCTATGTCCTTGAACTGAAGAGCTTTGTTCATCAGATAGTCGTTCACCGTGGACGGCAGTTTTATTTTACCGAGGAACAGATGAAGATTGGCCCCTCCAAGGTCCATGTCGGCCGCAACCGTGTCAAATCCATTTGCCGACAGCCGGACACTGAGGTTGGCCGCGAACACGCTTTTCCCTACCCCGCCTTTTGCACCGCCGACCGCTATTATTTGGGTCTTCCCGGCTCTTCTGGCGTCCCGTTTTCCCGTTGCCGGCCGCAGGTCGTCCTGGAGGTGGGATGAAAGGTATTCGTAAGCCTGCCGGATTTTAACGAACCGCTCCTTTCTTCTGGCCAGCATCTCATCGCTGTCTTTCCTGTTCAGATCGGGATGATACCGCCGCGCTTTCTGCCGGAACGCTGTTTTGACCATGTTCAGTTTCAGATTGCTCAGGAACTCGCTGTCGCGGGCATACTCAGGAGAAAACAGGTAAGCACAGGCGACACGCACCCTCTCCATCTCCTGGTTTGATTTTAAGTTGTCCAGATTCACAACATCGGCCTCCTGGATGCGCCGTGTTCTCCTTTAGGACCTGCGCATTTTTCTGCCGCCTGTCCGTTCTCAAAGGAGCTGATATCAAACAAAAAACAACCGTGGCCGGTTCAAGCGTTTTCCGCCATCCGCGATCATACGATTCACAACAATTACCTTCGGCACCGGCGACCCTTTTCTTGAAAGGCGCTGTTACCGGTCAGCCCCACCCATACGGATGTTGACCAAATGAAGAACGGCACGGTCTTTAACTTTTTCTGCCCTGAGCGATAACTGCCTGAAATGCCGATTTAAATACTACAGCGTAAATAACAGGAAACATTTTGTCAACAGGCCGACATCACCGGCGTATCATCACGGGGTTGCAGTCCTGCCGGAAAACGGATACAATGAATTGTCTTGATACGGAAAAGATCCGAAACAGGGAGGCGGCCATGAAGGTCTATACATCCGGTTACAGATATGAAGGGGATAACCGGCCCGGTGCGGATTACAGAGGAGAGAAAACCCCATGAAAATCAAATACAATGCCCCGGTGATCCTGACCTATTCAATCGCCGCCATATGCGTTCTGGCGTCTGTCAGCAGCGGCTTTTCCGCCAGATATTTTTCGTCGCCCGCTGATTTTTCTTTTGCCTCTCCCCTGTTTTACGTCAGACTTGCCTCATACATTGCCGGCCATTCCGGCTGGCAACATCTGGCAGGCAATCTGATTGTCATCCTGCTCATCGGTCCCCTGCTTGAGGAAAAGTACGGTTCCGGCAGGCTTCTGGAAATTATACTTGTCACCGCGGTCCTGACGGCCTTGCTCAACACGCTTTTATTCTCAACTTCTCTTGCCGGCGGAAGCGGGATCGCCTTCATGCTGATTATTCTCAGCTCTTTTTCAAACATCCGCGCCCGGGAGATTCCATTGACATTTATTATTATCGCCGGTGTGTTCATCGGAAGCGAGGTGGCAGAAATCTTCAAAATAGACAGAATCTCCCAGTTCAGTCACCTGGCAGGCGGTTTTGTCGGCGCGATTTACGGATTTTTCAGGAACAAATAGCAGCCGCTTCTTAAAATGCATATGTATACAGGATAAAAGCCATCCGTGTTTTTAATCCCGGATTGAAAACACCGGATAAAACAGACAATCCCATACCGGAGGTAAAAATGAAAAAATCACTCGGTGCCAAGACCATACTCTACCCGACGCCTGTCCTTGTTGTCGCAACCTATGACAGTGACGGAAAACCCAATGCAATGACGGCCGCCTGGGGCGGTATCTGCTGTTCCAAGCCCCCGTGCGTCACCGTTTCCCTGAGAAAAGCCACCTACAGTTACGACTGTATTGCGGCACACAATGCCTACACGTTGAACATTACACCGGCGAAATATTTTAAAGAGGCCGACTATTTCGGTATTGCATCGGGCAAAAATGAAGACAAGTTTGCGAAAACCGGTTTGACACCGGTCAAAAGTGAACTTGTCGATGCGCCCTATATTGAAGAGTTTCCCCTGGTGCTGGAATGCCGGCTTGTCCATACGTTTGAAATCGGCCTGCACACCCAGTTCATCGGCGAAATCCTTGACATCAAGGCGGACGAGGATGTACTGGCCGACAAGGATACGCCGGATATCGGAAAAGTGGATCCGGTGGCCTATGCACCGGCCTGCGGCACATATCACCGCATCGGCGAAAAACTGGGAGACGCCTTTTCCATCGGCAAAAGCATCAAAACCGGATCATAAGGAGACCGCTCAAAATGAATTGCCATTCCTGTGCAGGTAATTTCAGGCGGATCGGTTTGTGCTTTTTTCTTCTGATTTTACCCGCTTTTTCCGGCTGTGGCATTACCGGTTCCGGGCATCCTGTGGTGTTTCAGGATACCGGCAGCGATCTTTACGGTTACCGCACACCAGAAGGTGAGACAGTGGTGCCGCCCCGGTACATAACAGCCCTTGAATTCAGTGAACAGGGCATTGCCGCGGCAGCTGATCAAAACGGCTGGAAATACATCGACACAAACGGAAATGAAATGTTAACTCCGTACCTGTATGACAACGGGCCGGACTATTTCCGGGAGGGGCTTGCCCGGTTCGTGGAAAACGGAAAAATCGGTTTCATGGATAAAAGCGGCAATAAAACCGTGAAAGCACGGTTTGATTTCGCCCTGCCCTTTTCCGGCGGATATGCCGCCGTCTGCAACGGCTGCGCCCCTGTGCCCGACGGCGAACACACCCGGATAACAGGCGGCCGTTGGGGATACATCGACAAGGAAGGGAAAATGGTCATTCCCCCTGTTTATGACAGGGCTGAACCGTTTTCCGGGGAAAAGGCGACGGTCATCCTGAAAGGGCATCCCGTAACCATCTCCCGCCCCTTTCACCCGCCGGATATCACGGACCGGTTTTGCCTGTCGGTTATTTACGGGCCCGGAAAAGAGCGCAAAATTCCGCTGCACCTGCTTCCCCACAAGACCGAGATCGCCACAATGGACAATGAAAACCCCTTTATACGGCAGGACGGCATCTACTGCAGCCGGGACGGCACCTATGCCGAAGGGCGCTGCAGTTTTACCGATACCGGCGGCCACAACTGGTGCATCCGGTTTTCAGCCGACCCCCTCGACCGTGAAAACCGATCGGTTTTAAGCCTGATAATCATTAAAGAGGAAACCGTCATGCTGCAGACGGATTTCGCCTTTATCGGCATGCCGTGTGACATGCTGACCATGGGGGTCGCGCCCTTCTGTCTTATCGGCCTGCCGCTGGATACCGATCATGATGACTTCAGTATCTGCCTTGAGCCTGTACAAAACAGAAAAGAGTGAAAAAACAAAAACGCGCCCGGCGTCCAGATGATCATCATTTATATTTTGAGTTGAAAAACGGATAAAACCGGTTTTGATAATTGCCGGTGATTTTTTACAAGACGAAACACCTGCTACCGGATCGCCCGGCTGGCAACCAGTTTTGCCAGGGGTATGCCCAGCATCCCTTGGGTCTCCCGATAAAGATTGACATACAGTTCTGAACTATTGAATTCCGATTCGGTTGTAAACGATTCAATAACCATGGGCCAGGCGTGGGGCCTGGCATAGAATGTCCGGCTCATCTTTTCCGCCCTGCCGGCGGCACTGGTCGCAATCCCCCATTTAAGGGCGTATGATGGGCTGACCCGATCAAAAAAGTAAATACAGGCATAAAACTGTTTGCCCGGTTCGGCGATTTGTCTGAATTCATCAAAGGAGAGGGCGTGTTTCCTCACTTCTGCGATGCTTTCAAATCCACGGTTGAAGTGTGCCGGTGTCATGGCGGATGCCTCTATAATATAGGCGTCATACACCGGCTTCTCAGGATACGCCACCTCGGTTGAAACCTCCCTGATTTCTATGACAGGAATATGCTGCAGCATGGTACCTATTGTCTGCCTGCCGATGATACCGTCCACCATCAGCTGGTTGGCGGTCTGGTACTCCTTTACACTCTCTTTCACCAGCCGGCTCAACTGTCTGTCAGTAAGACTTCTCACCTTTTTCGCCTCCTGCCACAACGAGGCTTCCATCGCCTCGGCTTCCGCCCGGTTCAGTTTGTCTGTTTTGTAGACAATCCGGTTTTTACTCAGATCTCTTCTTCCGAGCGCATCCACCGACAAACAGACGACGCCGAGTGTGCGTGTGCCGTCCGGGTTGACCGTGTTTTCCGTAAAAGCCAGCTTGCGGGTTTCAAATTGAAAATAGTCGGTTTTGTTGTTTAAAAGAAGTCGGCTTTCCGGTGTCCGCCGGGTATAAAGAAAAGACTGGTGGGTATCCAGTGCATTGAGTTTCGCTTTTTCAATGGCAACAAGGCCTTTTGCCGCATCCTTGTCCAGATCATCAAAATTCACGAGGGGCAGTTCTTTGACAAGTGGTTCCGTTTGCCCCTGCTTTTTTTCAGACGGCCCCAGGGTGTCCAGTGTCACGCAGGAACCCAGCAGAAAAACACATATCCCGAACAAAAGAAAGCCCCCGGTTTTTTTCATCCCCCCTCCTTTGATATCCTTAAAAATACGCGCTGTCAGGCATATTGTCCGCCCAGACAACAGCATTAATAAGAGTTGTCGTTTATAAAAGAAGCCCTGAAGTTGCAGATTGTTACAGCCGCCAGCATGGCCTCCTGGTGGGTTGCGTCCGGGCGGGTTAACCGAACGTGCAAATAAGTCGCTGTGATGGTCTGCAAAGCCAGTTCCTGTATCTCCTTATCAACCGCATCCGCCCCGGAATTTTCATCCATGAAATTGATCAGGCTCTGGATGTTTTCCGTCATTTTCTCTTCTTCCATCTGGGCGTCAATATCGGCCCTGTCAACCTGCCACCCGGCGATATGGACCGTGTCCGGGCTGGCGGACGGATCGCCTTGAGAAGGGGATGAACTTGTGCCCGAGGCACCGGGATCGATATCAGAAGGGGCCCCGCCGATACTGACCGATACGGCGGAATCGTCCTCACTTTTTGAATCTCCGCCACCACCGCCACCGCCACCGCCGCCGCCGCAGGCGAATGCAGCCGGTGTCACATACAGCATGACCGCTAAAATCAAAGCAGAAACCAACACGGATTTGCGAATAAGTCTTGACATGACACTCTTCTCCTTTCTAGAAGCGTTGCATTAAAAAGTCAATACATCTTATGGCGCAGAAATGATTATGTCAAGTTTGTAAATCATTGTTTGTTCCCAAGTGCTGATCCGGTTTCAAGGCGGTCGAAGGAAAAAACAATTATTTAATACCGTATTTTTGAAGGCGGTAGCCAAGGGCGCTTCGGGTAATACAGAGTTCTCTGGCGGCCTTGGACTGGTTCCAGCCGCTTTTTTTCAAAGCGGCCAGAAGCAGGCTGCGTTCATGTGCTGCCATGTCAAGGTTCCGGGTTTCCGTTTCCTGCAGATCCAGCGGTTTATCCTCGCCATATATTGTCTCGGGTAAATTCTCCACGGCAATATGGGATTGATCACAGGTGATAACGATATTTTCCATAACGTTTTTCAACTCTCTTACATTCCCCGGCCAGGCATAATGTTTTAACACATTCAGAACTTCCCGGGTGATGTTCAAGACCGGTTTGTTAAACGCCCGACAGTAGGTTTGAACAAAATATTCGGCAAGTTCCCTGATATCTTCGGGTTTATCCCTTAATGCCGGTAACACATAATGAGGGGCGGGATAAGCGGGGTACAAATTATACTATTTTCTTGCGGGATAGCGCGGGGTAACCGGGGTATGCGGGATAACGATTCTTGGACTTTCTAACCATATATTCTGAGAGTTAGCAGCCATCTTTGTTATCCTTGATATGTACGATAAAGTTTCCTTACAACCCGGAGGGCTGTCATCCGAAAAGGAGGTATTGCCGAAGAGGCTTTTATGCCTCACCGGCCCATCCTTTAATCTATTCGTTCACCACATTCGAGACAACCTGACTTACAGCCGCTCTTGTGGCGGCATTTCCGCCCGGAAGCCGGGAGGTGACCGCCTGTGTTGCAATTGAATTTGCGGCGCCCTTTTCCCCTTCTGTTGCGACATTGAAAGCCAAACCGGCAAAAAAGGAACCACCGGTCAGGAAATGTATTTGCATACTTACCATCTGTTTCGCGATCCAGTTGGCATCTTCATGGGCCCGTTCGAACCGCTCCTTTGATTTTTTTCTCCTCTGGGCAATCTGTTCGGTGAGCCTGTCCAGTTCCTGCCGGATAACAGACTCGGGCACGCCCTTTTCTCTCCATTCATTTATCTGGGCATATCCCATGAGTTCCCGGCGCGTTAAACCGTGCCGCGCCTTCTCAGGCAGCTTGCTGATATAATTGTTGTACCGCTCCAGCCTTTCCTGCTCTCTTTCCTCGTCGGCTGCGGCTTGCTGCGTTTGGGCCTCCTCTTTTTCCTCCTGTTCCAGCGCATGCTGTGTAATCTCCTCTTCAACTGAGCTCTCCACAGAACCGGTGGTCTCAGAAGAACCGACTGAACCTGTTGACGGATCAGGCAAGCCGATTTCCCCGCCCAGCCCGAATTCCTCCAGAAATTGGTCGGTGAGTTCATCTGCATCCGAGGTTTCCCCCTCTGCATAGCTCGCGTCCGAACCCACATCAAAACCCGTTTCAGAAAAACCGGGAGGCGGTGAATTGCTCTCGGAAACCTGATCATCATCAAATTTATCACCCCCTCCGCCGCCGCCTCCACCGCCGCCGCCGCCGCCGCAGGCAAAGACAGCCGGTGCCGAAAAGAGGAGAAAAACCATCGTCAAAAGGAATACCAGCAAACCATTGCGTAACAAGACTGACATGAGACCTCCTTACGTAAAAAATCGATATCCATCAATAAAACCGGTTATACATGATACCGGTGAAACGGCAGAATTGCGGCCGACCTCCGCCATGCCGGCACTATCTGTTCACAGCGTTCACGAGAGCAAAAAACATACCAGTTTCAGGCACACCCGGGAATCTTTCATGAACCTCACAACCCGTAATCTCGAACAAAAAACACAGCCGACGGAACATTTTCAGCAGATGCCGATCGGCTGATTTTGTACAGCCAACAACGGCTGTTTTCGATCACCTTTTCCACAGACCTTGTAAGCTGAACAAAGTTCAATGTTAAAGTTCGTGTTTATTATAACTGAAATACTGGTGATTCGGAATTTCTATAAACCACAGTCTTGCTTTCAACTTGATAAGCTGATAAAGATCTAAAAGTCAACGACCACCCACGAAGCGGGTGGCTTGACGTGTGTGCATTCGCATCTCTGGCGAGCCAGGCTATGCATAGCCGGAAAAACATAAACACGTCAGTGTTTCAATCGGTGACGGTAATTACAGGAGCATCGTCACCGGTTTGGAAACGACCCATCACCGGCAGCGATCAGCATGCTTAAACAGATAAAAAGGGATCCCATGACAACAGGAATCAGGCGCTTTTGTATTTTCTCGGCCCCCCTTATGGTGTTTGTAATGATGCTGCTTCCTGTCCGTCCTTTTGCACACGCATACGACATTGAAAACCATTTGGGGGTATACCGGGTTGTTCAAGCAGAATGTAAATTGAACCGTGGTTTGTACAATCCCTGTCCTGACATCCGGTTTCTCGAACTGGTTAAAGGCGGATTCGAGGGGATTGAGGCCGGGGAGTTGGCACTCGTTCACTGGCGTGCGGCTGCCGGTGAATCAACCTTGCTTTATGAGGCACGGTTGATCAGAAACCATCACAATCTGTGCATGAAAAAAAACAAAATATGGCTGATAGACAGAAGCACACCTGAAGAAGAAGAAAAAGAGTCCTTTCTTCTTCAAAACGGCCGCATAGACGGTTACCGTTACCACTACACCCGAAAAAACAGGGCCGGCCGAATTATCAGGCGGAACTTTTATTACAGACTCTCCCCCACATCAAGAGATGAAATTGAGGAATATGCACTTCCTTATCCTGAGGGAACAGCCGAAAATACCGAAACCGTCGATATTCTGCAAACCATATCCTTCAGAGATGCGGGTATCAGCCTGGATTTGCCCGCTCATTGGGAATTTCATTCGCCTGACACGGTTCTGGGACCCCAGTGTTCTCTATCCGTCTCCATCGAATCCAGAAACACGACAGTATCGCTGGCTGATTTCGTGTGCAAGGTGAACGCGTATAAAGCAAAACTGGCGCGAACGGTAAAACAGGACCAGTATCACACCCTTGTCCGTCGGGCAAAATTTCAAACGCTTCACGGCAACAAGGGCATTAAGTGTGTCTATGGTTACAGTGCTGAAGCCCCTTCCGCGATTTCCTATTTTTTATTAAAAAGTCCCCGGCAGGCGGTCACCCTCAACCTGAAGTTCCACACCTGGGATACCGGCGCCATATGGACCGGCACAGATAAAATAATAACAACCGGCATTCGATGCCGGCAAAAGAGGAATTGACACAATGAAAACCTGCAACAAATGGAAACGGGCCGTCAAAAATGGCTGTATTCTGCTGGTGTGCGTGTGCCTGTTTTCTCTGACCGGCTGTATCGCGTATTTTGAAAACCCGCTGAGCTCAACCGGCGAGCAGGTACTCGATCCGGATGTTTTCGGTTCCTGGTACTGGCAGGATGAAGACGAATCCGGTTTGGTTCACATCGGGAAAAAGGGGAAATCAGACCGGTTCACCCTTCTGATGATTGAATTCAGCGGTTCACACCAGATGAAACATTCCGGTTTTAAAGGTCATACCACCGCATTCGGCGGCAGCACCTATCTGAATCTCACACCGCTTGAACCGGAAAAAAATGAAACGCGCGGTTACCTGTTGGTGAAATATCAGATGCTGGGCGGCCGCCTCGGCGTATCCCTCATGGACGCGGCGCCCGTCGAGCAGGCGGTCAGGAAAGGAGGTCTCAAAGGAAAAACCGATGATCAAAAGAAGCATTCGCCTGTGTATGTCACCGAGGATACCGCAGGCGTTCGACAATTTATTCTGGCAAACGATGCCGCCCTTTTCAAAGAAGTCACTTTCATGTCGCCGCTGAAATTGCCCACGCCGGAGGATACCCGGTAAAAAACGGAAAACAGGTGACCCCTTGAGACGGATGAGGGAAACAATATAGGCTTGACCTCTCAGGCGTTATTCATTACAATTACGTTTTTTGAATGAACGTTTCCATTATATGGTGACTGGGGGCAAATTGTACTCAAAAATATTAATACTCCACTTTCCGCCTGAAATAGCACAGCAGGCCATTGTCTGCTATCTGACGAAAAAATTCGATCTTCTGTTCAACATCCTGCGGGCCAGTATTTCCAACAGCAAGGACGGTTACATGGTGCTGGAACTCAGCGGGTCGAAAGAGAATTATAAAAAAGGGGTCAAATATCTGAAAGAGCGCGGTATCAAAGTCAGCACCGCCGAACACGAGATATGGAATGATACGGAAAAATGCACCCATTGCGGGGCATGCACTGCTGTCTGTCCCACCGGCGCCCTTTCCATAAAGCGGCCTGAAATGGAGGTCGTATTTGAAAAGGACCTTTGCACTGTTTGCGAGCTGTGTATTTTAACCTGTCCCACACGGGCGATCGGCCTCTATTCGAAAAACACCGATGACCTGCTGAAGTGACGTACAAACCGGCAATAGCGTTGAGCGGCGGCCTGGATTCCCTGACAGCGGGATTTTTGTTGAAAAAGCGGTATCCCGGGCTTTTCGGCATACACTTCTATACCGGCTATGAAGAGAGCCGCCCGGATCTGTCCTTCATATCGGAACAGCTCGGGATCGACATACAGTATATCGATCTGTCCGCTGTTTTTGAAAAGCAGGTAGTCGACTACTTTGCAAACGCCTATTTTAAAGGAAATACCCCCAATCCGTGCCTGATATGCAACAGGCAGATAAAATTCGGACACCTTTTGAAGGCGGCCGCCGACTGCGGTGCGGACCGCATCGCCACCGGCCATTACGCCGTGACCCGGACGGATGAAGACGGCAGACCCGGGCTTTTAAAGGGAAAAGATCCCCTAAAGGACCAGTCTTACTTTCTTTCCATGCTGACACGATCGCAACTTGGAAAATCCCTGTTCCCGCTGGGACATCTTACCAAAGAGGCGGTGAGAGAAATTGCCGGCCGGGAAAACCTCGTGCCCCTTCACAGAAGCGAAAGCCAGGACATCTGTTTTGTAAAGGGGAATGCCGTGGCGGATTTCCTCAGGTCAAAAACCGGTGTCGAGCCGGCGTCCGGGGATATTCTCACCACCGACGGAGAGCGGATAGGAAAGCATGACGGACTGCACCGGTTTACCGTGGGGCAGCGGCGGGGCATCAACTGCCCGGCAAGCCGGCCGTACTACGTCAAGCGGATCGATGTTGAAAACAATGCCCTTGTGGTCTGTTTCAAAGAAGCGCTTGAAGAGAAAATATTTTATGCGGACCGGCTGAACTGGATAAAAGGAGATCCCGCGTTTCCGCTGCGGGCGTTTACAAAAATCCGGTACAACCACCAGGGAGAATACGCCACTGTAAAAGAACACGCCGGCGGTGTAAAAGTGATATTTGATACGGCTCAGCAGGCCATAGCCCCGGGACAGGCGGCTGTGTTTTATCAGGGAAATGAGGTCCTGGGGGCGGGCATCATTAAATGAAAAAAACGTTTTACATAAAAACCCTTGGGTGCAAGGTCAACCGGTACGAATCCCAGGGCATTGCAACCGAACTGGAAACCGCCGGGTTCCGGAAAACCGGTGATCCGGCAAAGGCCGGCATCGCCATCATCAACACCTGCAGTGTTACATCACGGGCCGACATGCAGTCCCGGCAGGAAATACGGAAAGCCGTAAAACATAATCCCGCCGCCCGGGTTGTTGTCACAGGCTGTTACGCCCAGACCGCACCTGAAACGATCCGGCAGATGGAAAATGTGGACACGGTGGCGGGTCACCGGGATAAATTCCGAATCGCACAGGCCCTGATGACATCACGCCCCATACCGGATCCCGCTTCAAATGTCTGCACGGACACGGTTTTCCGTTCTTTCAAACACACGGTGAAAGGGGAGATGACCCGGGCGTATCTTAAAATTCAGGACGGCTGCAATGCCTTCTGCACATACTGCATCATTCCCTATGCCCGGGGAAGGTCCAGAAGTATGCGGCCGGAAGAAGTGACGGCCAACCTTGAAGAACTCGCCCGTTCCGGGTACAGCGAGGCCGTCCTCACCGGCATTCATACCGGCGCGTGGGGTCTTGACTTTCCGGAAAAACCGTCCCTGTTCCACCTTCTTGAAAAAATAACAGCAGATCGGCCGATCCACCGAATACGCATCAGCTCCATCGAACCCAATGAAGTGACCGATCACATAATCGATCTGGCGGCTTCTCGTCCGGCCATGTGCGATCATTTCCATATACCGCTGCAAAGCGGGGATGACCGGATTCTGAAAAAGATGGAAAGACCTTATGACACGGCGTATTTCAAGGAAAGAGTTGAAAAAATCAAACAGCGGATGCCGTCTGCCAAAATCGGAACGGATGTAATGGCAGGGTTTCCCGGGGAAGACAGCCGAAGTTTTAAAAAAACCCTCTCTTTTATCCACGGATTACCTGTGGACTATCTCCATGTGTTTCCCTTTTCCCCGAGAAAGGGTACCCGGGCCTTCACTTACAGCGGAAGACCGGACCCGGAAATGACAGCGCAAAGATGTGCCCTGCTCCGGCAGCTGTCAGAGAAAAAGCGGGAACAATTTGAGAGGGGCTGTATCGGAAAACCGGTTGAAGCGGTCATACAGCACAAAAACCATCCGGCACCGGATTTTTTTAAGGCGGTGACGTCCAATTATCTTTTTGCCGCTGTCAAGGGAGATCCGGCTTGTCAGGGAAAAGTGGTTCACATTCTGCCTGAAAAATGGGATAAAACAAACAAAAGACTCGTGGGAACGATAAACGAAAAAACGGAGAAAACATCAAATGAGCGATATCTACACCAAACTGGCTGACCATCTCAGGAATACACCGGGCGGTTTCCCCCCCACCCCTTCCGGGGTTGAACTCAAAATACTTGAAAAACTTTTCACCGAACAGGAAGCCGAGGTAGCGCTGCATCTGATCATGATGCCGGAAACAGCGGAAACGATCGCATCGCGTATCGGATGGGACGTGGATGTTCTCCTGCCGGTTTTGCAAACCATGGTGCAAAAAGGTCTGGCTGTTCACTCGACCAAAGGGGGTATGGACACCTATATGCAGGCCCAGTTCGTTGTCGGGATCTGGGAATACCAGGTGGAATCACTTGACAGGGAACTGATCGGGCTTTTCAACGAGTACGTCCCCTATCTCATGGAAGAGCAGAAAAAGCAGAAAACACAGCAGCTCAGGGTAATACCGGTTTCAGAAGCCGTGAGTGCGGACATGAATATCATGGATTATGAAAAAGCCGAAGACATTATCAAGGCCCAGTCAAAAATCGTTGTGGCCCCCTGCATATGCCGGAAAGAGCACGAGATGATCGGCGAAGGCTGCGGCAAGCCGATTGAAACCTGTCTGGTTTTCGGAACCGGTGCCTACTTTTACGAAGAAAGGGGTATCGGCCGAACCATTGAACAGAAAGAGGCGCTCGACATCCTCCACAAGGGCATTGAGCACGGTCTCGTGCTGCAGCCGGGAAACGCCAAAAAACCGATCAACATCTGCATGTGCTGCGGCTGCTGCTGTCAGATCCTGAAAAACATCAAGACCAGCGAAAAGCCGGCCCGGATTGTCAACACCAGCTATTTCGCCGAGGCCGACCCCGAGACGTGCACGGCCTGTGAAGCCTGCAGCGACATCTGTCCCATGGAAGCGATAACCATGACGGACCATGCACAGGTCAACACCGACAGGTGCATCGGCTGCGGCGTGTGCGTGACCGCATGCGAATTTGAAAGCATATCGCTGAAATCGAAGACGGATTCGGAAAGGTGGGAACCGCCCGCCAATATTGTCGAGACCTACATGAACATTGCAAAGGAAAAAGGACTTCTCTGAAAGCCGTACAAAAAGTCAGTCGATGCCCCGCTCCTTCTTGATCTGCTCCCAGGCCTCCTGTATCTCCCTGAACTTGTCATTGGCAAACTTGACAAACTCTTCCGGAAGGCCTTTGGCTGCTATTTTATCCGGATGGTATTCCGATACCATCTTCCGGTACTGCTTTTTGATCTGCTCGTCAGACCAGCTCTCATCACAGTTGAGCAGGGCGTAGTACCGGTTCACATCCCTGACATATTTCGATTTGAAGGTTGCATACGCCTGTTCCGATATATTGAATATTTCGGCTGCCTTATGCAGCAGGGCCTCCTCTTCCGGGCTTATCTTGCCGTCGACTGCGGAGACCCGCACCAGGACATCCATCATCAGTTCAATCAGGCGCGGCTGGGTTCTGAACACGCCGTAAAGCTGTCTGGCAAAATCTTCAAAGCTTTCATTCGAGTGAACCGCCTCCCTGAAAATATTCTGAGCGGTTTTCATACTCTCGCCGGAAAGATTGAGTTCATGCCGCATAAAGCTTTCAACAGAGGCTATCTCTTTATCCGTAACCCTGCCGTCTGCCTTGGCGATTTTGGCAAGCATGGAAAAGGCGGCAATAAAAAAAGTGAGCTGGGCTTCTTCTGTATTGGAAAGTCTGTCATGAAACGCAGCCTCGTCATATCCCAGATATTTTTTCTCCTTCTTGTCAAACGTATGGCCGAATGCCGCCCCTGCAATGGCACCGATAGGGCCGCCTATGGCAAAACCGATTGTACCGCCGACCATTTTACCAAGCCAACTCATAAAAGTCCTCCTCCACGTATCATTGACTGTATATACCCCCAAATAAATGTTGAGTCAAATTTTAAATGGCGTTATAATGCCGCCATGTTTGTCACGAATACCATAGGGATCGCCATCATTGCCCTGAATGTCGGCGGCATATGCTTTTTGATCGCCACCGGCATCACCGTTTTGATAAAAAACGCCCGGGCCGCCCGGCAGAAGAAAAAAATCACGACACCCTATGTTGTCCAGGAAGAAACGGAGAGCAAAACAAAAAAACATATGGATGACTCCCTGTTCGGCAAAGAGGATGATATGCTCGATGACCTGAATCTGGACGATTTCGACGACCTGAATCTGGATGATTTTGACTGAGAAACCTTACCGGCCGCCTACCCTTTCTGCAACGGCAAAGTGACCCCCGATGTCCTCCCTCAGCGCCAGGCGGTTGCCGTCCGGATCCTCCCTGGGCACCACCCGTACCTTGTGCTGATGGAATGCGTTCAGAAGTCTGTTTCTGATTTTTTCCGCCGTCTCTTTACGCTGTGACGCCTCTTTAAACGATGAATTCGCATTGAGATAGGCCACCCGTGTGCCGTCGGAAAAAAATCCATCCGATTCGGTATACCCCATGGCCGCCGGGATCAACTGGATGCTCTTTTTCCTGAGATAGGCAAAATCGATGATCACGGGTTCGTATTTGGTCACCCGCCACGGGTATCCCTTCTGTCCGTCCGGCCCGCCGGGTCCCGTCACCAGAGCTGTACAGACGGATATCTGGTCTTCCCTCACTTCGGGCGCCACCCGGTCAAGACGGCCTGAAAACATGGCTTCAAACAGTGCACCCGGGTTCATCAGCCGCCGAACAACAGTCTGAAATTCCGGTTCTCCCGGTCGGATATTGATCTCACACACCCGGAGTGAAGCTGGAACCAGTTCATTCTGGTGCTGCCTGAAAGAGGCAAAGCAGCCCGGATAAAGGATACAGGGACGCAATAGTCTTTTGTCCCGTAAGATTTTCACCAGGGGGTCGGCAATCGTCTTCTCCGCCATCTCCACCAGATCGGCGCTTTCAAACGGATGCGGCGAGATGCTGCCCATTCCGCCGGTGATGGGATTGCTGCGGTCCGCCGTGCCGCTGAACCGTTCGGGATAATCCATGGAAGTCGGCAGGACCCGGTAGTTGCCCTTCCCGTCCACAAGGATGGTAAAGCTGATTTCGACCCCGGACATCCTGGATTCGATGAGCAGCGGCCACTCACCGCTTTTGAAGGCTTTTTTGTAATCTTTTTTATAGTCGGAGAGAAGATTATCGTAAACTTCCCGGATTTCCCATGTGTTGAGGATCACCCGCGCCCCCTTTCCGCCGGCGCTGTAGGGATATTTCAAAACCGCCCCGCCGTACCGGTGAATATAGTCCAGGCATACGGAAAGCACATCCGGATAGGATTTGGCATCCACAACGTCCCACTGATCTGCCACAGAAATGCCGCCTTCCCGGCAAAGCTTCTTGCAGGCGATTTTATCCCCCTCGATAAAGGCCCCTGCCTTTGTAAAACCGGCGACCCGGTCGGCCATACCCGATTCGGCAACCATGTCGACAATACCGTTGAAAATAAGCCCTTCGGGCATGGGCACCACATAATCGAGCGCCCCGTTTTCAAGCGCCTGGGCAATAGCGGTTGCATAGGATTCAGCCGAATTGTCCGCCGTTGATACAAATTCGACATCCCAATCCATGATATCCTTTTGGGCAAATTTCGGCATCGCGGATGTGCCCCGTATCACGACCCCTTTAAAATCCGTATCCGAGCCGTTGCTCCTGGCGGTGGAGACCGTCAGGGCACTCAGCAGTGTCCGCGCATCGGTTCCGGCAAATCCGATCCGTACTGTTCCGGGCATATTGTTCTCCCTCTCACATTCTCTTATCGGCTGTTTTCAAACGGCGTGCTATTGCCCCCGGCCAACCGTCACCAATTGAAACGCTGATCTTTTTTGTTTTGCCTACGCTATCCTGACATCGCGCGGATGTCAATATGTTTTGCGCCGTCACCACGGTAAATTTATCCCATTCAACGGGCAGGTGGCGGGGCACTTCCCTATCCAGAGTTGACCTGTTAAAATAAATTTACCGTGCGCCTATACCTCAACCGAATTCATGCCTTGTCCCACACCCCGGCAATTTCAGCGCCGCAGAACCGGCACGTCGAATCCGTGATATGCATCTGTGATATGACATACCCCTCTCTTTTCACCAGCATCCGGCCGCATGAGTGACAGAACGTGTGATTTCCCTCGTGATTCGGGACGTTCCCCACGTACACATACCGTATCCCCATGTCCAGGGCGGTCTTTCTGAATCTTGTCAAAAGGGAAACGGACGTGGGATTGATTCTCTGGAGCTTGTACTTTGGAAAAAACCTAAGAAAATGAAGCGGATGATCCGGCCCGAGATTCTCAAGTATCCACCGGCACATCCGTTTCATCATGGTTTCATCATCCGTGTAACCGGGAATGACAAGGTTGGTCATCTCGAAGTGGACCTGTTTGTCATGAAGGGTTTTGAAGGTCTCCAGTACCGGCTGAAGGCGTCCCCCGTTCAACTTGCGGTAAATCTCATCCGAAAAGGATTTGAGATTGACATTGGCACCGTCGATCCGGGTGCACAAATTTTCAAGGGGCACCCGGTTGATATACCCGTTGGATATCCAGAGGTTGCCCAGGTCGTTTTTTTTCGCTCCGGCAGCCGTATCCGCCATATACTCGTAAAAGGTGGTGGGTTCTGAATAGGTGTAGGCAACAGCCCGGCAACCTGACGAAACAGCCTTTTGAACCGCCTGTTCCGGGAAAAGATCGTAATGCCGCACCGCTTCCGGACGAACCTGGGATATTTCCCAATTCTGACAGTTCAGGCACCTGAAGTTGCACCCGGCCGCGGCAATGGAAAAAACCCGGGTGCCGGGCATATAGTGGAAAAGCGGTTTTTTTTCGACCGGATCCATGTTCACGGCGCAGGGATTGCCGTATGCCAGTGTATACAGCACACCGTCCACGTTGACTTTGGACCGGCACACGGAGCGGTCGCCCGGCGAAAGCAGGCACTGGTTCGGACAGGTGGTACACATCACTTTTCCGTTCCCGAGCTGCTGAAAATACCCGGCCTTCCGGGACCATTTCCACAAAGTTGAAGGGGCGTCATCGGTGAATATCTGTCCCTTTACAGACCGGCTGCCGCCCCCTTCTCTCCCGGTCACCGGTGCCGGCACCAGCGGACAGAGCAGGGCCGCGCCCGTGGCCATCAAAAATTCTCTTCTCGACAGTAACGTCATTTGCACATCCTGATCATACTTAAAGACTTTATGACACAAAGCACCATCACGGATTGAAATATACCCAGGAAGGGCAGCAGTAAAAGACTGAACACGAGCAGTCCCGCCGCCGCCCCGATAAGATCCGCGGCAAACAGCCCGGCCGCCCGGCTCGACGTGTCTCCCCCCGCTCTTACGGCCAGGGAAAACTGGACACCGCAGAAAAAGGCAAAGAGGAATGAATATCCGAAAAAGGCCGCCTGCGGCAGTGCTGAACGGGCAAAGAAAACCGTCACGACAAAAAGGAGCACGAGCAGCACAATCCCGACATCAAAAACGATCATGGCTTTTCCGGCGCGGTCCCTGAAAAAATGCCAGCCTGTCCAGGCGCCCGGCAGAAGGCCGGCCAGAAAAAGCGTAATGATCATACCGGTCTTGAGATAAATATACCCGAAAAGAATCTGGAACACAAAGAGAATCAGAATCTGTACCGACATTGCCGTAAACCCGGTAAAAAAGAGAACGGTCTCGCTTCCGGTCAGAAACAGCACATAAAAAGAGAAAACAGCCAGGCTTATGAGAGCGAAAAAAAGCGGTGAAAATTGAAATTTGGCAAACCAGTGGGAGAGGGCATGTTTGACCACCACGGGGGAAAAATCCCGGTTGAGAGGGGCGTTCTCATCGATCAGGCCGGCGAGTCTCTCCATCCGCAGGCCTGTCACATCACCGGCATAGTAACGGGATATATACGTGGTGGGAATCGCTTTTTCTAAAACAAGTGCGGCGATATCGGGACTGATTTCCTGCCGGGACATTACAAAATAGGTTTCAGAGGCGGGTATCACAAGGACATTGTCAAAACAGGATTTCCCGGTTGTCCAAAGGGAAGATATCTTTTTCAGCAGGGCTTCTTCGACATAATTGTCAAACCCTTTAACTGAAAAAGCAAATACGCCGGATGCCTTAAGGTGTGCCTTGACTTCTGAAAAAAATTCCCGTGTAAAATACCGGTTGAGCTGGTAGTTGTCCGGATCGGGAAGGGCCATAATTACGGCACTGTATTTTTCCCGGCGGTCTTTCAGATATTTTCCGGCATCCTGGTTGACCGTCGTGACCGCGTCCGTGCGATTCAGGAATGAAAATTCAAACATGGCCCGGCTCACCCGGGGATCGATTTCCACATACACGATCTCATCCGGGTTGTATTTCTGCGCCTCTTTGAACAGGCCGGCCGATGCCGATATGAACAGCACATTTTCCACTTTCTCGAGCTGGGAGAGGCTGAAGTGAACCAGTTCTTCCGCCTTTCTGGTATTTTTTGTGTCAAACAGGGGCGCGCCGTCCCTGTAAAACGTGTAATCGCCCCTGTACGAATGGACTTCCACCCTTCCGTACGGCGTTTCCTCGTAAAACACAAGATCTGAATTCTTTTTTTCCAGCGTTGCGCCTTCAAAACAGATACCGGCAGCCATGGCCAGTATCGTAACGGCTGCGGCCGCTGCCGGCACCGTTCTGGATGTAACCGAATCCCCCATAACGGCGACTGCCGCCGCTGCAAGGGGTAATGCCGCCAGAAAAAGCGCTTTGGCCGGGGAAAAAAACCATACCAGAACAAAAGAATACAGGGCCCCGCCCAGGGCATCTCCGGCATTGTCTGCCATATACACATTCACAGAAGAGGTGCTTTGGGAAACCCGTTTGATCGCCTGCAGCGTGAACGGCAGGAGATACCCCACCAGCAGGCAGTAAGGCGAAGAGACCGCAATATTGAAAAGAAATGTCTCCCAGAATCCGGCCTGGACCCCGTAGTAAAAAAATACCGGGTAGAGAAATCTTATAAGGTAAATCTCGGCAATGCCGGCAACACACAGTACGAGCGACAGGACCGAGACCGTTTTCCCCGTCGCCGGAACCGTCCCGCCCAGAACACGCTGGAGAAGGGTGCC
>CAYZHB010000001.1:29179-42220 GCA_964478245.1 uncultured Desulfobacterales bacterium | reverse complement strand
CCCCCCCAGCACAAGCCAGTTGAAAAGGGTAACCGCAATAATGAATTCGTTGCCGGAAAAAAGAGAGAGGAATTCTCTGATAATGACGAGCTGGGCGGCAACCGATACCACACCGGTCGCGATGACCAGCCACAACAGGCGTCTTTCAGCTGTTCTCTTCAAAATACTGGACCTGGTATGTCATCACCTCGAGATCCCCTTTTTTCCATTGATCCGGATCAAGTGACGCTTTCCGGCAGAGATGGGAAAGAAAGGTTTCCGGCTCGGGGAGCTGTTCCCATACCTGCGGCAGAAACGTCGCCCTTTTCCACCCCTTTTTGATGATAAGACCGTCCGTACCGGGCCTGATTTTCGACACCAGATCGGCTGCATCCGAATACACAAGTTCGGCCGGTTTTGTGAGTATGCTGATTTCTATATCAACGGCCTTGAGCTCCCCTTTTTTAAGAGGCGGAAATCTGGGATCGTGGAAAGCCGAATTGAGGGCATTCTCCCTGACTCCCTCTCTTATCGGCTCCGAAGGTTCCAGGGAGCCGATGCAGCCGCGAAGGTTTCCGTTTTTGTGAAGGGTGACAAATACCCCCCGTTTTTCATCAAAAACCGCCTTTTCAAGCCGTTCGTCCAGACCTTCTGCCCTGGCTTTATCCACCGGCGCGTCCAGTTCCCTTGAGATTGTCACTCTTGCAAGATCGAGGAGTATACGGCCTTCTTCCTTGGTCAATTTGTCATCCATATTGGTGCCACCTCTTATTTTCACAGATTTAAAAAACGCGACCGAACAATACCCGACCACCCTCTCCCGTGATCCGCCTGCATCTCCGCTGTTGGCATAATGCAAGAGAAAAGGCTCCCATCCCTTTTTCAAGGCTGTTTTCAGCAGAACGACAAGGGGCGCAACACCACAGGCGCAATTTTCACAGGCTGTCAATTTTTCCCATTCCCGGTTTAAAATCATATCGATCGTCTTCTGATCCCTTTTCACGGCATCTTCATACGGCAGATAGTGCGACAGGTCCGAGCTTGCCACCACAAGTGTTTCACTGTCGATCACGTCGTCAATCGCCCGGGCTGTCCTGTCAATGTCCGCGTTTCCCATGACAACCGGCACAAGTTCAAACCTCTCCAGGCTGTGCTGGAGAAAAGGGAGGATCACCTCCACGGCATGTTCCCTTAAATACGGTTTTTTCCCTGCTTTGAAGAGCCGTTCCTTTTTTACCAGGTCCTGGGCATCCTTGTGCACGCGGACAACCCCCAGCGGTGTTTCCCATGCATCGGCGGTATTGATCACGGCATCCTGAAATCCGGTGGTATGATCCGGCGCCATGATCACCACTTTTTCATACGATCTGCCATCCAGCAGTAATGTGGCATGCGCCGCCGTGAGACCGGAATACACATAACCGGCATGGGGCATGATCAGTGCCCTAAGCTCTTTGTCTCTGAATTTGTCACCGTTCGTTCCGGCATTATTTCTCAGCCTTTCGATCAACCGGGTAAGGGCCGCCGGATCCGCCGGATAGAATTTTCCTGCAAAACAGGGTTTTCTCAGGGATTGGGAATGAGAAAGGCCGCTTAACAGCAGAAATCCCGACAGACATGCCGCAAAGAAAATCCATTTCCGTTTACCCATGGTCCCTCCCTGTCAAATCGCAAATTCCCTCGTTTTCGATTCTCTTTTTCATATGATAGTAATGAGAGCCTTTCCAGAAAATCTTCCCGCACCCCGGGCAGATATAAAAATCATTATAGTACATTTTCGTTTTGGGTTCTAATTCATTTATGATTTTTTCCTTTTGAATCTTAACCAGGGCCCTGTTGCAGTCCGTGCATCTCGAAAAAAACAGGAAAGGGCCTGTCAGTCCGAAAAAATCCAATGTCTCCCTGAGCTGCTCAAACGGCCGGTCCTCTCTCAACCGTCTGGCATGCACGATTTTATTCCGCTTTAAAAGGTCGGTATCTCTTGTGAGCACCACCCGCTTCTCCTCGAAAGCGATCCGGGCCACCCAGCTGTCCGTGAAGGTACTGGAAATGGCCACGTCAAACCCTAAGAACAACAGCAGTTTACCGAGTTTCATGACGTTGACATCCGCTACAAACCGGATGCACCCGTATGGCGCCTCCCGCAGATATCCCGGATCTGATATATCACAGGGCGTCTTCACACTTTCAACATCAAGTCTGCCGCTTTCAAGGGGGATGAACGAAAAACTCACTTTTTCGCCCTTGAAAAGGATTTTGCCCACCTCTGTATGCGGGATCCCGATGGATTCAATAATGTCCTTGACAGACGCCCTTCTGTTCAGATCCAGCTTTATGACAGCGTTTTGTCTGTCCTTATGCAGAAAAAAATTCAACTCTTCGGAAAAAGTAATATAAAGCCGCATATACACTGCCTTCTGATACAACAGCAGCCTGTTCCTGTCAGCCGGTATCATCCTTTCCCTTGACCGCCTCGTCAAAAGGGGTGTATGGCAGGCTGAACGCTTCTGCCACCGGTTTATAGACAAGCCTGTCGCCGATATAGTTCACCCCCCTGCACAGCTCCCGGTTCTGCCGGCATGCCGCCACCCATCCGTTGTCGGCAATTTCCAGGGCATACGGCAGCGTGACATTTGTCAGGGCCACGGTCGATGTCATGGGAACGGCGCCCGGCATATTGGCGACACAATAGTGAACGATCCCGTCCACTTCATAAACGGGATCGTCATGCGTGGTGGGTTCAGACGTTTCAAAACACCCCCCCTGGTCAATGGCCACATCCACGATAACCGCCCCTTTTTTCATTATCTTCAGCATATCTTTCGTAATGAGCATCGGCGCTTTTGCGCCGGTGACCAGCACAGCGCCGATGACCAGATCCGCATCTTTCACAAGTTCTCTTATGACGGCCGGGGACGACATTAACGGGGTACAGTTGGCCGGCATGATTTCGGACAGATACCGCAGGCGATTGATATCCATGTCCACGACCGCGACATCCGCTCCCATGCCGCATGCGATTCTGGCGGCATTATAACCGACCACACCCCCGCCGATCACAACCACCCTGGCCGGAAAAGTACCGGGAACGCCCCCGAGCAGGATACCCCTGCCCCCGTAGGTCTTTTCAAGATACTTGGCGCCTTCCTGGGTGGCGAGTCTGCCGGCCACCTCGCTCATCGGGGCCAGAAGGGGCAGAATGCCGTCGTCCGTTTCAATGGTTTCATATGCGATGCCCACAGACCCCGTCTTCAGCAGTTCTCTTGTAAGGGTCTCATCCGCGGCCAGGTGCAGAAAGGTAAAAAGGATATGATCTTCTTTCAGCAGCTTGAATTCGGAGGGCTGGGGTTCTTTCACATGCATCACCATTGTGGCGTTTTCATACACTTCTTCTGCTGCCGCGCATATCTGCGCCCCTGCATGCCGGTACCGGCTGTCCCCGAAACCGGACCCTTCTCCGGCATCCTTTTCCACATACACTGTATGACCGTGCCGTACCATCATCTCAACGCCTGACGGGGTCATGCAGACTCTGTTTTCCTGTGGCTTTATCTCCTTGAGCACTCCCACATTCATCCAGCATTCTCCTTTTTTACGCTTTTTTTATAACAAGTTATCCCGGTTCGGCTTTCTGTCGAAGTAGTGATCCACAAGCCGTGAGGCACAACCGGTATAATCCTTTACATCCAGGTTTTTCATTTTCTGCTTAACGTCGTCCGGTACGCTCTTTAGTGTGTCCACAAACGCGTCAAGATCTGCCTTGTCGATCTGTTTTCCCCTGGACAGTTCTTTGAGCCGTTCATACGGATTCGCTTCGCCAAAAACCCGCATGGCCGTCTGAAACGGTTCGGCAAGCAGCGCGGGGTTGGCTTCGAGATCTTTCATCAGCGCCTCTGTGTCAAGGTCCACCTTTCCGAGCCCCCGGACTGCATTCTTAATACCGATAACACAGTAGCCAAAAACGGCGCCCAGGCTCCGGAGAACCGTACTGTCACTCAGGTCTCTCTGGAACCGGGATTTCTGAAGTTTGACAGCCAGGTGTTCCATCAGCGAAATCGCGATGCCCATGTTGCCTTCACTGTTTTCAAAATCAATGGGATTGATCTTGTGCGGCATTGTGGACGATCCCGTCTCTTGAGCTTTCAGAAGCTGCCGGAAATACCCGAAACTGATATATCCCCACATATCCCTGTCAAAATCAACAATGACAGCGGCACTCCTGATCATGGCGTGCAGTATGTACGAAAGTGACGCGTTGGGATTCACCTGGGTGGTAAAGACAACCGGTTCAAGCCCGAGGTGTTCGGAGACAAACCGTTGTGAGGCATCGATCCAGTCCACTTCCGGAAAGACGAAAAAGTGGGCGTTAAAATTGCCGGTAGCGCCGTTCATCTTCGCCTGCACCGGCTTGTCCCTTAAAATGGCGGTCTCCTGGGAGAGCCGCCAGGCAAAGTTGACAAACTCTTTTCCCGCAGTTGTCGGGGTTGCCGGCTGGCCATGGGTCCGCGACATCATGGGAACGGCCTTGTATTCAAGGGCTTTGAATTCAATGGCTTCGGTCAGATCCCAGAGCAGATCCACGATCACCTCTTTGCCCTTCTTCAGCATCAGGGCGTAGGCCGTATTGTTGATATCATCCGATGTACAGGCAAAATGCACCCACTCTTCGATTTCCGGCAAACCGAGTTCGGCGAGTTTCTCCTTGATAAAATACTCCACTGCCTTGACATCGTGATTCGTCGTTTTTTCGATCGTTTTGACCGTCCGGGCATCGTGCTCACTGAACGTATCAAAAATCGTATCGATCTTGTCAAGCGCCCCGTTTTTAACCGGCGCCAGCCCGAGATCCGCCAGCAGAAATTTCAGCCACTGGACCTCCACGTAAATCCTGTGCTTAATAAGCCCGTACTCGGAAAAAATATCATCCAGACCGCTCGTCAGACTGCCATACCGGCCGTCAAGCACAGAAAGCGCCTTAATGCCGCTCATAATTCCTCCCTGACTGGTTGTTTTCAAACCGGGGCTGTGCCCCGGTTACAACCGTCACCGATTGAAACACTTGCGTGTTTCGTCCTTCCGGCCTCCGGCCGAAACGCCAAGTCACCCGCTTTCCGGGTGGTAGTTGACTAAAAAATCCTTCTTTTCAGCCTCCCAATTCTACTTGAAAAAAAATATTTGGCAATGGATGACCCGAAAAATTTTAGTGTAGACGCGCATGATCTTTTGTGTTAGAAGACGGGAATGGAGATTTCATGTTGGGGTTCCAGAGGATCGATACCTGTTTCCGGCAGCCGGTATCTCAAATACGGCGGGAATACCACCTGCATTGAGATAAACACCGACAGCGGCCACACCATTATTGTCGACGCCGGCACCGGCATACGCGAAATGGGAAACAAGCTCGCCGCAAATGGAAAAAACGCGTGTTACCTTCTTTTCTCCCATGCCCACTGGGACCACATCATCGGTTTCAACTTCTTTGCCCCCCTCTTTCTGGAGGACAGAACCCTTTTCATACCGAATCACAGGTTTTCCGGTCTCAGGGTTCAAGAAATAGTGGCATCGCTCATGAAACCGCCCTTTTTTCCGATCACGTTGAAAGATACGAAAGCCGACCTTAAATTCATGAACCATATCAAAAGCCGGTTTTCCATAGGGTCTGTCGAAATTGACACCATACCGCTGAGTCACCCCGGCGGCGGACTCGGATACCGGTTCACCGAAGCCAACCGGACCTTCGTCATTCTCACGGACAATGAGCTGGGTTTTAACCATCCGGAAAACCCCGGACGTGACGCCTATATCGATTTTGCCGGAAATGCCGACCTTCTTTTTCATGACGCGGAATTCACTGCGGATGAGTATGCATCCAAACAGGGATGGGGGCACTCCCCGATTCCGGAAGTTCTCTCTTTAGCCGTCGCAGCCGGTGTTCAAAAATTGGGGCTTTTTCATCTGAACCATACATGGGAGGATAACCGGGTGGATGCCATTACAGATGCCTGCCGAAAAACCCTTCTGGACGAGAATGCCGGCATAGACTGCTTTGCCGTGCCGTGCGGCATGACAATCACCCTTTAAACGAAAATTTTGGAACCCCGACTCCTCCAGAAAATCCGCCATTTTTCCACAACCACCCTGCAGGTGATGCTCTCCTGGAAAATGCTCGCCATGTTCGCATTCGGATTCGCGTCCGGGTTTCCTTTCTATATTGTGAAAGACGTGCTCAAGGCCTGGATGACCGATGCCCATGTGGATCTTACCACCATCGGTCTTTTTTCGGCCGTGAGTATTCCCTACACGTTCAAATTTGTCTGGTCCCCGTTAATGGACCGCTTTGTGCCGCCTTTTCTGGGCAGGCGCAGGGGATGGATACTTGTTGCCCAGACCGGCCTGATCGTCACCATCTCGCTGCTCGGTCAGTTCAACCCGTCCTCCGCCCTTGTCTGGATCGCTGTAATGGCGATCGCCGTCGCTTTTTTCGGCGCAAGCCAGGATATCGCGCTGGACGCGTTCAGAAGGGAATACCTGACCGATGAAGAACTCGGCTTCGGCACGGGGGTATGGATGAACGCCTGGCGTCTCGGGATGTATGTGTCAGTGGGGACCGCTTTTTTCCTGGCGGATGCCGACGTGGACTGGGGCCGTATTCATATTCTGCTTTCCCTGATGCTTTTGGTGGGGATTGTTACCACACTGGCCGTTTCAGAACCGAAAGTGGATACCCCCCCGCCGCCGACCCTGAATGAAGCGGTTATCCAGCCGTTCCTGGAATTTTTCAGAAGAGATTCCGCGCTTATGGTGCTGCTGTTTATCCTGCTGTATAAAATCGGCGACAACATGGCAGGGGCCATGAACATTCCCTTCATACTCAAGATGGGATTCAGCAAGACAGAATACTTTGTCATCGTGAAGGGAATCGGCATGATCGGCCTTTTCGGCGGGGTTCTCATCGGCGGCGCCTTTATGGTCCGGTTGGGCATCGCCCGGTCCCTCTGGATATTCGGGGTGCTCCAGGCCGTATCCACCGCATTTTTTATTTTCCTCGTCATTATCGGACATGACACCCGGCTGTGGATCGATCACAGGACCCAGATCTTAAGCCTGATTGTGGGGTTTGAATTTTTTGCCACCGGTCTCGGCCAGGCGGCCTATGCCACTTATATGGCGGTAAAAACGAACAAGCAGTTTACGGCCACCCAGTATGCGCTCCTGACCAGCCTTATGGCCATCCCCGGGGCCGTGGCGGCCTCGGTCACGGGATTCATGGCCGAAACCCTCGGCTGGCGGAATTTCTACATCGCCTGCGCCCTGATGGCGGTCCCGGGCATGCTGCTGCTGGTGAAACTGGCCCCCTGGAACGCCAGAAACGCGGACCTGGATGTGGAAGGACAACCTTCACAGTAACGATTCTCAAAAAAGTATCCCAAAGGAGCTTTTATCATAAAACAGGGGGGAAGCCCCCGTTGGGCATTCCCCCCTGCTGTTATAACGCCGTCTTGAAACGTCTGCTACTTCATTGAAGAGCCTTCCGCATGGCTCTGGGTTTTGATCTTGACCTTGTCGGTAAGGTTCTCATAGTAATCCCGGAGGATGTCGAGCACCTCTTCGCGGCCGAAATGATCGGGTACCGGTTCGTTCTCGGAAAGCGCTTTTCTGAGTTTGGTGCCGGACAGGATAACCCGGTCATCCTTACCATGGGGACAGGTTTTCATGGAGGCCATACCGTCGCACTTAAAGCAGTAGAAGGTCCAGTCGATCTTCAGGGGTTTGCATTTCAGCGATTTCCCCTCTTCTTCCGGATACGGAATCTCGTCGAAGATCTCCTGGGCTTCGAACAGGGTGTAGAAGTCGCCGACACCGGCATGGTCACGGCCGATAATCATGTTGTTGACGCCGTAATTCTGGCGGAAAGTGGCATGAAGCAGTGCTTCCCTGGGACCGGCATACCGCATGTCAAGGGGATATCCGCCCTGAACGACGAATTTTTCCACAAAGTACCCTTTGACAAGGGTATCGATACATTTTACCCGGACATCGGCCGGGATGTCACCCGGTTTGAGATTACCGATAAGGGAATGGATGAGCACACCGTCACATACGTCCACGGCGATTTTGCAGAGATGCTCATGAGACCTGTGCATGGGATTTCTCAACTGGAGCGCGGCCACATTGGCCCAGCCCCTGTCGTCGAATATTTTCCTTGTCTCGGCAGGCGTGAGATAAATATCCTTGTACTTGTCCGGGTATTCACCCTCTGAAAGCACCTTGACCGGTCCTGCCAGGCAGTATTCTTTTCTGTCCATTACCATCTGGACGCCGACATGGTCTTCCATGGCAATTTCCCAGAACTTGTCGTCTGCGGACTCTTCACCTTTGCCCTTGTAGACCATCTCACACTCCCATTCCTTGTCTTCCTTGGACATGGGGAATTTTTCGGTCACCTTCATGGTCGCGAAGATCTCCCCTTCCCTTTCAAGGGTGATCTCATCGCCTTCCTTTATTTCGGCGGCATCCTCACCGGAGACGCCCAGCATAACAGGAATGGGCCAGAAAGTGCCGTCTGCCAGAAGATAATCCGAGCATACGCTTTTCCAGTCTTCCCTTGTCATAAAACCGTCAAGCGGACTGAATCCGCCGATCCCCATCATGATCAGGTCCCCTTTTGCCTGTGCACTGATTTCGACCTTTTTCAGTCCTTCTCCCTTTTTCTTTTCCGCTTCAAGTTCACTTCCTTCAAGCTTGCAGCATACAAGACCTTTTCCTCCATGAGGCGCAACTAATTTAGACATATACCTTGCTCTCCTTGTCTATTATGTTATTGGTCACAAAAAATGTTTTTCCCAAACATTTCCCAAATATTCCTGTCTTCAGATGTTACTGAAATATAATCCAGTAACATTTAAATATTATTCAAAAATTTGTCAAGGAAATTATTAATATATATGCAATATTTCTCCAATCTGATCCATGTTTTCCAACTGCATATCCGCCTTGAGCTGCGGACTTCTGAATGCGGCAAAAACCGTTCCCGCCTTCATCGCCGCCAGCATGTCATACTCGGAATCACCGACAAATATCACCTGTCCGGCATCCAGACCATACGCCTGCATGATCTTTAAAAGCTGATCCGGCGCCGGCTTGGGGTTTTCCACATCGGCAGCGGTGACCACCATATCAAATTGTTCTGCCAGACCGTTTTCTCTCAGCACCCGCTCCATTGTATCGGTCCGGTTGGTTGCCACCCCTCTTATATACCCGTTTCTTTTCAGATTCAAGAGCAGTTTTTCAAGACCGGGGGCCATGTGCATATACTTGATGAATTTGTCGTATCCAATGTTTTTCAGGCAGGCATACACCTCGGCCATGTCCGCCTTTTCCGGGAACAGATACGCGAGCGCCTGCTTTACCGTAAACATGTGAACTTTGGCAAACTGTTCCTCATCGAGCCGTTCTTTGCCGAAACAATCCAGGATCTCATCATAATATTTCCTGTTGGCGTCGGCGGTATCAAACAGAACGCCGTCACAGTCAAACACCACAGCCTTTATCCGATTCAGGTCATAATATCTGTTGTCAGATGCCGGCATGGGCACGTCAGGATTTTTCTTTTTTTTCATTTTCGGTTATGGTTCCGAACACCCGTATTTTTACCCGCGGTTTGAGCTCACTGTCGGTTTCAAGGTGTATTTCGTCATAGTACCTGCCGGATTTTTTCCGGATATTCTTTACCACAATCCGCCAGCACCCTTCTGAAGGAACATCCTTCTGGAACTCGGCACGGATATCTTCTCCCTTTTTGACCTGTCCGGACAAAATTGAAAAATCGTACTTGTCAGACGGCACGACAGTGACCGCCGACGTCACATTTTCATCTACTGTCCCTTTCAGCCGGACCACTTCCGGCGAGATCTCAACCACACTGTCGACTTCGCCCCTGACGGTCAGGCGTATTCGCTGTCTTGCCGGATCATCCGTCCGCACATCGATTTTCTTTACCAGCGTTTTACCGCCGTAACCGTTGGTGTTCACCTTGATGACGATCTTTCCCTCCCCTGCCCGGGGGATTTCCCTGTCATATGAGACAGTGGCGCACCCTCAGCCGGTTCTGACACTCTGAATATGAAGGGGCGCATCGCCCCTGTTCTGAACAACAAACGCATGTGTCAACACCTTACCTTCCGGCACACTTTCAAACTCATACGTATCCTGAACGACAAACAAATCCGGTGCGGCCCACAATGTCCCGGCCGTGAGAAGGATCACAAGGCCGACGGTTTTTGCCAGCAAAAACAATTTATTCATAATCACCCCATTCTTTTGGTTACACATGCCTGAAATTTTCATCATACCGTATTTACAAATTTTTAAAAATAAAAACAAGTCATGATTCATCCGGCATAGAAAGCACCCCGCCACCTGCCTGTCCAGAGTTGACCCGTTAAGATAAATTCACCCTGAACCATAATCTACTTCAGATACCGGTTGAGCCTGTCCATTCGCTCCTGTGAGCAGGAAAGGGTTTTCCCGGCTATCGACGCAACGGGCACAGCCCCCATGAGCGCATTGGTGAGAACCACATCGGCGCTCCTGCAGAGTTCCGCATAATAAACTTTTTTCCGGATTATCTCAACCCCCTCTTTTGCCAGGGCATCCAGCACCGCCTTTTGCGTCACCCCGCTGAGGACATGTTCAGAGACCGGGACAACAGCCGATTCCCCATTGAATATCATGAGACTGCAGGAATTCGTTTCCGAAACCGACTTGTCGGGATTCATGATCAGCGCCTCGTCTCCGCCGTTACGTCGTGCCCATTCCCCTGCCAGGTAATAGTAAAGATAATTTAAGCTCTTGTGGTCAGCCGCCGGTGTCTGCCGCGGGTACGGATATGTGACAAGATCGATCCCCGATTTTCCGAGGCGCTCGAGTCGGTGAACATACCGGTCTGCAAACACGCACGCATTGTAAGGCAAGCCGGCATCGGCCTGTGTTTTTGACGCTATAAGCTTGACAGCCGCCGTCTCGGACCCCAGCCGGTTGCAGCGGATCAGGGTGTTTATCACATCTTTCCAGGTAATATCAGGGGGGCTCTGACCGAAAAGTATTTCAAAGCTCCGGTTGAGGCGCTTGATATGGTCAACAAACCTGATGATCTTCCCTTTTTCCACTCTCACTGTTTCAAAGACGCCGGCCCCGTACTGAAACCCCGGACCGGCAGCACTCACAGCGGCATCCTCTCTGTCGACGATTCTGCCGTTTATCCATGCCTTAGCGGACGGACCGCTCATATCACAGGCCCTGTGTGACAGGGCCTCCATAATCGTTTTGCCTTTATCAAGGGTTTCCTGGAACTCTTTATCCGGGTCGGAGTCAGACACGATGCCGCCCCCCACTGAAAATACGAGCCTGTTATTGTGCACCGTGGCCGTCCGGATGGCAATCGAAAGGTCCAGCGTGTCATGAAAGCTGATATAGCCGATCGAACCGGTATAGACATGGCGTTTTACCGGCTCGAGTTCATCTATGATCTCCATGGCCCGTATTTTGGGACAGCCGGTTATGGAGCCGCCGGGAAAGGCCGCTTTCAGGAAATCCACCGAACTTTTGTCCTCTCCGAGCGCCGCTTCGACAACCGAGACCAGATGAAACACATTATCGTAAGGTTCGAGCCGCTTGTGCTCCTTCACGCTTACGGTCCCGCTTTTTGCCACCCGGGAGAGATCGTTTCTCATAAGATCCACAATCATGGTAAGCTCCGCATCATCCTTGATGCTCGATGCCAGCGCCCGGGCATTTTTTCTGTCCGCCTCTTCGCTGCCGCCCCTCGGCGCGGTCCCCTTGATGGGACGGGTCTCGATCTTTTCCCCTTGCCGTCTGATGAACCTTTCAGGAGAGGTGGAGACGATATGGTGAGATCCGGCGTTTATAAAAGCAAAAAAGGGGGCCGGATTTTTCCTGTAAAGGTCTGTAAAAAGGGCATAGCTGTCACCGGAAAACCCGGTTTCAAACCGCTGTGACAGATTGGCCTGATAGATATCACCGGCCTTGAGATACGCGATTACTTTGTTTACCGAGGCAACATACGCCTCTTTTGAAAAAGTTGACTGCAGACCGGACCGGTCGATAAAAAAATCTCCCTTCCGGTAGCAGCCGGTATGGAGACGCCCGAAAAAACGCTGCCGCACCTTCTCTATATACACTTCCCTGTTCCACCCGGTCTCACCGGTGTTGATGCAGGGGATGACGAAACCCGTCCGCCCCTTTTCCCTGTCGTGTACAAGAATAAAGGACGGAGCGTAAAGGCAGAAATCGGGGAGACCTGTTTCCATGCAGGTCCTGGGGAGTTTTTCGATCCGGTCCTTGAGATCATAGGCAAAATATCCGAACAGACCGGCGCTTACCGGTATGTCCGGTACCGGATCAGTGGTCTGAAACTTTGCGACCAGATGATCAACAATCGCAAAAGGATCGCCGGTAAGGGGCATCTCCTTTTCAAGGCAGCGAAGTCGGAGCTGCTCCCCATTTCCGGACACCGACAGCCAGGGATCCGCCGCAAGAATATGGTATTTCGAACAGTCGTGTCGGCCGCCGCTCAGCAGCACCACCGTGCCGGTATCCCTTGAAAAGATACCGGCAATGCGCTCGAAATCAGGGTCACCCGCTAATATCTCATGATGGATACATTCAACAACGGGAAGTCGCCCGTCACATTCAGAACCGTTTTCAACCATGATATATCAGGAAAGAAAGGGGTTCATTCTCTTTTCTCTGCCGATTGTGGTTTCGGGACCGTGACCGGTATATACGGTTGTGTTGTCATCGAACTGGAGAAGTTTGTTCTTTATACTGGATATCAGGGTATTGTAATCGCCGCCGGGAAGATCCGTCCTGCCGATGGAGCCGGCAAAAAGGGTATCGCCGGCGAAAAGGACACCGTCTGCATGCAGACAGATACCGCCTCTTGAATGCCCCGGTGTATGAATCACCTTCAGGGTGATGGTACCGAATGACACCTCATCACCGTCCGCCAGTTTGATGTCGGCCAGCGGCGAGTTCTCCGCG
>CAYZHB010000001.1:10632-29169 GCA_964478245.1 uncultured Desulfobacterales bacterium | reverse complement strand
TGCCCCCGCATGACGGGCCAGCTCCAGCAGCATCGGCTCATCCGCGGCATGGATTAAAAGATCCGCACCGCTCACCTCTTTCAGTCTTTTGTTCGCCCCGACATGATCAAAATGGCCATGGGTATTGATGATGTACTTTACGGTAAGGCTCTCTTCCGAAAGGGCCATCAGTATTCTGTCCGCTTCATCCCCGGGATCGATGACCGCCGCTTCCCTTGTCTTTTCGCACCCCAGGATGTAACAGTTCGCCATTATCGGCCCCACTTCGAGTCTTTTGATAATCAAAACATCCTCCCTCTTTACTCATTCACTTTTTCTGTTTTCCTTATACGGTCAAGCACCCCGTTGATAAACGGAGCGGATTCCCTTGCACCGAATTTCTTGCCTATTTCCACTGCTTCGTTGATGGAGACGCTCGGCGGAATATCCGGGCACATCAGGAGCTCAAAAGCGGCGAGACGCATGATGTTCCGGTCGACAGCCGGCATTCGGGAGAGCTTCCAGTTTTTTGAACTCATGTCCAGCCTTCTGTCCACTTCATCCCTGTTTTCCGTCGCCCCTTTCACCAGAAACAAAAAAAAAGGTTCGGTTTTTTCGGAAATCATGTCGCTGAAATGGGTACGGAACCGATCCAAAAGCATGTCCGGCGGCCCCCCGTCCATATCAAAATAATAGAGCGCCTGCAGGGCCAGTTCCCTTGATTTTCTGCGAAAGGTCATCGCTGTCCGGCAGTGATGCTGTCCATGAGATTGGCCATTTCAACCGCCGAAAGGGCGGCATCAAAACCTTTGTTGCCCGCTTTGGTCCCGGCCCGCTCAATGGCCTGCTCAATGGTTTCCGTGGTCAGAACACCGAATATCACCGGAACGCCGGATTCGAGATTCACAGCGGCAATCCCTTTGGACACCTCTGCAGATACATACTCGTAGTGAGTCGTCGCTCCCCTGATCACCGCTCCCAGACAGATAACCGCATCAAATTTGCCGGAAAAGGCCATCTTTTTTGCCGCCAGCGGAATCTCGAACGAACCGGGCACCCTGACAACCGTTATATCGCCCTCTTTGGCGCCGCTTCGTATCAGCGCGTCAAGCGCCCCGCTGACAAGTTTTTCCGTAATAAAATCGTTAAACCTGCCCGCAACAATTCCGAATTTTTTCCCGTCTGCCTTCAGACTTGCTTCAATCACCTTATGCATTTCTCATCCTCGCCTTGAAAATTTCAGTCTTTTATTTTAAGAATATGTCCCATTTTCAACTGCTTGCACTTGAGGTAACACTTGTTGAAATCATTGGGTTCAACTTCTATGGGAACCTGCTCGACAATACTTAAACCGTACCCTTCAAGCCCCACCATCTTTTTGGGATTGTTCGTCATGAGCCGCATTCTTCTGACGCCCAGATCCACCAGGATCTGCGCCCCGATACCGTAATCCCTCATGTCATCCTTGAACCCGAGTTTCAGATTGGCCTCAACCGTGTCATATCCCTGGCGCTGGTACTCATAGGCCTTGAGCTTGTTGACAAGACCGATTCCACGGCCTTCCTGCCGAAGATACACGAGCACCCCCGTTCCCTCCTCGTTCATCATCTCCAGTGCTTTATGGAGTTGATCGGCACAGTCACAGTGCAGGGAGCCAAAAATATCACCGGTCATGCATTCGGAATGGACCCGTACCAGCACCGCTTTCTCCGGATCGATTTCCCCCTTCTGAAGGGCGATATGGGTGAGACTGTCCAGATCATTTTCATATGCAACAATTTGAAGATCACCGCCGCACTTCGTTGTGATGGTCGTCTGAGCGGCTTTTTTAACAAACGACTCGGTACGGAGCCGGTATTCCACCAGGTCGGCGATCGTGCATATACCGATATTGTGTTCTTTTGCAAACTCTTCCAGGGCGGGCATTCTGGCCATTGTACCGTCCTCGTCCATGACCTCGCATATCACCCCGGCCGGTTTCATACCGGCGAGACGGGCAAGATCAACAGATCCCTCGGTCTGACCGACCCGGACCATGACACCGCCTTTTCTCGCCCGCAGGGGGAACACATGACCCGGCATCACCAGATCTTCCGGTTTGGCCTCATCAGCCACCGCCGTAAGGATCGTGGTCGCCCTGTCCGCTGCGGAAATACCGGTCGTCACGCCTTCTTTGGCCTCTATGGACACCGTGAAACCGGTCTCGAACTGCGAGGTGTTGTCTTCCACCATCATCGGCAGATTGAGCCTGTCCACCATCTCGCCGGTCATGGAAAGACAGATCAGTCCCCTTCCGTATTTGGCCATGAAATTGATACTTTCGGGTGTCACAGCCTGGGCTGCCATGGTGAGGTCTCCCTCGTTCTCACGGTCCTCATCATCCACCAGGATCACCATCCGGCCCTTTTTTATCTCGTCTATTGCCTGCTCTGTTGTCAAATGCGGCATTTGTAAACCCCTTTTATAAAAATCCCTTTCCGGCAAGAAACGCCATACTGATATCGCTTTTTCCCGCCGTGTTTCTGTTTTCTCCCCTGTCCCGATCCAGGAATTTTCTCACGTACTTGCCGATCATATCGGTCTCAATGTTCACCTCATCTCCCCGCTCTTTCATCCCGATGGTCGTTATCCGGGCCGTATGGGGAATAATGCTGACCTCGAATTCCCTGTCGTCACACCGGTTCACAGTCAGGCTGATACCGTCAACCGCAACCGATCCTTTCTCGATCATTTCAGCGGTAAGCTTCTCCGGCGCGGTAATCGTAACGATCACGGCATTGCTCTTGGTGAACTTGGCGGCCATGACGCCGGTACCGTCCACATGGCCGGAAACCAGATGCCCGTCCAGGCGGTCGGATAACCGCAGGGCCTTTTCTATATTCACCTTCATACCGGCGGATGCGTTTTTGAAAATGGTCCGGGATATGGTTTCAGGCGCCATATCCACCTTGAACATGTGGTTTCCGAGTTCCACAACGGTAAAACAGGCCCCGTTCACAGCGATGGAGTCCCCTACGGCCGTCCCGGACAGGTCCATGCCGGTCTCGATTACAGCGGCTTTCCCCTCGCCCGCCGTATCCATTCGTTTTATCACACCGAGATCTTCAATTATACCCGTAAACACGATCCCCTCCCCGGAAACTTATTTCTGTATATATCCCTGAATCAGCACATCATCGTCAAACATTGTAACCGCAACGTTTTCAAGCTTTGTCGCATCCCTCATTAAACGCGGACCCCGACCCCTGCAGACAGGGACGCCGTCGTTTCCGCCCAGGATCCTGGGCGCTTTGAAAAACAATACTTTGTTGACAATACCGGCCCTTAAAAACGAACTGATGATCTATCCACCGCCCTCAACGAAAAGGCTCATTACACCCAGGGCCCCCAGTCTCTCCAGAACCGCCTCAAGATCAAATCCGTCCTCCCTCCGGGGGACTTTCCATACAGAACACCCCTTATTCCTGAGGGCTGCTTCTTTTGACGGATTCACACCATCGGAAGTCACGATAATGGTGTCCGCATCCGACACCACATGAAAAATTTTTGCTGTTTCATCAATGACAAGATCACGGTCGAGAATCACCCGAAGGGGATCTTTTGATTCAAAGCCGTCTATCCGTGCCGTGAGTGAGGGATCATCCGCCTTAACCGTACCGGCCCCTACCAGAATCGCATCTGCGGCATGACGGAGCCGGTGCACATAAGCCCTTGACTTTTCATTGGTGATCCATTTGGAATCACCTGATGACGCGGCAATCATCCCGTCCAGCGTGGCCGCGCACTTGACGGTCACAAAGGGCATTTTATCGTGCTTCGTGTACCAGATGAACTCCTCGATCAGGGTTTCCGCTTCCGTCCGCATCACACCGGTGTCCACCCTGACCCCTTTCGCTTCCAGAAACGACTTTCCCCCGCCGCTCACATAGGGATTGGGGTCTTCACACCCGACAACGACCCGGCTGATACCGGCTTCCAGTATTTTCCGGGTGCAGGGCGGCGTCCTGCCGTAATGGTTGCAGGGTTCCAGAGTGACATAAAGGGTGGCCCCCGCGGCTTTTTCACCGGCACCGTCAATGGCTTCCACTTCTGCATGGGAAAGCCCCGGCCCCTTGTGCCAGCCTTCACCCACCACCTGGCCGTTCTGTACCACAACAGCCCCTACCGATGGATTCGGGGAAGTGATCCCTTTGCCCTTCTCTGCCAGGGAAAGAGCACGCTTCATGTAACTCTCTTCATTCATTGCTCTTTTCCGGCACTGCCAGCTTTCCGGCATTTTTATATTTTCGGGGGAGAAGACTTTTCAGTTCCTGTATAAAGTCGTCCACATCCTTGAATTCCCTGTAAACAGAAGCGAATCTGACATACGCGACATCATCGAGTTTGTGAAGGGCGGCCATTACTCTTTCGCCCACATCCCTGGAATGAACTTCTTTTTCATTACGTTCTCTCAGATCCCGTTCAACTGCGGCGGCGATCTCCTCCATCTGATCCACGCTTATGGCTCTTTTTTCGCACGCCTTTTTCACTCCGTTCAGGATCTTTTCCCGGTTGAACTCCTCTCTGCGGTTGTCCTTTTTCACAATCATTACCGGCACGTTTTCAACCCGCTCAAAGGTGACAAAGCGCCGGCAGCAAACCTGGCACTCTCTCCTTCTGCGTACGCCGTACTCATTTTTGCCGGGACGGGAATCAACCACTCTGCTGGCGGATTCTCCACAGTAAGGGCACTTCATATCAAGCCTCCGCAAGCTTGTGATAGGGAATAAAGGCCACGCCGGCCAGTTCAAACATCTCTGATGTCATGGTATCATCATAGCCGTCCTTGAATATGACTTTCACAATACCGGCATTGACGATCATCTTGGCACAGATGGAACAGGGCTGATTTGTACAGTAAAGGGTGGCGTCCTTCACCGGGATGCCGTAATAGGCCGCCTGGATAATCACATTCTGTTCCGCATGCACGCCCCGGCAAAGCTCATGTTTTTCGCCTGACGGTACGTTCAGTTTTTCTCTGAGGCAGCCGGTTTCCCGGCAGTGGGGAACGCCGGCCGGGGCGCCGTTGTAACCGCTGCAGAGGATGCGTTTGTCTTTTACGAGGATGGCGCCCACCTTTCTTCTGAGACAAGTGGCACGGGAAGCGACAAGCTCGGTGATTCCCATGAAATATTCGTGCCAGGAAGGTCTGTTAAGGGAATCCTCACCCATGGGTTATGCCTCTCTGTAAAGCGGAAACGCCGTACAAAGTTCTCTGACGGTTTCTGCAGCCTTTTCCGGCGTGACCGTATTTTCAAGCAGGTCAGATATGAGATCGGCCACGGCAGTCATCTCGGTTTCCCCCATGCCTCTCGAAGTGACGAACGGCGTACCGATACGGATGCCGCTTGTGACAAAAGGCCCCCTGGCCTCATTGGGCACACTGTTCTTGTTCACCGTGATATTCGCCCGGCCGAGTTTTTCTTCGGCGTCCCTGCCTGAAATGCCTTTGTCCGTTAAATCCGCCAGCATCAGATGGTTGTCGGTTCCCCCGGAAACCATCCGGATCCCCCTTTCCATCAACCGTTGGGCCAGTACGGCCGCGTTCTTTACAACCTGCTTCTGGTAAGCTGCAAAGGATTCGGAAAGGGCCTCTTTAAATGCCACTGCCTTGGCGGCGATCACATGCATGAGCGGCCCGCCCTGAATACCGGGGAACACCTGGCTTGAAAGACGGCCGCCGTACTCGGCAGAGGCCAGGATCAATCCGCCCCTGGGGCCTCTGAGGGTTTTATGGGTGGTGGACGTTACCACATCGGCAAAGGGAAACGGTGACGGGTGCATACCGGTACAGACAAGCCCGGCTATATGGGCCATATCCACCATAAAAAGCGCACCCACAGCCGCGGCGATATCGTGAAACCGTTTAAAATCGATTGTCCTCGGATATGCACTGGCACCGGCAACAATAAGCTTCGGTCTGTGTTTTCGGGCAAGGGCCGCCACCTCTTCCATATCGATCTTCTCGTCATCGCCGGAAAGACCGTAGTGAACGAAATGATACAGCCTGCCTGAAAAGCTTACCGGGCTGCCGTGGGAAAGGTGACCGCCGTGGGAAAGGTCCATGGCAAGGACCGTATCCCCGGGATCAAGAAGGCAGAAGTAGGCGGCCATATTGGCCTGGGAACCGGAGTGCGGCTGGACATTGGCATACGCTGAGCCGAAAAGTCTTTTGGCGCGTTCCACGGCCAGTTCCTCAGCCCGGTCAACGTGTTCACACCCGCCGTAATATCTTTTAGCCGGGTACCCTTCCGCATACTTGTTCGTGAGCACAGATCCCTGAACCTTCATGACCGCGGCGCTTGCCGTATTTTCCGACGCAATCAGATTAATACCGTATTCCTGTCGTGCCGCTTCCTCTTTGATGATTCGGCTTATATCCGCATCTATACGTTCAAGGTCATGCATAATTTCTAATATCCAGGTTCCTTCCGCCCTTTTCAGGCATTTTTGAGCAGACGCCACCCGCCGTCACGGGCTGCATAGTCAACGACCACCCGCAAAACGGGTGGCTTGGAATGTATGCATTCGCATCTCTATCGCGCCCGGCCGCAAGTTGAAAGAACAAAAACACGTCAGTGTTTCAATCGTTTCCGGTTGTAACCGGGCGCATAGCCGCCGGTTTTGAAACAACCGATAAATTCGGAGCGCCGCAACACTGGCGGCGCGCCCCTATAACGCGGTTCGCCCCTATAACGGGGGGATTCGTGATTTTCACCGGTTCAAAGCAGGCCAGACCCCGGTTTCCCGGTCAGGTCCTGTCTGCATCAATACTGTTGATCCTCTCGAGATGCCGGCCGCCTTCAAAAGGGCTCTCAAGCCATGTCTCAACGATTTCCAGGGCCAGGATATCACCTATCACACGCCCGCCAATGACAAGAATATTGGCATCGTTATGGCGCCGGCTCATGCGGGCTGAAAAAAGATCGTTGCATAATGCCGCCCTGACACCGGGATAGCGGTTTGCCACCATTGACATGCCAAGACCTGTTCCGCATAAAAGTATACCGCGGCTGTATTTCATTTCTGATACGGCGACCGCCACGATTTTACCGTAATCCACGTAATTTACCGATTGCTCGCCTGTGGTGCCGGCATCCTTTATTGTATACCCGTTTTCGGAAAGATAACGGCTGATTTTCTCTTTCAGTTCGAAAGCGGCATGATCACTTCCGATAATAAGGGATCGATCGCTGTTCACATCACCACCTTTTCAAACTAAGAGTTCTTTTTGATATATGCTATGGCATCCTGAACCGTAACCAGCTTTTCAGCGTCTTCATCATCAATGTCTATATTGAAAATCTCTTCCATTGACATGACAAGTTCAACCAGGGCGAGAGAATCCGCCCCCAGATCCTCTACCAGAGAAGCCTCGGGCACAACATCCTCAATATCGATATCAGAAAGTTTTTCCGCAATGATTTTTTTAACTTTTGCTTCAATAGTCATAAGCCAGGATTGCCTCCTTGATGATGGGTTGTTTTCAAACCGGGGCTTATGCCCCCGGTTACAACCGTCAACGATTGAAACACTAACGTGTTTTTGTTTTGTATGCATGCGCATACACTCCAAGCCACCCGCTCCGCGGGTGGTCGTTGACTATGTTATTCTTCCTCATCCGGTGCCAGAACCTGCCGTCCCCTGTATGTGCCGCATTCAGAACATGCGGTATGGGGCCTCGTGGACTCTCCGCATTCGGGACAAACGATTATCGTTGGGGCAGCCGTTTTCTGATGCGTCCTTCTTTTTCTGCCCCGGCTTTTTGACACTTTCTGCTTTGGTACAGCCATCCGTTATCTCCTCGACCAAATAGTAATTACGTTAACCAACACCTGTGATTCAAAGTCAACGACCACCCGACAAAGCGGGTAACCCGGCGCCCCGGCCATCGGCCTGAACACGGAAACACTGAAGTGATTCAATCGCTGACGGTTGTCACCGGCGGCATAAGCCCCGATTTTAAGACAACCCATCACGGTTCATCCATGTATGCAAAGTATATTTATTTAACGCAATGATATGTAAAAGTCAAGATGATCTTTGGGACGGAAGGATAAAATTTTCACGCCTGTTGCGGTTTTTTAAAATTTGTGAAAATATACCGGACCTGAATTGGCTGAATTAAAAAATTGAAAGAAACCGTTTCGCCGGACACAGAAAAAAATAATGAAAAGCAAAAAGCAGGCAGTGGATTTCAGCAGAGACACCACCCGGATCATTCTGGACAGTATTTCCGACGGGGTCTTTACCATAGACGACAACTGGAAAATCACCTCTTTCAACCGGGCAGCCGAAAAAATTACCGGCGTTTCCGCCGAGGAAGCGATAGACCGTCACTGCTGGGATGTTTTCCGTTCCAACATGTGTGAAAAGAAATGTGCACTCAAAAGAACCATGGAAGAAAAAAAGTCTTTTATCAGCACCTCGGCCTATATTATCAATGCGGACCAGAAACGGATCCCCATTTTTGCCTCGACCTCCCTCCTTATTGATAAAAACGGAGAGGTGCTCGGCGGTGTTGAAGTATTCAGAGACCTGAGCCTTGAAGAGGCCCTGCGAAAAGAAATCACCTCGGGTTTCCAGATGGGCGATATGGTCAGCCGGAACGACGCCATGAAAAGAGTTTTCCGGATAATGCCGAAAATTTCAAAAAGCGACGCAACTGTCTTGATAGAAGGGGAAACCGGCACAGGCAAGGAGCTCACGGCCAGAGCACTGCACAACATGAGTGCGCGAAAAGACAACCCCTTTATCGCCATCAACTGCGGGGCTCTCCCGGACACCCTGCTGGAATCGGAACTTTTCGGCCACAAAGCCGGTGCTTTTACAGGAGCGGTCAAGGACAAACCCGGCCACTTTGCCATGGCCAAAGGGGGCACCATTTTTCTCGATGAAATCGGGGATACCAGCCCGGCATTCCAGGTCCGCCTGCTCAGGGTGCTTCAGGAACACGAATTTACCCCGCTGGGCGGTGTAAAAAAAGAGGAAACCGATATCCGGATTATCGCCTCAACAAACAAGGATCTCGATGAAATGGTTGAAAACGGCGAATTCAGGCAGGACCTCTATTACCGGATCAATGTCGTGAATATCAAGCTCCCGCCCCTGAGGGAACGGCTTGAAGATATCCCGCTTCTGGTCGACCGCTTCATCACCAAAATGAACCGGGTCAAGGGGGCGGCCATTAAAGAAATCCACAAGGAGGCGCTCAGTACGCTGATGACCCACACCTATCCCGGGAATATACGGGAACTGGAAAATGTGATTGAACACGCCTTTGTTTTGTGCACGGAGAGCACCATTCAACTGCATCATCTGCCCGCCTATGTTACCGCTCCTGCCGGCAGAAACACACATGCCGGAGATGCGGCTAAAAAGAACAGCGATCCTGTAAAAAAGGCTGAAATCCAGGTTATTCTTGAAGCACTGAAACGGAACAGTTACAACCGGAAAAAAGCGGCGGCGGACCTCGGTATTCATAAAAGCACCCTTTACAGGAAAATGCACCGTCTGAACATCTCGCCACCGCAAAAGCAGCAGGAAAGGGATTGACGCCGTCTCATGTTGCACAAATGCGACTCATCCCATCTTAAAGATGCGACTTTTTCCGCCCCCGCAAAACCGACCAAAAACATTCAGTAACAACAAGGCGGCTTGAAGCCGCTTGTTTCTGGAATGGCTGTAAAAATTTCACCCGCCCGGTGGCATTCTGGTATACCGATTGCATTTCAGTAACGGCCGAAAGGAGATACACTGGAATGAAAATAGCACTGACAGTGTGGGGAAACCGTATTTCACCGGTGTTCGACTCAGCCGGCACCCTGCTTGTGGCAGAGGTGAAAAACGGAAAGGTGGCAGACAAGTTCTATCGCCGAATCGATTCCGGGGATGTGAGCATTTCTGACATTCTGGAAGAAAACGGTATCGCCGTACTGATATGCGGTGCCATCTCCAGGATGTCAGCCGGTATCATCCTTTCTTCAGGGATAAAACTGATCCCTTTTATTACCGGCATTGCGGCAGATGTGCTTGATCTGTATGTAAGCGACCGCCCTGTTCCGGCCGAGTGTTTCATGCCGGGACGTCCCGGAAAAGGAGGACAGGGCCGATTAAAAGATGCCGCTCTGGACATTGAAGAGACAGGCCCCGCCGACAGTGAAAATGACGGTAACCGGCCTGAAAAAGGATCGGACCGAAAACCCGGCGGCAATGTGTCATCAGCAGATCCCTGAAAACCGTTTTGTCCGTGCAGCAGACCGTGATCGGATCGATAAAACGACAGGCCTTGTGGACAAACAGGCAAAAAGACTTATATTGTGTTTGTTTAATGATTATCAGACGCTGGAGCAATGAAAGATGATAAACGTAATACTTGCAAGAGAGGACAACCCCCCCTTTCTTGACATGATCGAAACACTCGAAACCCAGGATATAACGGTTGATCAGGCCGGATCAGGGGAGTCGGCTCTCCGCACGATGCAGGATGCCGCCTACGATCTTCTGATCACCGGTGAAAATCTGCCGGATATGACCGGCAGGGAACTGGTGGAAAAAACCGTAATGAAGAATCCGCTAATCAATTGCGTGGCCGTGAGTTCGCTGTCTCCTGAAGCGTTTCATGAGGCCTATGAAGGGTTGGGCGTCCTGATGCAGTTCCCGCCGACCCCGGACACGGCAGATGTTGAAAAGCTGCTGTATCACCTGAACAAAATATATGCGCTTTCCAGGAAATAAGCGGTGCAGATAAGGAGAAACACCTGATGATTATCAGTATTGCAAGCGGGAAAGGGGGAACGGGCAAAACCACTGTGGCGACCAATCTGGCCTTGTCTCTGGGGCAGAATGTTCAGATCATGGACTGTGACGTTGAAGAGCCCAATTCTCATCTCTTTTTAAATCCCGACCTCAATGAAAAAGAACCGGTTATCGCACCGATTCCCCTTGTGGATGAGGAAAAATGCACCTGGTGTAAAAAATGCATGGAAATCTGCCGGTTCAACGCCATTGCCGTGGTCGGCAAAAAAGTGGTCGTCTTTCCGGAACTGTGTCACAGTTGCGGCGGCTGCATGGCCATATGCCCGGAAGAGGCGATTTCGGAAAAAGAACGGGTACTCGGCGACATCGAAAGCGGACATATCAACGGCATACAGTTTATTCACGGGCTTTTGAAGGTCAGCCAGGTCATGTCTCCCCCGATCATAAAAAAGATCAAAACCTATGCCGGCAGGGAAACGGTCAATATAATCGATGCCCCGCCGGGAACGTCGTGTCCGGTAATCGCGGCCATGAACGGGACCGATTTCGTTCTTCTGGTGACGGAACCGACCCCTTTCGGTCTCAATGACCTGAAACTGGCCGTTGAAGCGGTTAAAAGCCTGAAAATTCCCCACGGCATTGTCATCAACCGGGCCGGCATCGGCAACGACGGGGTGGAAGAATATGCACGGGAAGAAGGGGTGCCGGTTCTGATGGAAATTCCCTATGACAGGAAAATTGCCGAAATCTATTCCAGAGGGGAGCTCATTGTGGAAAAACTGCCGGAATACAAAGAAAAATTCCTGAACCTGTTCGACCGGATCAAAACCGAGATCGACAAAGGAGCTGACAAAAAATGAGAGAACTGGTAATTCTAAGCGGCAAAGGAGGGACTGGCAAAACCAGTTTGACAGCGGCCTTCACCTCGTTGTTCCGCAATATTATACTGTGTGATGCCGATGTGGATGCGGCCGATCTTCACCTGCTCATGGCCCCGGAAGTGAAAGAACGGCATGACTTTAAGGGCGGAAACGACGCCATAATCAATCCGGACAAGTGTACGGGATGCGGCCTCTGCCATGAACTCTGCCGGTTCGGGGCGGTATCGGAGAAAGACGATGTGTTTGAAATAGACCCGGTGGAATGTGAAGGGTGCGGTGTGTGTTATGATTTCTGCCCGGAACAGGCCATTGATTTCCCGCCGAAAATATGCGGTGAGTGGTATATTTCAGACACCCGTTTCGGCCCCATGGTGCATGCCCGGCTCGGAATTGCGGAAGAAAATTCGGGCCGGCTCGTGGCACTTGTAAGAGAAGAGGCCCGAAAAATCGCCCGAACAGATCATATCGATCTGATACTGACAGACGGCCCGCCGGGTATCGGCTGCCCGGTTATTGCCTCCATAAGCCAGGCCAACGCGGTACTGGTGGTGGCGGAACCCTCACTGTCCGGAAGGCATGATCTGGAACGTGTCGGCGAGTTGACGGCCCACTTTAAAATTCCGACAATGGTCTGTGTCAACAAATGTGACCTCAATCCCGACCACACCCGGTGGATCAAAGATATGGCAGGGAAGAAAAACATTACCTACGTGGGGGAAATCCCTTATGACCCCAAATTTACCGAAGCCATGATTGCATGCCGGAATATTATTGAGTATGACGAAAGTTCGGACGCATCTGCCGCTGTGAAAGAGATATGGGAAAATGTCATGGCCCATGCGGATATGAAAATGGAAAGATTAACGTAAACCAAACAGATAAACCGATATTTAAAAAGGAGTCAAACACATATGAAAAACGGTAGAATTGCAATTCCCTCGAACGGAGAAGGCGGTCTTGACGGTATCAGAGCCGGTCATTTCGGCCATTGCGATGTGTTTACATTTATCGATGTAGAAGACGGAGAAATCAAAGAAGTGTCAACGCTTAATAATCAGGAACACGTCCAGGGGGGCTGTATGGTGCCGGTGAATCTGCTGGCGGAAAACAAGGTAAACGCCCTTATTGTCGGCGGTATCGGGATGCGGCCCTTGATGGGCTTCAGACAGGTCGGCATAGCCGTATACCATGATGCCGAACGCCCTGAAATCAAGCCTGTTGTTGAAGATCTGATTGCGGGCAACCTTCCGGAAATCAGAAACGATCAGGTTTGCGGCGGTGCCGGCGGACAGATGTAAACACAAACCACTGGATGAGAGGAGTATGATTATGAAGATCGCAGTCACATCGAAAGGGAAAGACCTGGATGCGGAGGTGGACCCGAGATTCGGGCGGGCCGCTTACATCATTGTTGTGGATACGGACACCATGGCCTTCGAGGTAATCGACAACGCCGAAAACGTGAACTCATTTAAAGGCGCCGGGATACAGGCGGCCGCAAGTGTCGGTGAAAAAGATGCCCAGGCTCTTTTAACAGGGTTTTGCGGTCCCAATGCATTCAACACCCTTGATGCGGCCGGCATAAAAGTGGCCAACAACGTCAATGGAACCGTGAAAGAAGCGGTACAGGCCTTTAAAGACGGAAATCTCACATACGCTGACAGTGCAAACGTCGACGGGCACTGGTAAACACCAATTTTACAACTTGCCGCGGGGAAACCGGGGAACATGGCTTTGTCACATTCCGTCAGATCAATCGCCAGACATGCCCTGAAACCGGTTTCCCGGCAAGAAAAACCGAATATGAATTGCAATACAACAGATTAAACAGATAGCAGAAGGGGGCAAAATGGAAAAAATAATGATCGTCGGGTGCAAAAAGGCCATGGATGATGTCTGTATCGGATGCAGCAGGTGTCTTGTGGGATTCAACCGAAAAGAGGGCGAGTTTGCGGCCTACAAAGACACGGATGCGGAAATCACCGCTCTGCTGAACTGCGGTGACTGCCCCGGCGCCACCATTGTCACGCGGCTTGCCCAGGTGGATCTGTGGAACAGGCCCATGGCGGAAAGGATTACCAAAATCCACATCGGCCCCTGCATCACGGATCACTGTCCGTACAAAGAAACAATCGTAAACAAAATCAAGGCAAAATCCGGTATCGACGTCATAGAAGGCACCCACCCGTACAAACCGGATAACATTTTCGCACAGAAATAACAGGTGACAGCATGCCCATTTTTGAATACCGCTGCAGGGACTGCGGCAAAACATGTGAAATCATAACGACCGGACTGAACGAGGCACCGGTCTGCACGCATTGTAACAGCACCCGTGTGGAAAAAATGTTATCCGCTCCCGCCTCTTCATCCGGCGTTGCCGGCAACAGAATGCCGGGGCCTGGTGATACAGCCTGCTGCGGCATGTCCCCCGGCCAGGCATCCGGATGTGCCGGTCCCGGGAGCTGCTGCGGAAGAAACACGGTCTAACCGGTCGTATATGGCGATACAATCCGATAAAAAAATTTTTCTTTACGGCCTCGGGATCTCTTTCCCTATTATACTCGGCTATTTTCCGGTTGCCGTCGCCTTTGGTCTCGGTGCGAAAGGGGCCGGATTTTCCGTGACAGGTGCTGTCATGATGTCCGTTTTTGTTTTTGCCGGTGCCAGCCAGTTCGCCCTTTTGGGATTAATTTCCGGGGGCGGTTCCATCGTTTTGACGTCCTTTATCTGCCTTGCCCTGAATGCGCGGCATATCGTGTATGGACCAACGCTTGTCTCAAAGCTCAGCGGTACCCGAAGTTCAAGGCTTTTGCCTCTTGTTTCCTTCGGCCTGACAGACGAGGTGTTTTCAACCGCCCTTTCCGAAATTGGCAGGGTACCTGCGGAGAAACGCATGACCTGGCTTGCAGGTCTCGAGGCCGGGGCCTATTTCAGCTGGGTCTTCGGCACATGGCTCGGGGCGTTCAGCGGGAACATCATAAAAGCGTCTGTTCCCGGCGTAACATCCGTTCTCTCTTTTTCCCTTCCCGCCCTTTTCCTGACCCTTCTTGTCCTGATGATCCAAAAAGAGCGCATCCTTCCTGTTATCGTGGCCGGGATCACAGCCGCTCTGTTTTCATCCGTCCATTTAAGCAGCCTGGGCATCATCGCGGCATTCTTTGCCGGTCCGGCCGCATGGCTTCTGACAAAGCGGTTCGCATGAGTTTGCGGCTCCTTTCCATCATTCTGATTGTGGCGGCGGGCACTTACTGTTTCCGGTATTTTCCGTTAAAAGCCGGCATAAAAAAACCGGCACCAAAAACGCAAAACAGGGTCTTTATCGACACCCTCTTTGAAATTGCCGGCACCTCCATTATTGCGGCACTGTTTGTTAACAGTGTCCATCTGCCGCAGTCGGAAAACCTTTTGCCGTATATAATAAAATTCGGCACGGCTTCCGCTGTGGTGATCGGGACGGGCCTGATCCGGAAAAATGCCGGTTTGAGTGTCGTATCCGGTATAATTACGTTTGCACTGCTCCATTTTTTTCTGTAATTTTCAAAAAAAGAAGATGCAGACCGGTTTTATGGCGCTCGCCCCCGTCATAGAAGAAGCGGCCGGGACATAAGACAACAGCCGGACAATTATGTACAGGCAGGTGGCGGGGTGCCAAACTACTCCGCAAAAGAAGTCAGCGGCCTGTTCTTTACAACACCTGCCCGCTGCGGTATAATACCTGTAACTATCAAAACGACCCACACCATCAGGAGACATAAATTGAAAACCATTTTAGTGCTTGCCACCACCAACCAGGGAAAAACAAGGGAAATCAGGGCGCTTTTAGCGGATTTCCCGGTAGAAATCAAAAATCTTTCCGCATTCGGCCCGATTCCGGCGGTGGAAGAAGACGGCGCCACTTTTGATGAAAATGCCTACAAAAAGGCCGCCTTCACGGCCAGGGTACTGGGACTGCCCGCACTGGCAGATGATTCCGGTCTGGTTGTAGAGGCGCTCAACGGCGCACCCGGCGTCTGGTCGGCGCGATATGCCGGCCCGGATGCCACCGATCCGGAAAACACGGAAAAACTGCTGAAAGAAATGGAAGACAAAAAGAACCGCAAGGCCCGGTTTGAATGTGTCATTTCCATTGCGGTGCCCACCGGCGCGGCCCTTACATATGAGGCGGGATGCAACGGGGAAATCATGGATACGCCCCGGGGCGAAAACGGTTTCGGGTACGATCCGGTTTTCTATACCCCTGAATCGGACAAAACCTTTGCCGAACTGACCACCGATGAAAAGAGCCGGGTCAGCCACAGGGGAAAGGCCCTGCGGGAGATGGCAGAAGAATTTGACAAAGTGCTCAAGTGGATTGACATCAACATGCCGGCATTTGAAAAAGTGGCATGCAAAAGGTGACACATGGACGATTTTCGCAAGCTTGTCAAAAGGAACCGAAGCTGCCGGCGGTTCGATAACACCGTCAAAATAGAAAATGCCACCCTGAAGGAACTTGTGGATCTTGCCAGAATGTCGGCTTCGGCTGCGAATCTCCAGCCGCTGAAATACATCCTCTCCAGCTCACCGGACAAAAACAGCGAAATTTTCAGCTGTCTGGCGTGGGCGGCATACCTTAAAGACTGGCAGGGGCCTGTTCCGGAAGAGAGACCTGCCGGTTACATCATCATACTGGGCGACACACGCATCACCGCCAATTTCAGGTGCGACCACGGCATCGCCGCTCAGTCGATACTCCTGGGCGCCAGGGACAAGGAACTTGCCGGCTGTATTTTTGCCGCCATCAACCACAACCGGTTGAAAAACCGCCTGGAGATTGCCGACCATCTCGAGATTCTTCTGGTCATCGCCCTGGGCAAACCGGCGGAAGAAATCCGGCTCGAGGCGCTGGAGGAAAGCGGCGACATCAAGTACTGGCGGGACAGCAACGATGTTCACCACGTGCCCAAAAGACGTCTTGATGACATTATTGTCTCCCTGTATTAGGGGGTGCTTTGCACATACTCCTGGTAAATCCCCGGCTTCTGGACACGCGGACAGATGCGTATGATACGGCGAGTGTGCCCATAGGGCTCTATTATATCGGAGCGCTCCTTATCGATAACGGTTTCACGGTTTCGCTTGTCAACCTGGCGGACAAGCCGGACCCGCTCGCTTTTTTCAAAGGCCGCCTGGAAAAGATAAGACCTGCCATGGTCGGGTTTTCGGTTCTAAACGCCAACAGATTAAACGCGGTGGAATGCGCCAGAGCCGCCAAAAAAATCCTGCCGGATACGCGCGTTGTTTTCGGCGGCCCCTCCGCTACATTCCTTTCAGACTATTTCTTTGCCACCCTGCCTGAGCTTGACTATATTGTGAAAGGAGAGGGGGAAATGACGTTTCTGGAGCTTGCAAAGACCGTTTTATCGGGAAAGCCGGCCTCTCCGGACCGAATAAGGGGACTGGTATACCGGAAGGGCGGCCAACCGGTTCAGACAGACCCGAGACCACCGATTGAGGACCTTGATATATTGCCCAAACCGGGAAAATATTTTTGTTTCCAGCACGTGGCCCTCACCAGAGGATGCCCGGGAAACTGTACCTTTTGCGGCTCTCCCCGGTTCTGGGGCCGCGGCAATGTCCGGTTTCATTCGGCCGAGTGGTTTGCGGACCACCTGGCCCTGTTAAACCGCAGCGGCGTGTCCCACTTCTATGTGTCCGATGATACCTTCACGTATGACAAAGAGAAAGTAAAGGCCATATGCCGGCTGATACTGTCTAAAAAAATTGACATCACCTGGGCGGCCATATCAAGAGTTGATCTCATTGATGAAGACATGCTGTACTGGATGCGGAAAGCCGGCTGCATCCAGATCAGTTTCGGGGTGGAGAGCGGTTCGCCACAGATCCGGAAACGTCTCGGCAAACCGGTGAGCGAGGAAGAAATCGTGTCGGCATTCCGCATGACCCAACAATACGGTATCCTTGCCCGCGCCTATTTTATCTACGGCTCCCCCGGGGAGACCCGGGAGACAATCGCGGAAAGCCGGAATCTGATATGCGCAATAAAGCCGTTGAGCGCGGTATTCTATGTCCTTATGGTTTTCCCGGGCACATCGCTCTATCAGACGCTTAAAAATGACAACCGGGTTTCGGACGGCATATGGGAAAATAGCGTCGAGGACATCCCCTGGTGTAAATTCGACCCCGTACTCACCTGGCAGGATGTCCGGAAATTCGGGGAAGCGTTGCGGCGGACTTTTTTTGAAACTGTTGACAAATTCGCATCACATATTAATTTAGTAGACAATACGGATTTATATCCCGAACACGCACGGTTTCTGTCACGGCTTGCCATGACCTTCAGCCATGGTGAATATGCAACAGATCCCCGTGTCAATAACAGCCGCGCAACCGCTGAAGTGCTTTATACAAAAGCGCTGTCATACGATCATAATTCGGACGCGTACCTTGGGCTTTCAATGCTTCTGCAGAAAAAAAGAGACTTTTCAAAAGCGTCCGATATCCTCGAAAAGGGCCTGGGGATTTTTCCTGAAAACCGGGATCTGACCATCTGCAAGGGAATCAATTTAATGAACTTACAGAATTTCGACCGCGCTTTAGCCTGTTTTGAAAAATTTGAAACAGAGGCGCAAGTCGGGGAATACATCCACATCTGCAGAGAAAAAAACAGGAACAACTCAAATGAACGACGATAAACTGGCCAACATCAGTAGACGGGAACAGACACTGACCAAACACAGAGAGGAGATCATAAAGCTGGATCCGGACAGGTCGCTGGAAAAGCTGCTGAACAATCCACAGCCGGCCGCCCTGATTCAATCTTTTCCCGATCCGGATCTTTACTTTTTGATGCACACCATCGGGGAAAACGACTTTA
>CAYZHB010000001.1:0-10622 GCA_964478245.1 uncultured Desulfobacterales bacterium | reverse complement strand
CCTTGCCTCCTCCGAACAGTGGGAATACATACTGGATCTGGATGTATGGGAGACGGACAGGATCCGTCTTTCCGGGATGACCCGGACCCTTGATCTGCTCTTCAGGGCCGATCCCGCGCGGCTGATGCGGTGGATCGTAACGGAAAAACCCGATTTTCTTGAATACTATCTTCTGAATCACATGGAAATTGTGATAAGGGAACATGATGAACCGCCGCCTTCAGATGAAGACGGCTACATCACCTTTGACGACAAATTCTATTTCCGCTTTCCCGACTTTCTTCCTGACAGCGGCCGGACAGCCGAAGAGGAGGAGATGGAAAACGAGAGAAAAAAGTCCAGTGAACTGATACTGAATATGCTCGAAAAAGTGGCGGAAATGGATATTTCCGTTTTTCACGGCATCCTGCTCGAAACCACTACCCTACTGCCGGCCGAGACCGAAGAAGAACAATTCAGGCTCAAGAATGCCCGGCTGGCAGAAAAAGGATTTTACCCGGTTCACGAGGCCGTGGGAATCTATCAGAGAACGAGACCGGACAGGCTGCGGACAAAAGGCGGCGTTCAAAAGCTGAGCCCGGCCGGTGAGCTTGTTATGCCGCCCCAGTGGCCCTCTGTGTTCCTGAAAGGGGACAATCTCTTTGCAAAGACCCTTACGCTGCTCGACCCGGCAATTGCCACCGGCCTTCAGTCGGAATTTGCCTCGCTTGTCAACAAGATCATATCCGCGGACAGAATCAAAGTCCATTGCAAAGAAGAACTTGAAAAAATTGTCCGGAAAGCCTGCGCCTATTTATCCATTGGTATGGAATTAAAGGAGAAGGGAAATCCGTCCGATACGGTTGAACAATATTATCTTGAAGATCTCTTTCGTATCGGCGCCGGTGAAGCCTTCAAACTCAAACACCGCATTGAAAAATGGCACAAAGAAAGCTTCCTTAAAAAATCAGGTCTTCCCCTGAGCTTTCTTAAAGAACAATGGGTCGGGATTGTCGGCGGGCTGATGCTGAACAGACCCGCCTGTTTTGACAACTACCGGAAAAAGGTCCTGTTCAGAGAGTTTGAAACCCTGGGAGAAATACATGAAACCGCGCGGGAAGTGGAAAAAATCATAGAAACAGACCGGATGATGGAAGCGCTTTCCCCCGATTTTCAAATCGGCGCTGAAACCCATTTCAACTTTGAAACGGTGCTTTTGACCATGTGGACAAAAAACCGCCTGAAACTGGACAGGACCCTCAAACCGATTCCCGCCGACATGTTCAGGCCTTTTTTCAGGGCCCTGTTCGAGAGAGAGGGCGAAGGATCCGCCATCGACAGGATCAAACGGGATGATTTTCTGTTCTGGATCGCTGAAGAAACCGGCACAGCGCCTGATGCCCTTGCGGAGAGTTTCGAAACAGTGGCAGAGGAAATGTTCGACAATCTGGAAACCGAGTACGGCATGGTGCTGACTGACGACATCGATCCGCGGTTCATGCCGCACTTCCTGTTGACGGATTCATGATGGCATCCGACGGACGGACAAGCGGCGGGATCCTGCAGGCGGCTGACTTCCGGGACAACAGGAGAAGCGGTCTCCTCCCGGTTACAAGAATCCTGCCTGTTTCAGTTTTTTCTTTACCGAATCGGGATTGAAGGGTTTGATGATATACGCCTTGATGCCGAGTTTCATTGTCTTCAGTATCACGTCTTTGGTGTTCACCGTTGTCACCATGATAAAAGGCGTCTCCTTGAGCATGTCGTCTTCCCGTACCGCCTTTAAAAGATCAAGGCCGGACATGCCCGGCATTTCCATATCCGAAACAACGAGATCATACGTCTCTTTCTTTTCGCCTTCAAATTCGGCTTTCAGATGAAACCAGGCATCATTTCCATCAACCGCTTCATCGATATCATCGAAGCCGAGATCCGCCAATATCGTTACCATTGCTTTTCTTACGGAATTTTTATCATCCGCCACAAGTATTTTCATTGCACACCTTCACTATCGAGATTATACACTTAATGTCTCTTTATGATCGACCATGGAGACGATTGCTTCCATGTTCAGCAGCTGGACAAGCACGCCTTCCATAAAAAATTTTCCCGATACCGCATCCGGTGTATTTTTATCGGCATCGATTATTTCTGATATATCAACGGCATCGCGGATCTCCGGCACCACGATCCCGAAATCAAACGGCCGGTTCTTTGGAATGAGGACATACACTGTCCGGTTTTCATGAATGGTAAACGGGGACGCCGGCAGGAACTCATCAAGGGTGAAAAGGACAAAGTGGCGTTTGTTGTATGCCATATACCGGTGGCCGGTGGCCGATTTTATCTCACCGCCCGGAATCATTTCCAGCCGGGTCATGGTGTGAAGTTCGACGCCAAAATATTCACTGTCGCTGTTTCGGAAAACGAGGACGTTTTTCACCTCCTGCTCGACATCCGCTTCTTCTCTTTTTATCCGGTCCCGTCTCTGTTGCTCCTCATTGACAATCTCGAACCGCAGTCCTGCAAACGAGGCGATCCCGGATGCGTCCAGGATCATGACCACTTTGCCGTCTCCCATGATGGTGGCCCCGCTGAAACACTTGTTGTCCTTGATATAATCGGAAAGGGGTTCCACGACGATCTCCTCGCTGTCATGGAGATCATCCACGCAAAGACCGAACGCGTTGAATCCCACCTTGAGGATCACGATATACCCGGAATCCCAGTCGGTTTTCCGCCGCCCACCCGGCATTGACCGTTTGTTCCGGTCCGGCGGCACCTCCCTTTCCTCCTGCCGCCGGTCGGATATCCGCCTGCGTTTTTCTTTGTGCGTCACACCGGTTCGGGGGTCTGTATAGCAGCTCTCGATATTGAGAATGTTTCTCAACCGGATAATCGGCACCAGTTTGTCCCTGAGTTTCAAGACATCCGATCCTTTTATGGAATCCACCTTGAAATTGAGATCACCGGGATTGTAGTAAAGGACTTCGCTGACATTGATATGGGGAACGGCGAATTTTATGCCGCCGGTTTCAACTATGAGTGCAGGAACAATGGCAAGGGTCAGCGGGATAATCAACTGAACCCGGGTGCCTTCACCCGGTGCGGCATCCACTTCGACATTGCCCCGCAGTTTCTCGATACTGCTTTTGACCACATCCATGCCCACCCCTCTTCCGGACACATCCGTAATCTTGTCAGACGTGGAAAAACCGGGGGAAAAGATCAGGTTCATTTTTTCTTTCTCTGTCATCACTTCCAGGCGGGAATTCTTGACAATCCCTTTTTCCAAGGCGCTCGCCGCCACTTTGCCGGCGTCTATACCGGCGCCGTCATCCGATATCAGAATGTGGACATGCCCGCCCTGATGAAAGGCCTTTACATGAATCGTCCCTTGCTCGGGCTTTCCGCATGCGGCTCGCTGTTCGGGCGGCTCGATACCGTGGTCCACACAGTTCCGGATAAGATGGGTAAACGGATTGATTAAATTTTCCAGGACATTTCTGTCAAGTTCGGTGTCGCCCCCCTCTGCATAGTAATCAACTTTTTTCGAAAGCTGTCTTGCCGTATCCCTCACCACCCGCTTGAATCTTTTAAAAAGGGTGTCAACCGGCTGCATCCGCATCTGCATGATGTCTTCCTGGATCTCGGTGGTCACCATGTTCAGATTCTGCATCACGGAGTTCAGGGCCTCATCCTCCCCTGCCTGCTGCTCCAGAAAAGGTCTGAGCTGATTACGGGTCAGAACGAGTTCACCGGCCCTGCCCATCAGCCTGGTGATCAGGTCGACATTGATGCGGACCGTGTCACTGCCTTTTTTCGGTTTTGCTGCTCCCCCCCCCCTGCCGGTCGAAGCAGCGGTGGGCTCTTGAGCTTCTCCTTTGCCCTCTTCGGCCTTTTCAAAAGAGCGCTGAAAAACCATTGACTCTGTTGAGGCCGCATCCGTTTCTTGTGTATCTTCAGCCACCGTTTCCGGCGCTTCCTCCTCCTCAAGGCTGAACAGCGTCTCCTCGTCAAACAGATAAATCTGCTCTTCGGGAACTTCCAGCACCTCTTCGAGAAAGTTGGCATCCAGTATCGTTGCCACGATACAGTAACCCCCCCGGCCGAGATCTTTGATGTCCGTTCCGCTCAGGTGTCTGTCAAAATCGCTGAAAAGGAGTTCCCCGGCCTCATGTATGTCTTTGTCCAGATCCGAAACCGATCTTTGGCTGGATACCAGGTCTTCCGGCTTGACATAAACGGCATATACAAACTTTTCCTCTTCCGTGAACTGTTCCAGTTTCGAGCGGTTCACGCTGAACCGCGCCTCTTTGAAAAACGGGTGACCGGACCGGGGACGGATAGTGACCATCGATCCGTTCTGCCTGTTTCCCGCCCGGATCTTTTCCGCTTCATCTGCGGCGGTCTCTTGCGGCTCGCCGGCCCGATCGTGTGCGCCCTCTGCCCCCGTCACGATTCTTTCAAAAGCGGCTTTTTCCGCTGCATAGGCAACACGCGTTTCCGACCCGATGGCATCGGCCATCAGTCTGATTTTGTCAAATCCCGCCAGAAGGGCATCCACTATGAGAGGGGTGATCAGAAGTTTTTTCTCTCTGAGCATCATGAGAACATTTTCCATTGAATGGCTCATTTCGGAAAGATCCTGCAATCCGAGAAAACCGGCACCGCCCTTTATGCTGTGTATGGCTCTGAAGGCATGATTGACAAGGTCATCACTTACCTGGCCGCCGCTCTCTTCCATCGTGAGAAGATCGGTTTCCAGCTTTTCCAGATCATCCTTTATTTCGCTCACAAATTCAGATGAGGCGCCTGAAAGTATATCCTCTTCATTCATGTCGATTCCTCCGGGTCTGCTTCACCGTCCGCTTTGGCAAGAATATTTTCTGCGGAAAGAATGATAAAAAGTTCCTCATCCAGTCTGGCGACCGCTTCCACATACCGTGCCATATGCGGACTCATATTGGCAGGCGGGCGTTCAATCATATTTTCCGGCACATCCACCACATCGCCGATACTGTCCACGAGAAACCCCGCGTCCGTATACTTGAAAATAATATTATGGCTCATGGGTGAAAGCTCTCTTTTTGACAGCCCTATTTTCAAACCGACATCAAAGACGGTCACCACCTGCCCGCGCAGATTGAGAAGCCCGCGGATAAATTCCGGGGCATTCTGGACAGGCGTTATGTCCAGGAACCGGTTTATCTCCCGGATTTGAAGGATATCCATCCCCATGAGATAGTCCTCTATCCGGAAGGAAACAAATTTTCTTCTTGATGCGGTCTCTTTTCCCGCCGTTTCCATACAGACCCTGTAAGAATTTTTAAATTTTGAACCGCTCCATTTCCTGCCTGAGCTTGCCTGCGATTCGGTCCATTTCCTCGGCCTTGCTTTTCTGCCCATCACACATTTTCACATTGTCGCTGTATATGGCGGCAAGCTTGTCGATCTTTCCGGACACCTGCCGGGTCCCTTCGGAAGAGGAGGCCACGTCTTTGGTTATTTCGCCGGCGGTTACGGTTATTTCCCTCAGGCTTTTCGATACGTCCCGTTCAAAAGAGGCGATCTTGTCCATGCTGCCGGATACCGCCTTGACCTTTTCGGCTGCCTGGTTGATATTTTCCGCCACCGTACCGGCGGATTCGGCCGATTCAGAAATGTTTTCCGACACTTCATTGGTAGTGGCCGTCTGTTCCTCCACAGCGGAAGCGATGGAGCTCATGGAGTCGTCGATTTCGGTGATCACGCCTGTAATGGCCTCTATGGCTTCTATGGCTCTTTTCGTGTTCTCCTGCATCCCTTCCACTTTGGTCCGGATATCCTCGATGGCCCCGGATGTCTGTTTGGCAAGCTCTTTTACTTCGTTTGCCACAACGGCAAACCCTTTACCCGCTTCTCCTGCACCGGCCGCCTCGATTGCGGCGTTCAGGGCCAGCAGATTGGTCTGGCTCGCTATGCTGTTGATGAGATCCACAACGCTCTGAATCTCGCCGGCCGCCCTGCCGAGATCGTTCACAATCTCGGAGGTTTTCGCCGCATCTGCCGTAGCGGTATTGGTCATGGTGGCGCATCTTCCCGAATTTTTCGCCACCTCGTGCTGACTTGCATACATCTGCTCCATTGCCGTTGCAACCGAATCAACCGATGTGGACATCTGCTCGGCGGCGGCGGCAACCGACTCCATGCCGGCGGACACTTCGGACAGGTTGCTGTTGACCAGATCGATCTCCTCTGACACACGCTCGGAATTTGAATTCACATCATTGATCCGGGCGCCGACCTCTTCACTGGCCGAAGCGATATTTGAAATGTGTTCGGTGACTTCCCGGGCGCCGGTGGAGACCGAAACGGCAATATCATTCCCTTTGTGGGCATGTTCCCGCATCGCCTTGGTGGTCTGTTTCAGACTTTCCGCAGATCCGGCCGCTGTTTCACTCGTTTCCCGGATACTGTCAACCGACACAGTGATTCTCGACGCCATCCGGGCAAATATAAAGTAAATGAGACAAACAACCGCTATAATCGCCACTGCGCCTGTAATCAGGCTGATGTTCCTTGAATTTTTTATAATGTCCCGGGTATCGTTCGTGTTGACCATCACGGCCGTCCCGCCGAGGACTGCCCTCGATTTTCCGTGGCAGTGGTAACATGACGGCTCATTGAGGCTCGGAATGACAATCCCTTTATACAGGTCATTGCTGATCTCTTTTTCAAACGATTTTTCACTGTGATCCTCCCGGATCATCCGGCGGCTCATTTCCACCAGGGCCTCATCGTCCAGGTAATCATAAAACGAGGTGCCGACTTTACCGGATTCCGTGGAAAAGGCGATTTTCCCCGTAAAGTCGTAAACAAAAACATCAGTTCCGGGCAGGCGCTTTTCAAGTTTTTTAAACTGTTCTCTTACGGCATCGTTGTTTCCCACGGACAGCGAATGGGTGATACTGCCGACAATGGATTCGGCAAGCTCCCTGCAGAACTCGTTCATCTGGGTGTTGGCAATCCTTGTCTGGTAGTAATGCCCGATATAGATAATCGCGATCAGAAAAAACAGGACAACACCGGATACGGCAACGGCCGATCTGAACCATCCATGTTCACGCCAGTAAGAAACAAAGGTCATCATGCCTCCTTTAACATGCCTCTTTAAATTGTTGTAAAACAGCTTCCCATGGTATATAAATTGAACATGACGCAAACAGCCTGGCAACTATTCCACAGACTCCATCTGAACCAGCCGCCTGAAATCAAAATATTTTACTGTAAAATAGACGCGTTGCTCCGCCTCTCGTTGCATCACAGTAAAAAATACCACAAATACGCCAAAGAGAAAAACAAAATCTTTACCAAAGATGACTTTTCCATTGCATTTCTTTCATCTGACGAAATGGCGCGGCTGAACAATTTTAAAAGCCTTAAAAAACAGATCGAATGGCTGTCGGGCAGATTTTTGCTGAAGCATGCTGTTTGCCTTTTCACCGGGGAAACCGTCGATCCGGCCGGTATAAAAGTTTCTTACCGGCGGGAAGGGGCACCGTTTTTACCCGGCCTGCCGTGGATAGACGTGTCACTCTCCCATTGCCGGGAATATGTCACTGCGGCACTCTGCTGCAATCCGGACTGCGGTATCGGCATTGATATGGAAAAATTCAATTACAACCTGGATGATGCTTTCCTGAAAACCGCATTTACAGTTGAAGAGCGGAAAAGCATGGCCGGGACACCGGAAGAAATATTTACAAAATGGACCATCAAAGAGGCATTTTTAAAATATATCAAAAGGGGATTCAATGAACGCCTTCACAGTGTGGAGGTTTTCTGCGACAATATCCGCTACAGGGGCCGGCAATCCGATGCGACTTTTTACTGGAAAAAGCTGGACCGGGAGTATATTGTCTCTCTCGTTACCGGCCCCGCCGTGGGCACCGGGTCATAAGACCCGGACACAACCTGCCCGTTTAATGATTGTTGTCAAAAATATAGCCTACCGACCGCCTGCTTTTGAAAAATACCGGCTTTTTAGGAGCGGGTTCAAAGTACTTTCGAAACCGGACAATGAAATTGTCCACTGTGCGGGTCGTGGTGTCGCTTGAATATCCCCATCCGGCCTTGAGAAGTTTTTCCCGGGATAAGGGTTTGCCCTTGTTGGCGATGAAAATTTTAAGGAGTTTCACTTCCTGTTCGGTCAGTGTGATCTCGCCGGCTTTGCAGTCCGACTTGTGGGTCACGAAATCTATGCGGTTTCCCCCGAATTCGTAGGTATCCCCGTCAAACATCCGGTATTCTTCTTCCTGCGGGCGCCGGTCATTTGCATACCACTCCTTCTTTTTCATGAGCCGGTCCACCCGTAACAGAAACTCATCCAAGTCAAACGGTTTGGCAAGATAATCATCAACCCCGTACTGAAGGCCCTTCACTTTGTCTTCGGTGTTGCCTTTGGCTGAAAGGATCAGCACCGGCAGCTTCTCATCCTGTTTCCTGATGCGTCGCAGCACGGAAAAACCGTCCATCACGGGAAGCATGATATCGAGAACAATCAGATCGGGAAGCCATTCACGCCACTTGTCAAGGCCCGACACCCCGTCCTTTGCTATCCTGACATCATACCCCTGAATGGAGAGATTGAGCTTGATGCCGTCGGCAATATGGGTTTCGTCCTCTATGACCAGGATACGCTTTTCCTTAACATCTTCCATAAATCATTCACCTTTAAGTTCTCCAGATCAACTTTGGGAATCGAAAGCGTAAAAACCGTCCCTTTGCCGGGACCGTCACTCCGGGCACTGACTTTCCAGCCATGCACCCTTGCGATGTTGAAGACGAGGTACAATCCCAGACCGGTACCTTTCACTTCACTCTTCTCCGTCCGTTCCGCCTGATAGAATTTCCTGAAAATTTTCCTGATTTCCTGTTTCTCAATACCAATACCGTTGTCAATGAAATCCACCAGCAGTTTGTATTTAAAATGTCTGAATTTAATCAGGACATGCGGCTGACCGGAGTCGTTGTATTTGATGGCATTTGACACAATATTCATCAACAGCATTTCGAACAGAAAAACGTTGACCGGACAGACAAACGGCTCATCGTCCGGGTTGTCTATGTCGATCCGGCAGCTTCGCAGGATGGTGGAATTCTTGCGGCAGAGCTTTTCCGTGAGCGCCGGAAGATCCTCATTGGTAAGCTCGGCACCGTAGCTCTTGCTCTCCATCTTTGCCAGATTCAGGATGCTGTTGATGTTCTGGTTGAGTTTCCATATGTCTTCCAGCATATACTCACTGTACTTTATAATGTCCCTTTTCTCCAGATCATGCCGGATAAATGTTTCAAGATAGATTTTCAGGGAGGTCACCGGCGTTTTGAGTTCATGGGTAAAATTGTAGATGAAATTGTGCTGGAGTCTGAAAAGTGTGACCGTTTTCTGGTAATAAATAAACGCCAGCAGAATCCCGGCCAGGACAACCGCCAGCAGAAGCACCAAGACCAGCATTATCATGCCGGTCTTGGTGGGGAGAATCAGGCCCGGATCGATATGAAACTTTTTGACAACCGTTTCCAGAGCCGTGGTGATCTCCATGTACCAGTGAACCGTTAAAATCAGAAAGAAAGCAAGCGCAAAAATGGAACACGCAAAAATAAAAACGGGATGATAATACCATTTTGAGGGATTCAAAAACTGCATGGGAAATGCCTCAACTGAATGTGTCGGCTTCTTAAAATATCCGTGGTTTTCAACTTACGGGCGGCTTCACCGTGGTTTAAAACCTGCTGGATACGCTTCGCCAGCCGGTCGGTCCGCTCCGTTCTCAGCCGTCAGCACAGTAAAACCCTAGTCTTCAAGAAAGGCCTTGAAACTGTCGCGCATAACGGCATCATCCTCAATTGTCAGTAAAACTTTATCCTCAGGGCCAAACTTGCGTACCGGCTCCGCCATAACAGTTTCTCATCCTCCGTTTAAGCCGGCGCTTTACTTTTCCGGTCACCCGCCTGCAAAAATAACTCCATACAGTTGACAATTCGGTTTCAAGACAACTGTTACACTGTTGACATATCAGAATAAACTTATTTTGAAATAAAATAAAGAGGGAAATATGAGGCTGAGCCGCAAAGAAAAAGCAAAAAAGGTGGCGCCCCGTGTGCAACCCTCTTCATAACCGTGCTCTTTCTCCCGTAGTTAACCGAAAACCTTCAATATCAACGGGTTATCAAAGAGAGGACAAATCACCTTTTTCCGATGCCGCCATGGCCTTTTTGTGCCAACTCGTTTTCTCCTTGTTCGGCATATAGCGCATCAATTCCTTGTATGTGAACGTGGAGGGATGTGCCTTAAACTCGGACCAGGCGGCATTATAGAAAATGAAACGGCCGGGAGACAGTGCCGCTTCGACGGCCTTTTCCATCGGATCGATCTGTTTTCGCTTGGCGGGGCTCATGGTATTCCTTTGATGGTCATTCGACTTCTCGATCCTCCCAGGCTGTTTTTGCCTTCACCTCGTCGATGAGAAACCGCACGCCCTGGTTGTCGGACGGGTTCAGCCAGAGCATTTGTTGAAAGATGCTCTCCGCCGCGTCAAAGCGCCCAAGACGCCAGAGACACAATCCATAGCCGTGCATACAGCGCAGAAACGGACGGTTGT